>NZ_JBIRGM010000011.1:0-188668 GCF_044328025.1 Streptomyces sp. NPDC018000
TGCGTTTCCGACTCTATCAGACTCTTTCGTGTCCGATTCCCGGTCGAAGCGGGGCCGCTTTCCAGTTCTTCGCTTTCGCGTTTCCCTTTCCGGCGGTTCCAACCTTACCAGATTCTTTTTTCGCCCCGTTTCCGGTCCGAATTTGAATTCCGGTGGCCGTTGGAGTGGCCTTTGCCTTTCGGCGGATCCGACTTTATCAGAAGTTCTGAGTCGGAATTTCCGTCCCGTTCGGGGTGCCCGGGGCACATGAGTGTGCGCGGTGCTTCCCCGTCAGGCGGAGCCGTAAACGTACTGGAGCGGGGCCCCCGATGCAAATCGGGGGCCCCGCTCCGGAGTTCGCGCCTGTCGGGGTCAGACCTCGACGACGACGGGAAGGATCATCGGTCGCCGGCGGTAGGTGTCGGAGACCCACTTGCCCACCGAGCGGCGGACGAGCTGCTGGAGCTGGTGGGGCTCCACCACGCCGTCCTGGGCGGACTTGTTGAGCGCGTCCTCGATCTTCGGTACGACGGCGTTGAATGCCGAGTCGTCGATACCGGAACCACGGGCCTGGATGTAGGGACCGCCCGTGATCTTGCCGGAGGTGCTGTCGACCACGATGAAGACCGAAATGATGCCCTCGTCGCCGAGGATGCGGCGGTCCTTGAGAGAGGTCTCGGTGACGTCGCCGACCGAGAGGCCATCGACGTATACGTAACCCGCCTGGACCTTGCCGACGATTTTGGCCTTGCCGTCGATGAGGTCGACGACGACGCCGTCCTCGGCAATGACGATGTGGTCCTTGGGTACACCGGTGAGGGCGCCCAGTTCGGCGTTGGCCCTGAGGTGGCGCCATTCGCCGTGGACCGGCATCAGGTTCTTCGGCTTGCAGATGTTGTAGAAGTACAGCAACTCGCCGGCCGAGGCGTGGCCCGAGACGTGGACCTTGGCGTTGCCCTTGTGGACGACATTGGCGCCCCAGCGGGTCAGGCCGTTGATCACGCGGTAGACCGCGTTCTCGTTGCCCGGGATCAGGGACGACGCCAGGATCACCGTGTCGCCCTGGACGATGCGGATCTGGTGGTCGCGGTTGGCCATACGGGACAGTGCGGCCATCGGCTCGCCCTGGGATCCCGTGCAGACCAGCACGACCTCGTCGTCCGGCAGATCGTCGAGGGTCTTGACGTCGACCACCAGGCCCGCGGGGACCTTCAGATAGCCGAGATCACGGGCGATGCCCATGTTGCGGACCATCGAGCGCCCGACGAAGGCGACCCTGCGGCCGTATTCGTGTGCCGCGTCGAGGATCTGCTGGATGCGGTGCACATGGCTGGCGAAGCTCGCCACGATGATGCGCTTCTGGGCGTTGGCGAAGACCGTGCGCAAGACGTTGGAGATGTCCCGCTCGGGCGGTACGAAGCCGGGGACCTCCGCGTTGGTCGAGTCGGAGAGGAGAAGGTCGATGCCTTCCTCGCTCAGCCGGGCGAACGCGTGCAGGTCGGTGAGCCGGCCGTCCAGCGGGAGCTGGTCCATCTTGAAGTCACCGGTTGCGACGGCCATGCCCGCAGGTGTGCGGATGGCGACCGCGAGAGCATCCGGGATGGAGTGGTTGACCGCGATGAACTCGCAGTCGAAGACGCCGATGCGCTCGCGCTGGCCCTCCGCGACTTCGAGGGTGTACGGACGGATGCGGTGCTCCTGGAGCTTCGCCTCGATCAGCGCGAGGGTCAGCTTGGAGCCGATGAGGGGGATGTCCGGCTTCAGTCGCAGCAGGTACGGGACACCACCGATGTGGTCCTCGTGGCCGTGCGTGAGGACGATGCCCTCGATGTCGTCGAGACGGTCCCGGATCGTGGTGAAGTCCGGCAGGATCAGGTCGATTCCGGGCTGCTCTTCCTCCGGGAAGAGAACTCCGCAGTCGACGACGAGCAGGCGGCCGCCGTACTCGAAGACCGTCATGTTGCGGCCGATTTCGCCGAGGCCGCCGAGCGGCGTGACCCGGAGGGCGCCCTTCGGGAGCTTCGGCGGGGTGCCGAGTTCGGGATGCGGATGACTCAAAAGACTCTCCTTACCACGCACGCCACGTACCGCTTGGGCACGTGGCGCGCATGTCAATCGTGCACTTGCTGTTGTCTGCGTTGTCGCTCTTGCGAGTGTTCTTCGCTTATTCAGTTGTGAAGTCTGTGGTTAGAGCTCTACCCCACCGGCGGCGAGGTCGATCTTGAGCTGCGCCGTTTCCTGTGCGGTGAGTTCCACCAGAGGAAGGCGCAGGGGGCCCGCGGGAAGGCCCTGGAGGGCCAGTGCGGCCTTGGTGGTGATCACGCCCTGGGTACGGAACATGCCGGTGAAGACCGGCAGGAGCTTCTGGTGGATCTCCGTGGCCTTCTGGACGTCGCCGCCGAGGTACGCCTCGATGAGGGCCCGCAGGTCCGGGGTGACGACATGGCCGACGACGGAGACGAATCCAACGGCGCCGACCGAGAGCAGCGGCAGGTTCAGCATGTCGTCGCCGGAGTACCAGGCGAGGCCGGACCGGGCGATGGCCCAGCTGGCACGGCCGAGGTCGCCCTTCGCGTCCTTGTTGGCGACGATGCGCGGGTGCTCGGCGAGCCGTACCAGCGTCTCTGTGTCGATGGGCACACCGCTGCGGCCGGGAATGTCGTAGAGCATCACCGGCAGACCGGTGGCCTCGGCGATGGCCGTGAAGTGGCGGAAGATGCCTTCCTGCGGCGGCTTGTTGTAGTACGGCGTCACCGCGAGGAGGCCGTGGGCGCCGGAGCGTTCAGCCGTGCGGGCGAGCTCGACGCTGTGGTGGGTGTCGTTGGTTCCGATGCCGGCGACGACGTGGGCCCTGTCTCCCACTGCTTCCAGTACAGCCCTTACGAGCTGATCTTTCTCCGCGTCGCTGGTGGTCGGGGACTCACCAGTGGTGCCGTTGACGATCAGGCCGTCATTGCCTGCGTCCACCAGATGGGCGGCGAGCCGCTGGGCACCGTCGAGGTCGAGTGCACCGTCCGCCGTGAAGGGCGTGACCATAGCGGTGAGGACCCGCCCGAAGGGGGTCTGCGGAGTGGAGATCGGAGCCATGGGTAACACGCTACTCGTTGCTCAGCGCCCAATGCCCCCTCGGGGGGACACGCAGTAGGAGCCCGGCACTGCCTGCTCGGGGGTTCAAGCAGTGCCGGGTCCGTTTGATCAGCCTAGATGAACTTCACGAAACGCCGCAATACGGACACCGCTTACGGGGCTACGCGTCCGTTCTTGTTGAAGGCTGCATGGGTGAGCGGCATGAGCCGGGCCCAGTGCTCCTCCATCTGCTGGCCGACCATCTCGATCTCCCGCTGCGGGAAGGACGGCACCTTCGCCAGCTCGTGCTGGGTGCGCAGGCCGAGGAAGTGCATCAGCGAACGGGCATTGCATGTGGCATACATCGAGGAGAACAGGCCGACGGGTAGCACCGCGCGGGCGACCTCACGGGCCACTCCTGCGGCGAGCATCTCCTGGTACGCCTCATACGCCTGGCGGTAGGAGTCCTCCATGATGCGGCCGGTGAGCTCCTGCTGGGCCTGGGTGCCCTCGACGAACTCGTACTTGCCGGGGCGGCCCTGCTGCACGAGCTTGCGGGACTCCCCCGGAACGTAGAAGACCGGTTCCAGCTCCCTGTAGCGGCCTGATTCCTCGTTGTACGACCAGCCGACGCGGTGGCGCATGAACTCGCGGAACACGAAGATCGGGGCGCTGATGAAGAAGGTCATCGAATTGTGCTCGAACGGGCTGCCGTGCCGGTCACGCATCAGGAAGTTGATGAGCCCCTTGGACCGCTCAGGGTCCTTGGTGACCTCCTCCAGGGACTGCTCACCGGCCGTGGAGACACGGGCCGCGAACAGGACGTCGGAGTCGCCTGCCGCGTGTTTCACCAGGTCAACGGTGACATCGCTGCGGAAGCAGGGCTGTGCGGGCTCGGGGGTCTCGGTCACCGGCGGGGTCCTTCCAATTGCGTCGCTCGGGCGGCGCCCACTCTACGGGCCGCCACTGACAACGAGGGCCGGAAGGGTCGTGCAGGGAATTCTTCGACGAATTCGGCGATTCGGGGCACCGAAGCGGTCTGCCGTGCGTCTGACTTAGTAGCAGCATCCGTCAGAGAGTTCAAGGAGAGTTTCCTCATGTTCCGCCGGCGTGAATCCGTTCCGTTCTCGTTCGTAGCCGAGGCCGACCGATTCCGCAGTAACGTCACCCCGCCCGCGCGGGAGCGCGCTACCGTCTCGCAGCTGGCCGGCCGTTCCCTTGTCGGGCTGACGGTCGTCGCAGGTCTCGTCGGGTCGCTGATCCTCGGCCTGCCCGCCCTGAGCCCCGCCCAGGGGCCCTCGCACAGCCAGCAGACCGAGGCCGGCCAGGGATACTGACTCCTGCGGGCCCCCTCAGTTGGTCTGGTCGGCGGCCTCCTCGGTAGCCTCACCGGGCACAGCAATCGAGCGTGCTTGTGAGTGAGGATCAGTCGTGCCCCTGCCCTTTCTGACGGCCGACCACGCGTCTGACGCGAGCGTTGAGGACATCGCGCTGCCGTTCGACGACCGCGACAGCTGGCGGCGTCCGTACCGCCCAGGACCCTGGCGGGTTGCGGCTGCGGCCTCCCTGCTGCTGCTCGCGTCGTTCGTCCTGCTCGCGGGGATGATCACCGCGTTCGCCGGAGCGATGCCGGGTGCCGCCGTGTGTCTGGGGCTCGCCGTCGTGGTCGTCGGCTGTGCCCTGCGGCTGCTGCGGGTCGGTGCCTGGGTGAGCCGGCACGGGGTGCGCCGGGTCGGCTTCTTCGCGACGACGACCGTGCCGTGGGACCACGTCGCGGCCGTCCGTACGGTGCAGCAGCCGGTGAAGTGGCTCGGGTTGCCGCGCACGGTGCAGGGGCAGGCGTTGGTCGTCGTACGCGAGGAGGGCAAGGCGCTTCCGCCCCTGCTCACCGACGGCAATGCGGATTTCCTGGGCCGGGGTGAGGCATTCGACCGTGCGGCCGACACGGTTGAGGCGTGGGGGGACGAGTATCGGCGGGGCTGAGGCGTGTGGCTGCCGGGGCCGTCCGGTGGTCGTTCCGTCCTCAAGGTCCGCAGGGGCTTGATTTCACCGGCCGGGCTTGATGATCTGGCCGGACGGCCCACCGGCCCGGGTCAGGACGTGCTGGGCCGGGCGGGCTTCCTGTGCAGAGCGATGGCGCGCTGCATGGCCTTTCGGGCGCGGGGGGTGTCCCTGGCGTCCTGGTAGGCGACGGCCAGGCGGAACCAGCAGCGCCAGTCGTCCGGGGAGTCCTCCGTCTCCTCGCGGCGGCGTGCGAACACAGCGTCGGCCGAGGCACGGTCGATGCGGCCGGACGGGGTGCGGACCAGTTCGTCGACCGGCAGGCCGCCCTCCGCGTCCAGTTCCGCGGCCAGCGCGTTGGCGCGCGCCACGAACTGGGTGTTCTTCCAGAGGAACCAGATACCGATCAACGGCAGGATCAGCACCGCGACCCCGAAGGTGACCGTCAGCAGCGTGCCGTGATTGATGAGCAGGACGCCACGGCTGCCGACCAGGGCGAAGTAGAAGACCAGGACGGCAGCGGTGACGAAGTAAGTGATCTTTGCGCGCATGGCAGGGCTCAGTCAGTTCAGGTCGAGGAAGTGTTCCAGGCCGAACGTGAGGCCGGGAGTGGTCACCACGCGGCGTGTGCCCAGCAGGATGCCCGGCATGAAGCTGCTGTGGTGCAGGGAGTCGTGGCGGATGGTGAGGGTCTCGCCCTCGCCACCGAGCAGTACTTCCTGATGGGCCAGGAGACCGCGGAGCCGGATCGCGTGGACCGGGACTCCGTCGACGTCCGCGCCACGGGCACCGTCCAGGGCCGTGGTGGTGGCGTCCGGCTGCGGGGCGCAGCCGGCCTTCCTCCGGGCCTCGGCGATCAGCTCGGCTGTGCGGGTGGCGGTGCCCGAGGGGGCGTCGACCTTGTTGGGGTGGTGCAGTTCGACGACTTCGACGGACTCGAAGTAGCGGGCGGCCTGCTCCGCGAACTTCATCGTGAGGACGGCGCCGATGGAGAAGTTCGGCGCGATGAGCACACCGGTTTCCGGGGAGCCGGAGAGCCAGGTGTTCAGCTGCGCGAGCCGTTCGTCGGACCAGCCCGTCGTACCGACGACGGCGTGGATGCCGTGCCGGATACAGAAATCGAGGTTGCCCATCACCGACGCGGGGGTGGTGAGCTCGACGACGACCTGGGTGCCGGATTCCGCGAGGGTCTCCAGCTTGTCGCCGCGCCCCAGAGCGGCCACCAGCTCCATGTCGTCGGCGGCCTCGACGGCTCGTACCGCCTCGGATCCGATACGGCCCTGGGCGCCGAGAACGGCCACACGCAGCTTGCTCATTGCTCTGCTTCCTTACGGGTGGAGTTAGGAGACCGCTTCGTCGAGGCGGTCGGCCTGCTTGTCCTTGAGCGGGCCGATGACGGAGAGCGAGGGGCGGTGTCCGAGGACCTCTCCCGCCACCGCGCGTACGTCATCGGGGGTGACCTGCGCTATCCGGGCCAGCATGTCGTCGACCGACATCTGGTCGCCCCAGCACAGTTCGCTCTTGCCGATACGGTTCATCAGTGCGCCGGTGTCCTCCAGTCCGAGGACCGTGGAGCCGGAGAGCTGCCCGATGGCGCGGCCGATCTCCTCGTCGCTCAGTCCTTCGGACGCTACCCGGTCGAGCTCCTCCCGGCAGATCTTGAGGACATCGTGGACCTGGCTGGGCCGGCAGCCGGCGTACACGCCGAAGAGTCCGCAGTCCGCGAAGCCCGAGGTGTACGAGTAGACGCTGTAGGCGAGGCCGCGCTTCTCCCGTACCTCCTGGAAAAGGCGTGAGCTCATGCCGCCGCCGAGAGCGGTGTTGAGTACGCCGAGCGCCCAGCGGCGGTCGTCGGTGCGGGCCAGGCCGGGCACGCCGAGGACGACGTGGGCCTGCTCGGTCCTGCGGTTCAGCAGTTCGACGCGACCCGCGGTGCGCAGGGTACGGGAGCCCGCACGCGGGGCGACCGGGACGGCGTCGGTGCGGGACAGGGCGTCCGCGCGCTCGAAGGCCCTGCGGACCTGGCGTACGACCGTGGCGTGGTCGATGTTGCCCGCGGCGGCGACGACCAGGTGCGTGGGGTCGTAGTGCTTCTTGTAGAAGCGGGCGATCCGGCCGCGGTCGAGCGCGTTGATGGTGTCGACGGTGCCGAGGACCGGGCGGCCGAGGGGGGTGTCGCCGAGCAGGGTGTGCGCGAACAGGTCGTGCACGCAGTCGCCCGGGTCGTCCTCGGTCATCGCGATCTCTTCGAGGATGACGCCGCGCTCGGCGTCGACGTCCTCGGAGGTGATCAGCGAGCCGGTCAGCATGTCGCAGACGACGTCGATGGCCAGCGGAAGGTCGGTGTCGAGGACCCGCGCGTAGTAGCAGGTGTACTCCTTCGCCGTGAAGGCGTTCATCTCGCCGCCGACCGCGTCGATGGCGGCGGAGATGTCGAGGGCGCTGCGCTTGGCCGTGCCCTTGAAGAGGAGGTGTTCGAGGTAGTGCGTCGCGCCGTTCAGGGCGGGGGTCTCGTCGCGCGATCCGACGTTGGCCCAGATCCCGAAGGTGGCGGAGCGGACGGAGGGCAGGGTCTCGGTGACGACTCGGAGGCCGCCGGGGAGAACGGTGCGGCGGACCGTACCGATGCCGTTGGTGCCCTTGAGAAGCGTTTGGGTACGGGCGACGGCCCGCGCCTTCGAAGAGGCACGGGCCGTCGTCACGGAACTACGGGACGTCACTTGGCGGCGTCGTCCTTCTTCTCGTCTTCTTCACCCTCGATGACGGGGATCAGGGAGAGCTTGCCGCGGGAGTCGATCTCGGCGATCTCGACCTGGACCTTGGTGCCGACGCCGAGCACGTCCTCGACGTTCTCCACGCGCTTGCCACCGGCGAGCTTGCGGATCTGCGAGATGTGCAGCAGGCCGTCCTTGCCCGGCATGAGGGACACGAACGCACCGAAGGTGGTGGTCTTGACGACCGTACCCAGGTAGCGCTCGCCGACCTCCGGCATGGTCGGGTTGGCGATCGAGTTGATCGTGGTGCGGGCGGCCTCGGCGGCCGGCCCGTCGGCGGCACCGATGTAGATGGTGCCGTCGTCCTCGATCGTGATGTCGGCGCCGGTGTCCTCCTGGATCTGGTTGATCATCTTGCCCTTGGGGCCGATGACCTCACCGATCTTGTCCACCGGGATCTTGACGGTGATGATCCGCGGGGCGTTCGGGGACATCTCGTCCGGGACGTCGATGGCCTCGTTCATCACATCGAGGATGTGGAGGCGGGCGTCGCGGGCCTGCTTCAGCGCGGCGGCCAGGACCGAGGCGGGGATGCCGTCGAGCTTGGTGTCGAGCTGGAGCGCGGTGACGAACTGCTTCGTACCGGCGACCTTGAAGTCCATGTCACCGAAGGCGTCCTCCGCACCGAGGATGTCGGTGAGGGCGACGTAGTGGGTCTTGCCGTCGATCTCCTGGGAGATCAGGCCCATGGCGATACCGGCGACGGCGGCCTTGAGCGGCACACCGGCGTTCAGCAGCGACATGGTGGAGGCGCAGACCGAACCCATGGACGTCGAGCCGTTGGAGCCCAGCGCCTCGGAGACCTGGCGGATCGCGTAGGGGAACTCCTCGCGCGTCGGCAGCACCGGCACGATGGCGCGCTCGGCGAGCGCGCCGTGGCCGATCTCGCGGCGCTTGGGCGAGCCCACGCGGCCGGTCTCACCGACGGAGTACGGCGGGAAGTTGTAGTTGTGCATGTAGCGCTTGCGGGTCACCGGGGAAAGGGTGTCCAGCTGCTGCTCCATGCGGAGCATGTTGAGCGTGGTGACGCCCAGGATCTGGGTCTCGCCACGCTCGAACAGCGCCGAGCCGTGCACGCGCGGAATGGCCTCGACCTCGGCGGCCAGCGTACGGATGTCCGTGACGCCACGGCCGTCGATGCGGACCTTGTCCTTGATGACGCGCTCGCGGACCAGCTTCTTGGTGAGCGAACGGTATGCGGCGGAGATCTCCTTCTCGCGGCCCTCGAAGGCCGGGAGCAGCTTCTCGGCGGCGACCTCCTTGACGCGGTCCAGCTCGGCCTCGCGGTCCTGCTTGCCGGCGATGGTGAGCGCCTGGGCCAGCTCGGAGGTGACGGCGGCGGCGAGCGCCTCGAAGACGTCGTCCTGGTAGTCCAGGAAGACCGGGAAGTCACCGGTGGGCTTCGCAGCCTTCGCGGCGAGGTCCGACTGGGCCTTGCAGAGGACCTTGATGAAGGGCTTCGCGGCTTCGAGACCGGCGGCGACGACCTCTTCGGTCGGGGCCTCGGCGCCGTCCTTGACGAGCTGGATGGTCTTCTCGGTGGCCTCGGCCTCGACCATCATGATCGCGACGTCGCCGTCCTCCAGGACGCGACCGGCGACGACCATGTCGAAGACGGCGTCCTCGAGCTCGGTGTGCGTCGGGAAGGCGACCCACTGACCCTTGATCAGAGCGACACGGGTGCCGCCCACCGGGCCGGAGAAGGGCAGGCCGGCCAGCTGCGTGGAGCAGGAGGCGGCGTTGATCGCGACCACGTCGTACAGGTGGTCGGGGTTGAGTGCCATGATCGTCTCGACGATCTGGATCTCGTTGCGCAGGCCCTTCTTGAAGGAGGGGCGCAGCGGCCGGTCGATCAGGCGGCAGGTGAGGATCGCGTCCTCGGAGGGACGGCCCTCACGACGGAAGAAGGAGCCGGGGATCTTGCCGGCGGCGTACTGCCGCTCCTCGACGTCCACCGTGAGGGGGAAGAAGTCGAGCTGGTCCTTGGGCTTCTTGGAAGCGGTGGTGGCCGACAGCACCATGGTGTCGTCGTCCAGGTACGCAACGGCGGAACCTGCGGCCTGCTTGGCCAGGCGGCCCGTCTCGAAGCGGATGGTGCGGGTGCCGAAGGTTCCGTTGTCGATAACGGCCTCGGCGTAGTGGGTCTCGTTCTCCACTAGCGTTTTCTCCATACTCGTCGTCTTTCGTCCTGCCGCCCGTGTGGCGGAGGACGGTGCGGAGAAGCGCGCCGTGTGTGCGGGCCGGTCTTCGATCGAAGCTCCCGGGCGTTGTCCCGGGGGCCACTACCGAGGACCGGCGGCGGCGATGGCGCGCCTCCCCTCCCTCTGGTGTTGTACGTCCAGGTTACTGAGCACGACCCCGGTCCTGCACGTACAGCAAAGGGAGCGGCCCCCTGGAACCGGGGTACCGCTCCCTCTCACAGCGTCCTTACTTGGCGCCGCCGGCCGCACCACGGCGGATGCCGAGGCGGTCGACGAGCGCACGGAAGCGCTGGATGTCCTTCTTGGCCAGGTACTGCAGGAGGCGGCGACGCTGGCCGACCAGGATCAGCAGACCACGACGGGAGTGGTGGTCGTGCTTGTGCGTCTTGAGGTGCTCCGTCAGGTCCGAGATGCGGCGGGAGAGCATCGCGACCTGGACCTCGGGGGAGCCGGTGTCACCCTCCTTGGTGGCGAACTCGGCCATGATCTGCTTCTTCGTAGCGGCGTCGAGCGACACGCGGTACTCCTCATTTGATGTTCGATGCGCCCGCGAGTGCCCCCGGTCTTGTTCTCGGGGGTCTTCCGTTACTCGGAGGCGAGGGTCCGATGAGCGCAGCTCCCAGGATGATCCGGAAGCGCGTACACAAACGGCCGTCAGCCAGAATACCAGTCGCCGAGACCCCGGCCGTCCGTGGTACGGGGCGGATCAGCTGGTGAGTGCGCGGATCGAGTGGTAGACGTCGAAAACGGCGAGGCACAGCGGCAGCAGCGTCAGGAGCACGCACGCTTCGGCGATCTCCAGGAAGCGCCCCCAGAACGGGGTGAGTCCCTTGCGCGGCACGATCAGTCCCACGGCAGTGACCAGCGCGGCGACGCCCGCGACCGCGGCGGCGAGCCAGATCGTACGGATGTCGAGCCCCGCGGTGTCCCCCTTGAACGCCTCGCGCACCAGCGCCGCCGGCGGGTTGAGGGACAGTCCGAGGCCGAGGAGCACCAGTGCGCCGAGACCCGCCGCCAGGGCGCAGCCGACCTGGGCGGTGTAACGGAACAGGTGGGCGCGCATCAGCATCGCGATGCCCGTGGCGAGGGCCAGCAGCTGACCCCAGACGCTGTCCGAGAAGCCGAGCACGGCTGCGGCTCCCACGGCCACCAGCGCGCATCCGCCGACCAGGCCGACGAGCAGCTCGTGGCCGCGCCGCGCCTGAGCGGCGATGCGCTCGGCGTCGACCGGGCCCTGCGGCGCCGGGTCGGACGTCCCGTAGTCACCGACGGTGGTACGGGGCGGCTCGAAGCCGATGGGGAGGCGGGCGAAGCGGGTGGAGAGTCCGGGCAGGAAGGCGAGGAGCCCTACGGAGAGAGGAGCGCACACGGCCGCGGTCTCGGCCGGCTCCATACCGGTCATGATCGCGACGAAGGTCACCAGCACGCCGATGGCGGCGGCGAACACGAACGCGACGAAGGCGCCGTCGCCTTCGGGCGCGGCGATCATGAGGATCACTGCCGCCACCAGCACGGCGGTGCAGGCGAGCAGGAACTGGAGCCTGCCGGTGCCCTGGCCCTCGCCGAGCGGCAACAGACCGGCACCGGCGACCGCCGCGTTCGCGAGTACGCCGATCCCCAGCGCGATGGACGATCCACGGTCGGCGTACACACGCGCGCGTACACAGGCGAGCGCGAGAAGGAGTACGGCGGTGACGGCGGCCAGGATGCCCGGCAGGCCGTGCATGTCGTGCCGGGGGTCGGAGGTCCACAGCACGAAACCGAGCAGGACCAGCAGGACCGACCCGCCGAAGAGCCCGGCTGATCGCGTGAGGCTGTCGCCCCAGAGGGTGCGGTCCCGGGCGACGGCGGTGGCGACGGCATCGGAGACGTCGTCGAAGACCGCGGGGGGCAGCGACTCGGAGAAGGGTCGCAGGGACAGCAGCTCACCGTCGAGGATGCGCTGGCCGGCCAGGGTGCGTCCACCGTCGAGGACAGTGCCGTCGCGGCGTACCAGGTGATAGCCGACCGGTGCGCCCTGGGTGGGGCTCTGCCCCGCCAGCCGGAGGATCTCCGGGTAGAGGTCCGCTACGGGAATGTCCTCGGGCAGTGCCACGTCGACGCGGCTGTCGGGCGCGACGACCGTGACCCGGCAGAAACCGGTTCCGTTGCCGGCCGGAACTCCGGGACCCGGCCGACCGGATCCGGTAGCCGCCGTTTGGGCCGTCATAGTCACGTGCTGCTCCCCCTCATGGTTCTGCTGACTCTCCTGGAACGCACCCCTGGATCACGGACTCAACCCGCGTCCCGAATGACCCGTTTTTTTGCGGTAGTTAGCGGATGCGTACACGCGTCGCGACACCCTATCGCCCTCGGGTGATCCCGTACGCCAGTAGGATCCTCCCGCGGACGGAGCCCGTCGCCACGGGGGCGCCGATAGGAACAGTTCCGTCCGGCAAGGGAATTGGTGAGCTGTGAGCCAGATTGTCGTCAAGCGCCCACCGCGGGTTCTCCCCTCCGAAGTTCCGGGCGAGCAGGTGCAGTTGCAACCTCCGCCCGAGCTGCCTCGGGGCCAGCAGGAGGGGGTGATGATGCAGCTGCTGCCGATGCTCGGCATGGGTGGTTCCGTCGTCTTCTTCTTCATGACGCCGAACCCGATCATGCGGATCATGGGCATGATCATGATCGCGTCCACGGTCGCGATGGCCATTGCGATGATCATCCGCTTCCGGCGCGGCACCCAGGGTCAGCTCGCGGACATGCGGCGCGACTATCTCAAGTATCTGACGCAGACCAGGCGCGCCGTACTGAAGACGGCCCGCGAGCAGCGCGACGCGCAGTTCTATCTCCACCCGTCCCCGGAACAGCTGTGGGCGCTCGTCGCCGAGGGCAGCCGGGTGTGGGAACGCCGCGTCGGTGACGCGGACTTCGCGCATGTACGCATCGGCCTGGGCAGTCAGGAACTCGCCACGCCGCTCGTCGCGCCCGACACCGCGCCGGTCGATGAGCTGGAGCCGCTGACCGCCGGGGCGATGCAGCAGTTCATCACGGTTCACAGCACGCTGGACGGCCTGCCGATGGCCGTCTCGCTGCGCGCCTTCTACCACCTGACGATCAGCGGCGAGGCGGAGTCCGTGCGCTCCACGGCCCGCGCGATGGTCGGTGCGCTCGCCTCGCTGCACTCCCCCGAGGACCTGATCATCGCCGTCGCGACCGGCCGGGAGGCCGCCCCGCGCTGGGAATGGACGAAGTGGCTGCCGCACGTGCAGGTCCTGGGCACCGTCGACGGTGCCGGCAGTCGTCGTCTGATCACCACGAGTGTCGCGGAGTTGGAGGAGATGCTCGCGGGCCGTCTCGAGGGGCGGCCGCGCTTCCAGCCCGATGGCCAGCCGCTCCTGGACCAGCCCCATGTCGTCGTCGTGCTCGACGGCCAGTCCGTCCCGGCGACGTCCGCGCTCGCCGCGGCCGAGGGCCTTCAGGGAGTGACGGTCGTCGAGATCGTCTCGGGCCAGGTCAACGGAGCACGCGGCGGTCTCTCCATCGTGGTGGACCCCCACTCTCTGCAGTTGGAGTCCGGACACGGACTGGTGTACGACGGCGTTCCCGACCTGCTGAGTCACGAGGCCGCCGAAGCACTGGCCCGGCAACTGGCCCCGCTTCACGTGGCCACGGGCGGCGACGACGACGAACCGCTCCTCGCCAACCTGGAGTTCACCGATCTGCTGAATCTCGGCGACGCCGCCTCGGTCGACGTCAGCCGGACCTGGCGGGCCCGCTCGCAGGCGGAGCGGCTGCGTGTCCCGATCGGCGTCGGCGAGGACGGCGGCCCGGTGATGCTGGACCTCAAGGAGGCGGCACAGGAGGGCATGGGGCCGCACGGCCTGTGCGTCGGCGCCACCGGTTCCGGCAAGTCCGAGCTGCTCCGTACGCTCGTACTGGGCCTTGCCGTCACCCACACCTCGGAGACACTCAACTTCGTCCTCGCGGACTTCAAGGGCGGTGCCACCTTCGCCGGCATGGCACAGATGCCCCACGTCGCAGCGGTGATCACCAACCTCGCGGACGACCTGACGCTGGTGGACCGCATGGGTGACTCCATCAGCGGTGAGCTCAACCGCCGCCAGGAGATGCTGCGCGACGCGGGCAACTACGCCAACATCCATGACTACGAGAAGGCACGTGCCGCGGGCGCCCCGCTGCAGCCCATTCCCTCCCTCGTCCTGGTCATCGACGAGTTCAGCGAACTACTCACGGCCAAACCCGACTTCATCGAGATGTTCGTGCAGATCGGGCGTATCGGCCGTTCGCTGGGCGTCCATCTTCTGCTGGCCTCGCAGCGCCTCGAAGAGGGGCGGCTGCGCGGACTGGAGACCTATCTGTCGTACCGGATCGGTCTGCGTACGTTCTCCGCGGGTGAGTCCCGCGCGGCACTGGGCGTGCCCGATGCCTACCACCTGCCCAACGTTCCCGGTTCGGGCTACCTGAAGTACGGCACGGACGAGATGGTGCGGTTCAAGGCCGCGTACGTCTCGGGGGTGTACCGCTCGGGCGCCCAGCCGGCCGTATCCTCCGGACCTCTGCCGTTGGACCGCAGGCCGGTGCTGTTCACTGCGGCTCCGGTACCGGTGCAGTACGTACAGCCGAGCTCGCAGGCCGGGGCCTCCGTACCCGATGCGCGTACGGCGGAGGACGACGCTCTGGCGGACACGGTGCTCGATGTGATCGTGCGCCGGCTGGAGGGCCGGGGAGCCTCCGCACACCAGGTCTGGCTGCCTCCGCTGGACAACCCGCCGTCGCTGGACGAGCTCCTGCCGGGGCTGTCCGCGGTCGAGGGCCGTGGGCTGACCCAGCCCGGGTTCGAGGGATCGGGCCGCCTCGTCGTACCGCTGGGCGTGGTCGACAAGCCATACGAGCAGCGGCGCGACACGCTCTACCGGGACTTCTCCGGTGCGGCGGGCCACATGCAGATCACCGGTGGTCCGCAGTCGGGCAAGTCCACGCTGCTGCGCACGATCATCGCGGGCTTCGCACTCACCCACACGCCCCACGAGGTCCAGTTCTACGGGCTCGACTTCGGTGGCGGCGGCATGGCCTCGGTCTCCGGTCTGCCCCACGTCGGAGGGATCGCGTCCCGGCTCGATCCGGAACGGGTGCGGCGTACGGTCTCCGAGGTGTACGGGATCATGGCGCGGCGTGAGGAGTACTTCCGCAGCGCGGGCATCGACTCCATCGCCACCTTCCGCAGGCTGCGGGCGCGCGGCGAGATCTCGGCGACGGACCAGCCCTGGGGCGACGTCTTCCTGATCATCGACGGGTGGGGCAACTTCCGTACGGACTACGAGGGCCTGGAAGCGGCGGCCTTGGACATCGCGGCACGCGGCCTCGGATACGGCATCCACCTGATCGTCACGGCGTCGCGTTCCATGGAGGTCCGGGCCACTCTCAAGGACCACTTGATGAACCGCCTAGAACTGCGGCTCGGCGACGTCATGGACTCCGAACTCGACCGCAAGGCCGCGGTCAACGTGCCCGCCGGCGTGCCCGGCCGGGGTCTCACACCGGAGAAGCTGCACTTCATGGCCGCGGTACCGCGGATCGACGGCATCAACTCCGACAGCGACCTCTCCGAGGCGACGGCGGCAATGAACCAGGAGGTCGCCCGGCACTGGACCGCGGCACCCGCCCCGGCGGTCCGTCTGCTGCCCCGCGAGCTCCCGGCGCACCAACTGCCCGCGGGCTACGCGCATCCGGAGCAGGGCATCGCGTTCGGTATCGACGAGAACAACCTGGAGCCGGTCTTCCTCGACTTCGAGCGCGACCCGTTCTTCCTGGTGTTCGGCGAGAGCGAGTCCGGCAAGTCCAATCTGCTGCGGCTGCTCATCAAGCAGTTGGCCGAGCGGTACGACGGGAATGACTGCAAGTTCTTCGTCATCGACAACCGGCGAGCGCTCCTGGACGTCACGCCTGCGACGCACCTGGCGGAGTACGTGCCCATGTCCAACAACATGGAGCACCACGTGGACGCGCTGTACGACCTGATGAAGCGTCGTACGCCGTCGCCCGACGTCACGGCGCAGGAGCTGCGCGAACGCAGCTGGTGGAGCGGCCCGACGGTGTTCGTGGTCGTCGACGACTACGACCTGGTCTCCACATCGAGCGGAAACCCGCTGGCCAAGCTCACGGAGATGCTGCCGTTCTCACGTGACGTCGGCGTCCGGTTCATCATCGCCCGCAGTACGGCGGGGGCCGGCCGGGCCCTGTACGAGTCCTTCATGCAGCGCATCATGGAGCTGGGCGCGCAGGGGCTGATGCTCTCGGGCGACCCCATCGAGGGGGATGTCCTCGGCAACGTACGGCCGCGCCCGATGCCCCCGGGGCGCGGGGTCTTCGTCACGCGGCGCCGGGGGAATCCGCTGGTGCAGTCGGGGCTCATGGGCGGGGAGCGGTAGGAGCGAGTGCGGGGGCGGGGTGCGGGGCCGGCCAGTGTGGTTGTTCCCGCCCGCCTCGCACTCCGCGCCCTTTCCACGTCGGAATCGGGGCGGCGGCTCGCCCGGCTGCCGCTCCTGGGCAGAGCTGATTCCAGCAGTCTGGCATACCGTCGCACAGGAGACGCAGTCCGACGACCACACCGTCGGCCATCGGGACTGACGAAACCAACGGGAGCAACGGGACTGACACGGTACGACGGTCGAGCAACCGTCTGGTGGGAGTCAAACTCCCGTCAAGTTCGGTTGTATGGTCGATGTTTCGAGTGTGAGATCGAAACATCTCAGCAAACTCAGCTGGGCAAGACGCGGGGGAAGGGGTCTGATGACCTGGGACGAGTGGGAGCAGCTCAAGACGGAGGCTGCCGAGAATCGCTCAGCGGCGATGCAGCTGAACCGTGTACCGGAAGACCCGAGCATTACCGCCCCCGGCCATGATCTGAAGGTCAGTCAGCAGGATCTCGCGGCCGTCGGTGACGCCGCTTTCCGGCTCTTCGACAATCTGGGCAAGTGCGGCCGTGACGCCTGGTCCATCAGCCAGACGGCCGCGAAGGATCTGAGCACCCAGGGCTTCGCGCTGGGCGGCGCGCTCAACCATGTACAGGAGCGCTGGGAGAAGCAGCTCAAGAGCCTGCTGGACGCCTGCGCGCACATTTCCAATCACATGGATTTCACCCAGGGTGCACATGCCGGTGACGAGTACTACGTCTACGACATCGTGAGCAGCATCTCGACGTTGGACGACGGATTCACGGAGAGGACGCAGCGCTGATGGACTTCGAAACGCTGCGTCAGGGCGACTTCGGCCAGCTCGGCCAGGCCGTCACTGCCTGGAACGGGATGATAGGCAAACTCGAAACGCTGGAATCGGACGCGCGGGACGATCTGAAGGCGAAGGCGGACAAGGCCAACTGGGCTGGTCTGAATGCCTCGGTCTCGCGTGAGTTCATCACCAAGACGGCGGGCGAATTCTCCGATGCCCGTACCCAGGCGAAGACCATCCACGACATTCTCAAGGACACCCGCGACGAGTTGGTGAGCTACAAGGAGCAGTTGGATCAGGCCTTGGAGCGGGGCCGCAAGAAGAACCTCACGGTGACCAAGGCCGAAGGTGGCGGCTTCACCGTAACCATGCTCATCCACCCGGACCAGGCGCCCAAGGGTCACGAGGTTCCGGACCACTCCCCACAGGACATGGATTACCTGCGGGACGATGTGCAGCGCATCTTGAACCGGGCGACGGAGAGCGACACAACGGCGGCAACCGTCCTGCGCGCCATCGTCGACCAGGCCGAGGTCGGCTTCTCGGGGGCCTCGTACGGCGATCGTGACGCCGCGATCGACGCCCTGCACAAGGCGGATGAAGCGGCCAAACTCCTCAAGGAGAAGGGCGACAAGATGTCGCCCGCGGAGTTCCAGAAGCTGAACGGTTTGCTCGGCTCGTACAAGAACGACCCGTTGTTCCAGGAGCAGTTCGCCACGCAGCTGGGTCCGAAGGCGACGCTGCAGTTCTGGGCGGACCTTTCGACCCCGGACAGCCCGAACAACCTGACCCGCACGCAGCTCAACCAGCTCGGTGAGTTCCAGAAGAACCTGGGTCACGTCCTGGGCGGCGCCACCCAGTCGGACAGCCCTGCCATGCGGCAGTGGGAGAACGACATGCTGAAGCTCTCGGGCGAGCAGCACTCCACCCGCCGGGGAGGGAAAGTCTGGGGCTTCCAGATCATGAGCAACCTCATGCGCACGGGCGACTACGACGACCAGTTCCTCAACAAATACGGCAACCAGCTGGTCGCAAAAGAGAAGGAGATGAGGCTGCCGGGAAACTTCTGGAGCATGCAGCCGCAGCCGAAGCTGAACTACATCGGTGACACGGAGTTCGGCCGGGACCCGCTGACAGGCTTCCTCACAGCACTCGCCAACAGCCCGGATGCATCGACGGACTTCTTCAACGCGAAGGAGCCGCAGGACAACGCGCAGTGGGTGCTGAAGGACCGCCCGTACTTCGACGACTCGCCACTGAAGGATGGCCCGAACGAGGCCAAGGACGCGGTGGGCAAGGCCATGTTCGCGGCTGTGTCGGGTGTGTCCGACCCGAAGGATCCCGGCGCGGAGTTCCTGCCGCACTCGCCGGAGCAGCGGGAGGCCATGAAGCGCTCCCTCGGAATCCTCTCCAGCAGGGGCAACGACTTCCCCCCCGAGCTGCGCGACGACATGGCGCTGGCCATGGGTAACCACGGCGACTGGGTGCACAGGGCGATGAGCGATCCGGTGTCACGGCACGAGCTCGACTCGGGGCAGCTGATGGAGGTCAGCAAGCAGATCTCGCGGAACAGAGACGCTTACGGCGAGCTCGTCAGGCAGATGCACGGAGCGGTCGTGGCCGACATCTACACGGAGAAGGCGCACCCGGAAGACAGCCTGGACCGCGCCGGCCGCACCATCGGCTTCCTGGAGGAGGCCCGCTACCAGGCCACCAACGACGAGAAGGGCGAGAAGCTCGCCGACGCCTCGTGGGAGAAGGCCGGAAGGTACCACGTCATCGGCGGCCTCGTCACACCGTGGCATCCGGCCGGTGACGCTGCCCAGCGTCTCGTGGACGTGGTCACGTCGAAGATGCTGGAGGACGAGCAAAACAAGATCAGCGGCGAGGCGACCGCGGACCACCAGGAGACGTACAGGCGGCGTACCCGAGAGCTTCAGAGGATCGCGGACATCTGGTACAAGGAGAACACGGAGTGGGCCGAGGATCCGACCCACGAGGGCTACTCAAAGAACCACGGCATCTACAAGCAGATCGGGGAAGCCGCCAACGACGGCAACAAGAAGGCCGAGGGAGTGGCGGGCGTCCAATGACCGGGAAGACATCACGGCGCCTCACCGCTTCGGCCCTGGCCTGCTGCCTCGCGCTGTCACTTGGTGCGTGCGGCGGGGGACGTGAGTACACCGTGCCGAAGGAGGCGTGCGGCGTCCCCATCAGTGAGAAGGCTCTCGACCCGTTCCTGGTGGACGGGAAGAAGCTCCAGGTTCTAGGCAATCCCCTGACCACGGGCGAGGGCAACTGCGGCATCTGGGTCGACGATTGGCTCGTGGTCAACCTCCTGCTCGAAAAGGTCGACAAGCTCTACGACCCGATGGACGATTCGGAGGAGTTCCGCTTCAAAAACCGGGCGGAAATGGCGGACCTGCCATTCGACGGACTGGGCGCGGTGGGCGACTTCAACGCCATGGTCAGCACTCAGTGCGCAGCGCCCGATGCCAAGTACGCCATCGTGTATGTCGAGGTCAGTCTCAAGTCCACCGGCGACGCCACCCGGCGGCGCGATCACATCGAGTCCTTCACTGTCGATGTCGTACCGAAGGTGAAGAAGGCGCTCGGCTGCACCGCCTGACACCCCCGCCCACGGCCGACTCTCCCGGGGAGGCCGTGGGCAGCGGCCATTTCGGGGAAGCACCCCAGCCGACAGGCAGATATGTGCCGACTGCTCAGCCCTCTGGTTCAGGAGAAGGGGCCGGCGCCGACGAGCTCGGCCGTGATGTCTCCGGCCAGCTTCTGACCGGGTCGCTCGGCAATGAAGTCTCGACCTGCCAGGTCCGGGGCCCAGCTATCCAAGTATCAACCTGTCCAGATCAGAGAGGAGCTTCGCCTTGCCCTCTGCGCTACGCGCCGGCGACTCGGTCAGCTTTGATCGACGCGAGCAGTGCAGACAGGCTGGCGCTGCTGGCGCTGAGTATCACGTTTGGCTCGTCGCTCTCTCGCAGCCGGAACGTGCCATCAGACGCGCTGGCGACATTGACGCAGTTCGCGCCTTCGGTGCTATACGAGGACTTCTGCCAGTTGTACTCGGACATATGAAATGGCCTCTCAGAGACTTCCAGCGATCTTATGGACGAAGTCCCGGCTTTGCGCCGGGCTGAGCGCGCAGCTCTCCATGCGGTCCAGGACAGATCTATAACGTGCAAGCTGCGCCTCAGCATCGAGGAAATCACAGCCGTGATCCGAGTCCAGCACAACGGTGTCCAGCTGTGGCACCTGCCCGGCGACGTAGGTGATCGGCTGCCCAGCAGCGGGGAAGTCCTGGCACTCGAACGGAATCACTCGGATCGTGATGTTGTCCTGCTCCGTCATCGCGGCCATGTGAAGCAACTGCGCTCGAGTGACCTCAGGTCCGCCGAACCGCATACGTAGCGCTGCTTCGTGAACGATGTCGGTGTAGGGAAGTGTCCTCCCGGAAGAGCACCGCTTGGCGCTTGACTCGGAAGGAAGCGCGATGCTCGATCTCATGGGGTCGCAACTGCGGAACGCTCTGCCCGAACACTGCTCGAGCGTGCTCCAGTGTCTGAACCAGTCCCGGCATGGAGACGACCACCCCCACACGCACCGAGGTCGCCCAGTGCTCACACTCCGCGACCTCGATCAGTGGCGCAGGCAGCAGCTCCCGGTACTCGTCCCACCAGCCGCGCTCTCGACCGCCTGTCATCGCTGCCATGGCATCCACCAGAGCGGCGTCATCGCATGAATAACTGTTCGCCATTGCACGCACTCGGTCAGCGCTCACCGCATAACGCCCAGCTTCGATCATGCTCATTCTCGCCTGCTGAACACCGACGCTCGCTGCAGCCACCGTCGATGAGAGTCCGGCCCGCTCCCGCAGCTTGCGTAGTTCGGCTGCCAGGCGCCGCTGCCGCAGTGTCGGAGGCATCGCTCGCGCCACCCGCTCCCACCTCCGTTCGCGCAGGCATTCCATACGCCACCCACACGACGGAATACCAAAGCTCTCCCCATGAAAGGGATACATCTATCCCTACACCTTCCCCATTGGCACTCCTGACCGCTTCGCCGACGAGATCCGTGCCCTCGTCGACGCCACCGCACCCCGCCTCTTCGCCGTGGTCGAGCAGTTCGAAACCGACAGCGGTGAGCCTGACGCCCGTGTCACCGCGTGGGGCCTCGCGCATGACGACGGGAGCGCCCGGGTCACCGCCGTGGACGGCGGCTTCCGGATGTCGTTGCGTACTCCCGAACGTGTAACCCAAATGATTTCCCTGCGCCCGGGAAGCATCGGATACCTTGTGTGGCCGATGCCAAAACCCCTGACTACAGCAGCGAGTTGACAGAGATCAATTCCCGCCCCGTACCTGCGGAGCCTCCGGGCCGGGGATAGTACTGCTCCAGGCGTAACAGCGCCCCCTGTCCCCAGCAAGGGCGCCGCGTGTACTCGGCTTGGTGTTCCGGACACACGTCAGGGTGGGCACCTCCCGTGCGTGCCCACCCTGACCTGTGTTCTGTCGAGCCTTACTCGAAGTTGGCCCTCGCCCGCTTGTCGCCGGCGTGGTAAGCAGTGCCAGCTTCGCGCACCTTGCGGGAGATCTCGCTCAGGGCGGTGTGAATCCCCGTGGCGTCAGCATCCCAGCCGCGCTGAGCGGTGTCATAGGCACTCTTGGCTTCGCCCACCCAGAGCTCTGACACACTGGCGATCATCCGCTTGATGGACGCGAGATCCTCTTGGAGCTGCTTGCTCTGTCGGTCAATGGCACCGGCTGCAAGATCCAGGCTCGCGTAAGTGACAACCATCGTGCCGTCGTTGTTGTTCGACATGCGGTCCTCCCGTGTTATCTAGGTTTAGTGTGAAGGCCTCGTACGTGGTGCAGGCGCGGCCAGGTCAGAACTTGTTGAGGTTCGAGGTCCTGGCCTCCGCGGCCGCGTCACCCGAGTAGCCACTGACGACGTCGACGCCCTGGAGAGCCTGCCTGACTTCGTCTTCGGTGTTGCCCGAGATGGTTCGCGCCGCCTTGATGGCCTCCTGGAAATTCAGAAGCCGATTGGCGATGCTCACCATCTTCCGGTTGACCTCTTCCTGCTTCGTGTTGAAGGCGCCGGCGCCGATGCCCTTCCAAGCGCCTTCCAGGCTGTCGATCGTCGCCTGCAGCGTCTTCAGCTGGCCTTTCACCGAGTCGAACCGCGTGGAGAGCTCGCCCTCCAGCTTGAGGAGAGCGGCATCTGAGAGCTTCTGATCGGCCATGGTTTCGGCTTCCTTTCTGGTGCTCTTGTTCGGTCCGGCTTCACTCGCCGGTGGGTACGGGTGAGGAACGTACGGTCAGTCAGGCGGTGCGGCGATCAGGCGGTGCGGCGGTCAGGCGGTGCGACGCTTACGGGCAAGCACGAAAGCACCGCCGCCGAGCACGATTACCGCTGCCACTCCGCCCAGGATCAGGCCCAGTTGACTGTCATCGTCCTTCTCGGTGCTGGAGCCTGCCACGGCAACGTCTTCCGCCTTCTCTTTCTTGGCAGGCTGTGACGAAGCTGATGCGGACGGGGTGGCTGAGGCCGAGGAGCCGGACGTCTTCTCCTTGGTGAGAGGGCTGATGTCCGGGGCGCCGGGGTCTCCCTTGCCCTTAAGGATGTTCATGGAGGGACGGATCAGGCCGTGGCCGAGGTACTTGCTGAGCGTGCCCTTCTTCCAGTCACGGCTGGCGGTATCGAAGAGCACGTTGAGGACTTGGTTCGCGGTCCAGTCAGGGTGGGCGGACCACACCAGTGCTGCGGAGGCGGATGCGATGGCGGTGGCAGCACTCGTTCCGCCATCGCCGTCGCAGTAGCTTTGAAATGTGGTGTCGCACCAACGTGGGATGTCATTGCCAGGAGCGGCGATATCTACGATGTTCCCGTTTTGGGAATACTCGGCCACCTTGCCATCACGGTCAGCTGAGGAGACGCCAACGACCTGCGGGTACGCGGCAGGATAGTGCTCTCTGTTACCCTCCTCTGCATTGTTCCCCACACTCGCAAAGAAAAGCTTCCCCTTACTCTGCGCGTACTTGACAGCTTCTCGCTCTTCGTTGCCTGGGAAGTCACTACCGAACGACATACTGATGATCTGCGCATCACTATCCGCCGCAGCTCGGATAGCATCCTCGGAGTCATGCGCATTCACCGAATGCTCATTCTGGAACTCCGTATCCGTAATCCGCATCGGGATGATCTTCGCACCTGGGGCGAGGCCTTGCAGGCCTCCTCCCTTGCCCGTTCCAGCAATCAGCTCAGCCATGGTTGTGCCATGCCCGCGATAGTCGTCGTACTCATCACCATCCGCTCCTGTAGCGTCAAGCCCTTTCAGGACCTGGCCCTTGAGAGACGGCGTCAATGAGTTGACGCCTGTGTCGATGACAGCAACCTTGATGCCCTCACCCGTGGTGACCTTCCACATCTCCTCGGCCTGCATCGCACTGAGGTACCACTGCTTCGATTGGACGTCCGCGGCAATTGCGGAGGGAGCCACCCCTGCGAATCCCATACTCCAGGCAGCGGCCACAGCCACCGTGCCGAGCAGGCTCCCTCGCATCCCGAGAGGCGTACGGCGTTTCCGGGTCTGGCTCATTCCTGCTGTCATCCTGACTTCCGAACCTTCCCTGTACCTACTCGATCACCGGCGGTGCGACTCCACGCCGTCCGGCCTCCCAGGTCTCTCTGTCTTCCGTCAGGTAATCCGGACGCGGCGTGCCGCCATCCTGATCCTCATCATCAGAGTCCCTTCGGCCTGCGGGCCCGCGTACGAGGCCTGCGCCTCCAGCGGTGAAGCCCTTTGCACCGCCGGATCCGGCAACACCACCACGAGGCGTACCCACGACTCCGTTCGAGCTGGGAGTGCCTCGTCCACCAGGCCGAGGCACGCTGCTCGCTCCCCCGGCACCGATCACTCCCCGCGGGTTGGCATCACCGGCAGAGCCGCGCGTTTGTACTGTGCCTCCGGCTCCGATGACCGTGCCACGCGAAACACCACGGGCTCCCCCAGGCGTACCCGCGCCTGGGGTGGCACGCTGCGGAGTTCCACCTACGATGCCGCTTGCTCGGCCGGCATGAGGAATCGAAGTTCCGGGCCTGCCGACTTGGCCTCCTGCCACGGGCCTACCGCCAGTCACACCGGACCGGCCGGCAACAGGGGAAGCTGAACCCCCGCCCAGGGGGGCCGGATGCCCCACCGGGGCTCCGGCGCGGCTGTTCGCCGCAGGACCACTACCGGTGGAGCCCCCGGCTCTGGATACGCCGCCCCCGGGCTGTCCGACTGCCCTGGGCACGCCTGCTGATCCCTGGGACCACCGCGAGCTGCCTGTCATGGGGTTTACAAAGGCATTAGCCATGGGCGGAGTCGAACCTCCGCCTGGGCCAGCAGGGCCTGCGACCGAAGGACCTGGAGACGCACCGGGGGAGGTCGCAGGAGCCGGTGGCGCCGCCACGCTGTTGATCTCCGTCGAGGTGCTTTTGTCCAGCGCGGGTGCAGGTCCGAGCGCCTCGATTACAGCTTGACCACCAGTGCCCGTGGCACCTGTGCTGGCGGGACTGCCCGTGGCAGCGCGCTCTGAGCTCTCTCGTGTTGCGGTATTACCCGAGGCCCCCGCGCCTGCTGACGAGCCTCCGGAGTCGAGAGGAGTTTCATCGCGCCCCCGCGGCCGCGGCATCGCAATACCAAGCCGCTTGTCGAACCGCGGCGGCTCCTGCGCCGCCAGCGTCCCCCCCGAGACCGAGTAGTACGACGCCAGCCGGTTCGCCTGGTTGATCGCCTCTTGGCGGTCCTTCTCGACCTTCACCGCCGCCGCGTACTCCGGGTTGCCCTCGATCCGCTTCGGGGCCTCGATCTCCTCGGGGGACTTGCGATTGACGCGGTTGTCGCGGGGCGGCAGGGACTTACGTACCGAGGCGAGGCCCGTGCCCGCGACCGTGATCTGAGTGCCGGCCGTCTGCGCGAACTCACCCAGCTTCATGGCGTGGGCGACCAAGCCGTTGCCCCAGTCCCGGAAGGCGATGCCGGATTCGCCCTCCCAGTGGACAGCCTTGATGAAGTTGCCCAACTCCTCTGCGGCTTCGTTGATCGCGGTCCTGGCCTTCAGGAGCGCCTGACCCGCCTCCTCGAGGTGCTCCGGGCTGGAGTTCTCGATCAGGTCGATCAGCGCGTTGAGCTCATGGCCCTCGAACGAGGTCCGTCCCGAGGAGCCGGATCCGCCCAAGCCGAATACTTTCAGGACGTCCTGGAGATTCCGCTTGGCGTCCGTGAAGAGCAACTCGCCCTGGACGCGTGCCTGATCCTGCTGCTGCTGTTCCTTCGGCGTCAGCTCCGGCTGAGACTCGGAACCCGGCTCCGGCTTCTTCGGTTCGGTCATTCGGCTGCCCACCCCGAGTCGCTCTGCTTGTCAGCGTTCTGCTTAGGCTTGCCCGTCTTCTCGGCCTGCGCCTTCTCGCGCTCAGCGTCCAAACGCACCTGGATCTCGTAGAACCGCCGCCGCACGTCGTCCTCCACGTTGTCGAAACCCACAGCCGCCGCGTGCACGCCGAGGCTCAGGTACTCGATCTGGTCGCCCAGCGACTGCGAGAGCGAGACGAGCGACTCGTGGACGCGGTTGTACTGCGTGTAGAGCCCGTCCGCTTCCGCAAAGCATGCGTTCTGACCGCTCAAGGAGGCACGCGAGACCGTCTGTGCCGCGATGTTCGACTTGCCGGCTGCCGAACCTTCGAAGTCCGCCAGCAACGCGTTCACGCGCTTCTGGAACTGCTCGAGGGCTCCTACGCCGCGCTGGAGATCCGCCGAGCCTCCCCCGCTCGTACCGTCACTCACGATACTGCCCTTCCCCGATTCCCCGTTTACTCAGACCGTCTCACGTTGCTATCGCACCCGCGTGAACAGGTCTGACCCCATGGCGTCAACTCTAGCCAATGGCACTGACATGACCAACTGACTTGCCCATCACGCGACTTCTCGGACTGCCGCGATCGACGTGTCCGAGCGCCGATCGCCGCCGCAATGTCAGGTACCGCCCATTGGCCCCGGATGCCCGGGCCGCCGTCGCATGTCGCGCACGGCCACGGCCGCACCCGCGATGGCGGCGACCAGTACGGCCCCGCCCACCACGACATAGGTCGCCAGGCGGGCGTTGCGTTCGTCCGCCGTCTCGCCCAGCTGGAGGGCGGCCGGGACCGGTGCTTCGCCCTTGCTCACGCCCTCGTGCGCCACCGGTTGTTCGATGGGTTTGTCGTCCTCGGTCAGGGCGCGCACCGGGTCGACGACGCCCCAGCCGACCCGGCGGTCGTGGCCCGCGATCGAGCGTTCCGCCGTCTGCTGGATCTGGGCGACGATCTGCTCCTGCGTCCAGTCCTTGTGCTCGGCCTTGATGAGGGCGGCGACTCCCGCGACGTACGGGGCCGAGAAACTGGTGCCGTTGTCGGCGCAGTGTCCGCCGCCGGGGACCGTCGAGATCATGTCCACACCGGGGGCGGCAACGCCCACGAAATCGCCGGACTGGGAGAAGGCGGCCCGTTCGTTGTTGCGGTCCGAGGCGGCCACTGCCAGGACACCGTCGTACGAGGCCGGGTAGGTTTCCTTGACGTTACCGCCCAGCCCGTCGTTGCCGGCCGAGGCGACGATCACGATCTCCTTGGCCAGAGCGGCGTCAACCTCTTGTTTGAGGACGGGCGCGGGCTTCACCGCGTTGGCCGTGTCCTGGGAGATGTTGATGATGTCGGCGTCCGCCTCGTTGGCGGCGTACCGGATGGAATCGGCGAGCGACTGCGCCGTTCCGTGGCCCTCGGCGTCGTTCTGCTGGATCGGGATGATCGTCGCGTCCGGAGCGAGGCCGGTGAAACCGGTGCCCTTCATTTCTCGGGCGGCGATGATTCCGGCGACCTTGGTTCCGTGACCGACCACGTCCGTGGTGCCGTTCTCCTTGCCGCGCTCGATCTTGCTGCCGTTGTCGTCCTTGAGATCCTTCGGCAGGAAGTTGCGGCCGCTCCCGGTGTCCACGGCCTTGGTCAGCTGAGGGTTCTTGACGTCGACGCCGGTGTCGATGACCGCCACCCGTACGCCCTTGCCGGTGGACTGCTTCCACAGCTCGTCCATCAGAACGCGCTGCAACGCCCAGGGGCGGCCCGCGTAATTCTTCGTATTGAAGGTGCACTGGGTGGAATCGTCCGCGGCTGCGGGCGGAACCGGCAGGGTGACGAAGAGGACGGCGGTGGCGGCCGCGGCCGTCAGCAGGCGCCGGGGGCGAGTAGAGGGGTACGTCGTCACGTGGTCGCTCCTCACGAACCCTGCGGCTGGCGGGCGGCGCCGGTCGACAGTCGCGGTCCCGTCGGCAGGAACGTGGACCAGGCGGCCGGAATGGGCGCGGGATCGACGTCCTTGTACCCGAGATGGTTCTGCGCCTGCTGTGCCTCCTGCTGACGCTGCTCCCGCTCCTTCTTCGTGCCGGATTCACCGATGCCGGAATCGTCCTGGGCGCTGTCGCCGTTGGACTGCATGGCATAGCGCAGACCGGTGTCGGTCACCAGGAAGAGCGGCCCCGAGTCGGCGCTGGACCCCTTGAACTGCCGGAAGAGCTGACCGGATCCAGGGGTCACGTAGGCGCTGCTGGATCCGGTGGGGAGCGTGGCGGGGAAGCTCGTGCCCGCCCAGGTGCTGAGTGTGGTGGTGCCGTCCTTCGCGGCGACGTCGCGCAGGACGTTGCACACGGTGTTGCGGCTTCCCTTCGCTGTGCTCGCGGAGTTGACGGGGGTCAACTCGCTCGTGGGCCAGTCCCTCTCCTGCCCGAACGCCTCACCGGGCTCGAACGCTCCGGCGCTGACGTGCTTCACCTTGCCGTCCTGGCCGAGGTTGACCAGGGCGCTGCTGCTGAGCAGGAGTTTGGCGACGAAGTCCGATACCGGGGCGACCCTGCCCGGCAGGACCACGTACTGCTGGGTCCTGGTACCGGAGGGCGCCGCGAGGACCATGCCCACCTTGTTCGCGTCGGGCTGCAGCTTCCCCGGAACACCCGCGTCGACGCCGGGAGTTCCCTCTATGTCCGGGAAGGTGATCTCGTCTCCGGTGTGCAGTGTGGCGAGCCAGGCGGCGGACACCCGCTGGGGGACACGATCCTGGCCGACGAGGGTGCGCAGCAGCAGCTCGTCGTTCTGCACCTCGTACGCCTTGCCCGTGGCGTCCACGATGTAGCGGGTCCTGTCCGGTCCGGGCCCCTCGACGTACATCATTTCACCGCCGTGCAGTCGGCCTGCGCCCTCGGTCTTCTTCTGCTCGCGCTCCGCGAAGACGAACGCGGCCTTCTGGATGGCCCTGCCGCCCTCGCCGGGCTGTTCGCAGACCGCCCAGCGCTTTTTGGAGCCGGCTTCGGTGTTGTCGGGCAGCCGGTCGGGGGCGTACGGGATGCCGAGGGTGGCGCCGTGCGGGATCTTGCCGCTGTCGAGGACCGATTCGTCGACGTTGATGACCTTGCCCTTGTCCGGGGCGAGGAGGAGTTTGGCGCTGGACATGTTCAGCACCGGGTGGAGCTGCTTCTTGCCGTCGGTCTTCAACACCACGTATCGGGTGGTGGATTTACTGGCGATGATGACGTTCTCGTAGGGGGTGTCCCACTTCTGGGGCGCCACGGGCTTGAACATCCCCCAGGCTCCGAAGACCGCCAGGACGACGGCGCCGGCGATCGCTCCGGGCATCACCGCACGCAGGGGGCGCGGCGCACCCTCCTCCGAGCCGGAGGGGTTGGGCTGCAGGAACTGTGCGATCAACCTCCGCTTCGCGAAGGTGTAGGCATTGAGTTCGTCCCGCCGTGATGCCATGTGCGCGCTGCCCCTTCTCCCCAGTGGGCGACCAGGTTCCCACATCCGCCGTGAGCCACTGCCGTCGACCGGGCCCCCTACTATGCCTGTTGGCACTTGGCTCTCACTGCTCAGGTAGGGTGATCGCCCGATCAACGCCCGTGAAAAAAACGGTGATTACGGACACGAGGGGGCAACGCGGCGATGGGTCCAGCGACGCGCGAGCGTACGAGGCGGTCTACCCGCCGAACGTCCGACCCTTCCCGGCGGCAACGCAGCAACGGGTCGGCCGACGCAGCTTCCCATCCGTCGGCGAACGCCCCTGCGGCGACCAATCTGCGCTCGATCTCCCGGACCGGTCGCGTCGCGCCCGCACTGCGGCAGATGGTGCTCGTCGAGGCAGCTCTGGCAGTCGCCCTGGTGGGCGCCGCGCTCGGCGGTCCGTGGCTGGTTCCCGGCATCGCGGTCGCCTGCCTGCTGATTCTTCTCGCGGTGGTACGCCGCCGGGGCCGGGCCGTTCAGGACTGGCTGTCGACTCTGCTGTCCCTCCGCGATCGCACTCGGACCGCTGCGGCGCCCCCCGCTGAGACGGAGCCGCAGCTGGCGCCGGTGGCGGAGAGCGTGCCGGGATTCGCTCCGTACATCTATGTGGACCGGGACCGCCGCACGGTGGGCATGCTCGGGGACGGAACGTTTCTTACCGCTGTCGTACGGGTCGAGGCGAGTGGTGAATCGCTCCGTCAGGCGCTGGGTGCGCGGGCGCTTCCGCTGTCCCTCCTGGGCGATGCCCTCACAGTGGACGACATCGTGCTGGAGTCCGCGCAGCTCGTGCAGCAGGTGCGCCCCGCTCCGGCGCCCCATCTGCCGGAGCGCTCGGTGGCCCGGCTCTCGTACGGCCCTCTTCAGGACCGGACCGGGGCGCCCGCGCTGCGGATGACCTGGGTGGCGTTGAAGCTGGATCCGGAGCTGTGCCGGGAGGCCGTGGAGGCACGCGGTGGCGGAATCGGAGGGGCCCAGCGCTGTCTGGTGCGGGTCGCTGACCACGTGGCGAGCCGGATCACCGGCGCCGGGTTCCGGGCCGCGGTGCTGGACCAGGAGGAGCTGAACTCCGCCGTGGCGACGTCCATGTGTGCCAACCCCATCCTGTCGGCGCGCGCCGGACGCCCGGATGCCGCGCCCCAGCGACGGACGGCGGAGACACCAAGGGTCTGGCGCTGCGACGACCGTTGGCACACCGTCTACGCGGTGGATCACTGGCCCGAGCTGGGCCGGGGAGCCACTCCGCTCCCGCGGCTCGTCTCGCTGCTGACCTCGGTCCCCGCGTATGCGACGACGTTCAGCCTGACGGTGCGCCGCGGTGCGCACCAGGGCCATGTGTCCGTACGCGGCCACGTACGGATCACCGGTGGCTCCGACACCGAACTCGTCGGGGTACGAAGGACATTGGAGCAAGCCGCCCGGCATGCAAAGGTCGGCCTCGTGAGACTGGACCGCGAACAGCTGCCGGGTGCTCTGGCGACGCTCCCGCTGGGAGGCGCACAGTGACGAAGCGCATCGCTCCGAGGCGGGGACTGCTCGGCCCGCGTCACGCCGGCCACACCCTGGCGGCGGACCATCTGGGCGCGCTGTCATTGCCGGTGGGGGACGACGGCGTGATCCTCGGCGACGACGCCGAGGGACGCACGCAGTTGATCGGGTTCCACCGACCGACGCCGTACGACGTCCTGTTGATCGGCGGACTGTGGACCGCACAGGTGCTGGCGCTGCGCGCTGCCGCTACCGGTGCGCGGGTAGCGGTCGAGACGGGGCGCACCCAGGCGTGGACCACGCTGGCACAGTCTGCGGGCGCCGGTCTCGAGTGCATCTCCCTCCACGACGTGGGCCGGGTTCCGCCGACAGGAGCGACCGTGGGCAGCCCGGTGGTGGTGGTGCGCGACTGCGGCATGCGTCCGCCCCGTGGCCGGGTGGTGTCCTCGCCGTGGCAGTCGGTGCTGACGCTGCTGCCCTATCTGAGTCCCGTGGCACCTCGGTTGCTGCGGACTTCGACGCTCGTGGGCATTCAGCGGGTCTCGCCGGCCGAGGCGGAGCAGATCGGCAGGATTCTGGGGCTCGCACGGGCCGAGAGCGAGGCCCTGCCCACTCTGGCGGACGGTGTCACGCTCTGGGTGGCGGGCCGCGAGCGCCACTGGGTGATGACCAGTGCGACGGACGTCGAGACCGGATTGCTGGGCAGTGCACGCAGGATGGACTGAATCCTGTCTCGTTTGCACCCCGGGCCCGCCGCGTTTCAGGATCATGGCGGGGGAACGACACAGTTCGATCGAAGGGACGTGCTCATGGGCACCCAGCAGGAAAAGGACGAGCTCTACGCTCTCGACATCTCGGATGTGGAGTGGCTGAGCGCACCCGGTACCGAGAACGTCGAGGAACGGGTCGAGATCGCACACCTCCCGGGGGGCGCGGTGGCCATGCGCTCTTCGCTGGATCCGGAGACCGTACTGCGGTACACGGAGGCCGAGTGGCGCGCGTTCGTACTGGGCGCACGGGACGGTGAATTCGACCTCACGTAGACCGACCGGTGCGAGGGCGGCTGTCCGGATGACGCCGCCCTCTCACTACGTCCGGAGACGTCCCGGTCTGTGACACACCGTCTGCTTCTTCGTTCGTGTTCTGCCGTACCCGGTTCACTTGAGCGTTGTACGTGACCTGATGGACAGTTGCTGCTATGCGGTACGGCCTGCCGCGCTGAGCCCGATGGCGATTAGGGTGGGCCAGGGCGCGGCAGAGAAGCCTGCGGGCAGGCACTGCGCGTCGCAAGGGGGAGAGCCGGGCGGATCGCAGAACGGGAACGGTCGCCCCCACCCACCACGGCACAAGGGTGCTCGACCACACCAGGAGGCAAAGTGAACGGCGATCGGGACGAGATCCGCGGGGGATGGAGCACGCCCGTCGACGAGTCGTCCGACGCGGAGCCCGCCGAGATGACGGGTGAGTTCACCATCGACTACACCCCGCCCGCCTGGTATACGCAGAACGCACCGGGGGACTCGTCCGGCGGTGCCGGAGCACACCTGGCGCCGCCTCCGCCGCAGGGGGCGCCGCTGTCCGTGCCCGCACCGTCGGCCGGGAGCGGTTTCGACCCCAACTGGGCTCCGGCACCACCCGCACCGGCCTCGGCCCCTGCTCCGGCCGCCGCTCCTGCTCCGATTCCGGTTCCTGCTCCGGTTCCGGCTCCGATTCCGGCTCCTGTTCCGGTTCCGGCTCCTTCCGCGGCGGGTGACGCCGTTCCCTCCCCTCCGGAGGCGGCGGGGACATCCGACGGGATGACGGACCCGTTCGGCGGCGGCGACGTGGAGAGCGGCGCGACCATGCGGTTCTCGCCGGCCGCGCTGAAGCGGGAGATCGCGGAGCGCGAGGAGGCATCGAAGAACGCGGACGGGGGCGGCTCGGCTTCGGGTACTGGTTCCGTGGGCAACGGTGCTGACCGTACGGACGAAAGCGAAGCCACCGGTTCCGGCTCCACGCAGACGGGGAACGCGCCCGCCGAGGAGCCCGACGCCGCTGTTCCCGCGGATCCCGGCGTGGGCGCTGCGGCGCCTGCCGAGGCTCCGGGCGACGTCACGAGCGATGCCGACGACGGACCGGAGGGCTCCGTGCCCTCGGACGCCGTCACGGATGCGGCGCCCCAGGACGTACCGCCCCCCAACGCACCGCAGGACGCTGCGGCGCCCGACGTGCCGACCCCCTGGACCCCGGCGCCGCCGCAGGGCGGTCTGCCGCCGCTGCCGCCCGCCTTCCAACCCGCCATGCCGCAGCCCTCCGCGCCCCAGCCGGCGCCGCAGTGGCCCGCTCGGACCCCGGCAGACCAGGCGCCCGGCGGCTACGGATTCCCGCATGCCGGAGCGCCTCAGCAGCCGCAGCAGCCGCAGGCACCACAGCCGCCGCAGGGCGGATACGGATTCCCGCAGCAGCCCGCTCCCCCCGCACAGCAGGCACCGGTGCAGGGCGGTTACGGGTTCCCGCAACCCCCTCAGACGCACCAGCAGCCCCAGCCGCCGCAGAGGCCGGTGCAGGGCGGTTACGGGTTCCCGCAACCTCCTCAGACGGCCCAGCAGCCTCAGCAGCCGCAGGCACCCCAGTGGCCCGCGCAGCAGGGCATGCCCCTGCCGCCGCAGGTCCCCCAGGCGTCTCAGCAGCCGGTCCCGGGCTCGCCCAATCTGCCCGCGCAGGTCGCCCCGCAGTCGCCCGCGCAGCAGCAACAGCAGCCGGCCCACCCTCAGCCCCCGCAGCAGCAACAGCAACAGCAACCTCAGGGACAGCCGGTCGACCCGCGCACGGGGGCTGCCTGGCCGACACCGGTCACCCACGACCAGCGTGAGCGCTCCGTGCCCGGCGCCCCGCTCGGGTACACGGCAGCGGTGGAGCTCTCCTCCGACCGGCTCGTCAGGGGTAAGCAGAAGGCGAAGAGCAGCCGTACACCGTCCGGCGCGGCCCGCTTCAGGCTGGGCGGCAAGAAGGAGGAGGCCGAGCGGCAGCGCAAGCTCGACCTGATCCGCACGCCCGTGCTGTCCTGCTACCGGATCGCGGTCATCAGTCTCAAGGGCGGCGTCGGCAAGACCACGACGACCACCGCCCTCGGCGCGACCCTGGCCACCGAGCGGCAGGACAAGATCCTCGCCATCGACGCCAACCCGGACGCGGGCACGCTCGGCCGCCGGGTGCGCCGGGAGACCGGGGCCACCATCCGTGACCTGGTCCAGGCCATCCCGTACCTCAACTCGTACATGGACATCCGCCGCTTCACCTCGCAGGCGCCCTCCGGTCTGGAGATCATCGCCAACGACGTGGACCCGGCGGTCTCCACGACGTTCAACGACGAGGACTACCGGCGCGCGATAGACGTGCTGGGCAGGCAGTACCCGATCATCCTCACCGACTCGGGTACCGGTCTGCTCTACAGCGCGATGCGCGGAGTGCTGGACCTCGCCGACCAGCTCATCATCATCTCGACCCCGTCGGTCGACGGTGCGTCAAGTGCGTCCACCACACTGGACTGGCTGTCGGCGCACGGGTACGCGGAGCTCGTGCAGCGCTCCATCACCGTCATCTCGGGTGTCCGCGAAACCGGCAAGATGATCAAGGTCGATGACATCGTGCAGCACTTCGAGATGCGCTGCCGCGGCGTGGTCGTCGTGCCGTTCGACGAGCATCTGGCGGCCGGTGCGGAGGTCGATCTCGACATGATGCGCCCCAAGACCCGCGAGGCGTACTTTCATCTCTCCGCGATGGTCGCCGAGGACTTCGCGCGCGCCCAGCAGCAGCAGGGGCTCTGGACATCGAACGGCTCCAACCCGCCCCCGCAGTACGCCCCGCCGATGCCCGGCCAGCAGGGCCACGCCCCGCAGCAGCAACAGCAACAGCAACAGCCGTACCCGCAACAGCAACAGCCGTACCCGCAGCAGCCATATCCGCAGCCGCAACAGCCGCCGCACGGCGGGCAGCAGCCCCCGCAGCCGTACCCCCCGCAGCCCGGCCCCGGAGTGCAACAGAACGGCTGGCAGCAGCCGTTGCCCTCGCAGGCCCAGCCCGCGGCGGGCCCGGCCGGACCGCCGCCGCCTCACCAGCAGCAGCCCGGTCAGCCGGGTCAGCCCGGTCAGCCGATCCCGCCCGAACCGCAGGGCCCCGTACCGCCCGTCGGTTGGCAACAGCAGCCACCGTCAGCGTCTCAGCAGTAAGGCAACAGAGGTCTGAACCAATGAGGGCTCGCACCGTCTCCACGGTGCGAGCCCTCTGCACATTCCCGCAGACCACGCGCCGTTTCGGTGACCGTTGACGCGGCTCGACCACCGCTGATAAACCTTCGCTTCACCAGCTGGCGAACCATAGATCAACCCGCCTTCTCCGTGCGAGTCATGACGCGAGGTCCCTGACCATGGTCGAAAGAGTTCCACCACGCTCCGCCCAGCCGCGCTCACATCTGCGTGTCCTCCTGGCCTCCGGTGCCGCCGCTCTGGCACTGACCGCCGGATCCATCGTCCCGGGTATGCCCCTCGGTGCCGCGCCGCAGCAGGCGCAGGCCGCCGACAGCGGCAAGTCGACGCTGACCGTCGCCGTCGCACAGAGCGTCGACTCACTGAGCCCGTTCCTGGCCCAGCGGCTCATGAGCACCAGCATCAGCCGGCTCATGTACGACTTCCTGACGAACTACGACCCCAAGGACAACCACGCGGTCCCCGGCCTCGCCACCAAGTGGGAGCCGTCCGCGGACAAGCTGACCTGGACGTACACCATCCGGTCCGACTCCAAGTGGTCGGACGGGCAGCAGGCCACCGCCGAGGACGCGGCCTGGACGTTCAACAAGATGATGACCGACGAGGGCGCCGCGCAGGCCAACGGCAACTTCGTCGCGAACTTCAAGAAGGTGACGGCTCCCAGCCCGACGCAGCTGGTCATTCAGCTCAAGGAGCCGCAGGCCACCATGGCCGCGCTCGACGTGCCGATAGTGCCGAAGCACGTCTGGGAGAAGGTCGGTGACTTCTCCAAGTTCAACAACGACACGAAGTTCCCGATCGTCGGCAATGGGCCGTTCATCCTGACCGACTACAAGGTCGATCAGTACGTGAAGCTCAAGGCCAACAAGAACTTCTGGCGCGGAACGCCGAAGTTCGACGAGCTGGTCTTCAAGACGTACAAGGACCAGGACGCCGCGGTCGCCGCACTGCGCAAGGGCGAGGTCTCCTTCGTCGCCGGCTCCCCCGCGCTGACGCCCGCTCAGGCCGCGTCCCTCAAGGGCGAGAAGAACATCAAGGTCAACGAGGGCCCCGGCCGTCGTTTCTTCTCACTGGCCGTCAACCCGGGCGCACAGACCAAGGACGGCAAGAAGTTCGGCAACGGCAACAAGGCCCTTCTCGACCAGAAGGTGCGCCAGGCCCTCTTCCTGTCGATCGACCGCAAGACCATCATCGACAAGGTCTTCCAGGGCCACGCCGTCGAGGGCCAGGGCTACATCCCGCCGCGCTTCTCGGCATACCACTGGCAGCCGTCCGCCGAGCAGAGTCTCGCCCACGATCCGGCCAAGGCGGCCGAGCTTCTCGACGAGGCGGGCTACAAGCTCAAGGGCGACCAGCGTGTCGGCAAGGACGGCAAGCCGCTCGACCTGCGCGTCCTGTGCCACGCCACGGATCCGAACGACAAGGCGATCGGCAAGTACCTCAAGGAGTGGTGGGGCAAGCTCGGCATCGGCCTCAAGGTCGACTGTCTCGACGACGTCTCGGTGCCCTGGTACGCCGGTGAGTACGACCTCGCCTTCGACGGCTGGTCCGTCAACCCGGACCCGGACTTCGTCCTCGGCATCCACACCTGCGCCGCACTGCCGGCCAAGGCGAAGGACAGCGCCTCCACCGACAACTTCATCTGCGACAAGACGTACGACGAGCTCTACAAGAAGCAGCTCGCCGAGTACGACCCGGCCAAGCGCGCGGACCTCGTCAAGCAAATGCAGTCATGGATGTACGACTCCGGGTACATGAACGTCATCGCGTACCCGAACGCGGTCGAGGCCTACCGCACCGACCAGATCAAGTCGATCACGACGATGCCCGAGGCGGCAGGCAACATCTACGGCCAGGACGGGTACTGGAGCTGGTGGTCGGCCGTTCCGGCGGGCAGCGGCGGTTCGGACAGCTCCGGCGGGTCCAGCTCCACCGGAGTCGTCATCGGCATCATCGCGGTGGTCGTGGTGCTCGCCGGAGGCGGGCTGTTCATCGCGAAGCGCCGCCGTACCACCGCGGACGACCGCGAGTAATCACGCGGACGGGTCGAGAGGGACCGGCCGGGGCGGCGCGAAGTCTGCCCCGCCGGTCTCCCCCATTTGCCGGTCTGGGACCGGCCGTCACATGGGGGGTGGGAGAAGGAGCGGGGCTGGGTGCGTGCAGCTGCAAGGCGGAGGAGTGAGCCAACGCGGAGTGTTGGTGATTGACGACAACGCGGCAGATGTGCGTGCCCAGCCCAGCGACGCCGCCCCCATGTGACGGCCGGTCCACGTGCAGCACGAGGAACGAGAGTTCACCATGACAGCTGAAAGCACTCCGGCGCTCGTGCAGATCGCGGACGCGGACACCGAAGGTGCGGCTGCGGCCGGACCGTCGGCCGCCCGCGGTCCACGGGCGCGTAACACCAAGGCCTATCTCCAGTACGTCGCGGCGAAGATCGCGGGCGCGGTCGTCTCCCTGTTCGCCGTGCTGGTCACCAGCTTCTTCCTCTTCCGGCTCATTCCCAGCGACCCGGTGAAGCAGATGACGGGCGGCCGCCCCGTCTCCGCCGAACAACTCCAGTCGCTGCGCCATCAGTTCGGCCTCGACCAGCCGATGTGGCGGCAGTTCACCACGTACGTCGGCGACGCCCTCACAGGCGACTTCGGCACCTCGTTCCAGTTCCACGCGCCCGTCATCGACAAGATCGCCGAGGCGCTCCCCGCGACCCTGCTCCTCACCGGCACGTCGTACGTCCTCTACACGGCGCTCGGCATCTGGCTCGGCACCCGAACCGCCTGGCGCAACGGCTCCATGAGCGACCGCTTCAACACCGCGTTCGCGCTCACGCTCTACTCGGTGCCGTCGTTCTGGCTGGGCCTGCTCCTGATCATCGTCTTCGCGGTGGGCATCGGGCCGATCCCCGGAATGTTCCCGACCGGTGGAATGGAGACGGGCGGCGAGAGCGGACTCGCGTACATCCTCGATGTGGCGCACCACCTGGTCCTCCCCGTGATCACCCTGGTCGCGGCCGGGTACGCGCAGACACTCCTGGTGATGCGCTCCTCGCTGCTGGACGAGATGGGCAGCGACTATCTGACGACGGCCCGCGCGAAAGGGCTGCGGGACGATGTCGTACGCCGCAAGCACGCCGTGCCGAACGCGATGCTGCCGACGTTCACGCTGATGTTCGTGAACCTCGGGCGTGTGGTCGCCGGGCAGATCCTGGTCGAGACGGTCTTCTCATGGCCCGGCCTCGGCGGCCTCTTCTACCAGGGACTCAGCGTGCCCGATCTCCCCCTCGTACAGGGGCTGTTCTTCGTCTTCGCCGCCGCGGTGATCCTGGCGAACACCCTTGCCGACGTGCTGTATCCGCTACTCGATCCCCGGGTGGGCCGATGACGACCGAATCCATGCCCACGCCCACGAAGGCCGAAGTGGCCGAGAACCCGCGCGCTCTGGCCCGCGCGCGCAAGCGCCGGTCCGTCGCCCGTTTCTGGCGGGAGTACCGCAGTCACAGGGGCGGACTGTGGGGCCTGGCCGCGCTCGCCCTGATCGCGCTGATCGCCCTGTTCGCGCCGCAGCTCGTCGGCTCCGACTCACAGAGCGTCACCGATGCGCCCGGTGGTGCGCTGGAGTCGCCGAGCGGTGAATTCCCGCTCGGTACGGACCAGTTCGGACGCAGCGTGCTGGCCCTGCTGGTGTGGGGCGCCCGTGTCTCGTTGACGGTCGGCCTGCTCGCGGCGTTCCTGTGCGTCGCCATCGGTACGGTCGTCGGCATCGTCGCGGGGCACTTCCACGGCTGGTACTCGACGGTCCTGATGCGGATCACCGACTGGTTCCTGGTGATGCCGACCCTGGTCCTCGCGATCGCGCTCGCCACCGTGATGGACCGCTCCATGTGGACGGTCGTCATCGCGATCGGCGTCACGGCCTGGCCGACCACAGCCCGGCTGGTCCGTGCCCAGACCCTTGCCGTGGAGTCCCGGCCGTACATCGAGCGCGCCCGCGCCCTGGGCGGCGGCCACGGGCACATCATGGTCCGGCACGTCCTGCCGAACGTGATGCCGCTGGTGCTCGCGCAGACCACGCTGGTGATCTCCAACTCCATCCTCACCGAGGCCACCCTGGCCTTCCTCGGCCTCAGCGACCCGACCACCACGTCCTGGGGCGGCATGCTCCAGGACGCCCGCGAGGCGGGCGCGGTGAGCGCGGGCCACTGGTGGTACCTGGCTCCGCCCGGCATCGCCATCGCCGCGGTGGCCCTGGCGTTCACGCTGTGCGGCCGCGCCGTCGAGTCCGTCCTCAATCCCAAGCTGGGGGTGGCCCGTTGAGTACGACGAGCATCCGCAAGACACCGCTTCTCGACGTCCGGGACCTCACGGTGACGTACGCCGGCGGGGCGCAGGCCGTCCGCGGGGTGAACCTCACCGTCGAGGCCGGACAGAAGCTCGGCATCGCGGGTGAGTCCGGCTGCGGGAAGTCGACGCTCGCGCTCGCGCTGCTGCGACTGCTGCCCGCCGGGACGAAGGTCTCCGGTGAGATCCTGCTGAACGGCGAGGACGTCCTCACCATGAAGTGGGGCCAGGTCAGGGCGGTGCGCTGGGCAGGGGCATCGATCGTCTTCCAGGGCGCGATGCACTCCCTCAACGCGGTGCACCGCATCGGGGACCAGATCGCCGAGCCGATCCTGCTGCACCGGAAGGCGACGCAGGCCGGGGCGGCGAAGAAGGCCGGCGAACTCCTGGAACAGGTGGGGCTGCCGGCCGCCCGCGCGGACGCCTATCCGCACGAGCTCTCCGGGGGACAGCGGCAGCGCGTGATGATCGCGATGGCGCTCGCCTGCGATCCGGGCCTGATCATCGCGGACGAGCCGACCACCGCGCTCGATGTGATGATCCAGGCGCAGATCCTGCGGCTGATCGAGCAACTGGTGTCCGAGCAGGACCTCGGCCTGATCATGATCAGCCATGACCTCGCGGTGCTCTCGGACACCTGCGACCGGCTCGCGGTGATGTACGCGGGCCGGGTCGTGGAGGAGGGCCCGGCGTCCGAGGTCTACGAGAACGCGCACCACCCGTACGGCAAGGCCCTGTCCGGCGCCTTTCCGCGCATCGGCGACCCGGCCTCCCGGTTCGCGCCCCGCGGGCTGCCCGGCGATCCGCCGGACCCGTCGGCGCTGCCGGACGGCTGCACCTTCCACCCGCGCTGTCCGGTGGCCCTGGACTCCTGCCCGACGCAGGACCAGGAGCTGCGGGACGCGGGGCCGGGGCGGCGGGCCGCCTGTGTGCTGGTGGAGCCGGGCGCCGCGGCCTGGGCCCGGCCGGATGCCGAGGAAGCAAGGAGCACACCATGACCACCACCACTCCCCTGCTCAGCGCGGAAGGGCTGAAGGTCACCTTCCCCGGCCGGCGCGGGGCCGCCCCGGCGCGTGCCGTGGACAGCGTCGACCTGGACATCCGGCCCGGCGAGATCGTCGCGCTGGTCGGTGAATCGGGCTGCGGCAAGACGACGCTGGCGCGTTCACTGCTGGGCCTGGTCCCGCCGACGTCCGGGCGGGTGACCTTCGGCGGGCAGCCGCTCGACTATGCGAGCCGGGCGCTGAAGGCGTACCGCAAGCGGGTCCAGCTGGTGCTCCAGGACCCCAGCGGTTCGCTCAACCCGCGGCACACGGTGTACGACGCCGTCGCCGAGGGCCTGCGGATCCACGGGTACGCGGGGGACGAGCGGGCGGCGGTGGCCGAGGCGCTGTCGCGGGCGGGGCTGCGGCCTCCCGAGCGGTTCTTCCTGCGCTATCCGCACGAGCTGTCGGGAGGTCAGCGCCAGCGGGTCGTGATCGCGGGCGCGCTCGTGCTGGAGCCGGAACTCATCGTGGCCGATGAGCCGGTGGCCTCGCTGGACGCTTCGGTGCGCGGCGAGATCCTCGCCCTGCTGCTGAGGCTGCGGAACGAACTGGGCCTGTCGGCACTGGTGGTCACGCACGACCTCGGCCTGGCATGGAACATCGCCGACCGGGTCGCGGTGATGTACCTCGGGCGGATCGTGGAAACGGGCGACGTGGAGCAGATCCTGACGGCTCCGCAACACCCCTACACCCAGGCGCTGCTGTCGGTGCTGCCGGAGGCCGAGACCGATCCGGTGATTCTGACCGGTGAGCCGCCGGACCCGTCCAGGGTGCCGTCCGGGTGCCGGTTCCATGCCCGCTGCCAGGTGCTGGCCTCGGGCGAGGCGGAGCGGGCTGGTGTCGCGGGCGCGTGCCGCACGAAGGATTTGCCGGTGCTCGCGGGCGGCGGGCAGACACAGGTGGCCTGCCACTGGGCAAGCGCGGCGGCGAAGGCTCGGTCCTAAGGGCTGCCCCGTAATCCCTGGTGGGCGCGCGACGACAGCTGCTTCCCCAAGCTCTCGGCTGCGCTCGAGCAGGGGAGGCCCCATCCTCGCCGCGTTGTCGGAACGCCCGAATACATCCAGTATTCGGGTGTCCCTCCGCCTTGCGATGCACCACATCCGACGCCGCGCGCTGATCCACCACGGATTACGGGGCAGCCCTTGGCCGACCGGCAAAGGTGTCCTTGGCGGAGTGCAGCGGGGCCTGTGCGGCGGGTCACCGTCGGACAGGCCCCGACACGTGGGGCGGAGCCCTTGCGTGCGTGCCGGACGCCCCCGGCCGGACGGGAGCGAGGAGATGTTCAGCCGCGCTCGTACGCGGAGATCAGCTCGCTGCACCGCTTCACATCGGCGGCCATCGCCACAAGCAGGTCGTCGATCGAGTCGAACTTCAGCATCCCGCGTACGTACGCGAGGAAGTCCACCGAGGCATGCAGCCCGTACAGGTCGAGGCCGACGCGGTCGATCGCGTACGCCTCCACCGTCCGCTCCGTGCCGTCGAACTGCGGGTTCGTGCCGACCGAGATCGCGGCGGGCATCGACTCGCCGTTCGCATCGAGCCAGCCCGCGTAGACCCCGTCGGCGGGGATCGCGGTGTGCGGCAGGGTCTCCAAGTTGGCCGTGGGGAAGCCCATCGCGCGGCCGCGCTGTGCGCCGCGGACCACGACGCCCTCGACCCGGTGCGGCCGGCCGAGGATCTCGGCGGCGCCGGCGACATCGCCCTCGGCGATCAGCCGTCGGGTGAGGGTTGAGGAGAACGGCTCGCCGCCACCCGCCTCACCGCTGACGTACAGGTCGATGACCTCGACGCCGTAGTCGTACGTCTCGCCGAACTCGGTCAGCAGCTGCACAGTCCCGGCCGCCTTGTGACCGAAGCGGAAATTGGGGCCCTCGATGACCAGCTGCGCGTGCAGCTTGTCGACGAGCACCTTCACGATGAAGTCGGCCGGAGCCAGCTTCGAGAACTCGGTGGTGAACGGCAGGATCAGCACCGCGTCCACCCCCAGCTCCGCCATCAGCTCGGCGCGCCGGTGGTGCGGGGCGAGCAGCGGCGGGTGGCTGCCGGGCCGTACGACCTCGCTGGGATGCGGGTCGAAGGTCACCACGACCGACGGCACGCCCAGCTCGCGTGCCCGCTCCACGGCCCGGCCGATGATCAGCTGGTGTCCGCGGTGCACCCCGTCATAGGAGCCGATGGTGACGACGCTGCGTCCCCAGTCCTGGGGGATGTCCTCCAAGCCACGCCAGCGCTGCACTGTGACCGCTCCTCGCCCGAACCTGTGTACGTGAGATTGCCTATTACGCAGGTCTAAGACTGCCATGCTCACCCCCCACGGCCTGCATCGGCATCGTCTTCGGGCTTCCCAGCGCCTCCACCGTCCGCCGCGCACTCGGGCCGCCGAGCGCAGCAGCGCCTGCGCGGCGGCGGCCACGGTCGGGCGGATCGCTACGCCCTCATCAGCAGGCAGAGGGCGGTCACCGGTGAACCAGTCGCAGAGCAGCGGCTGCACGGTCCGGGGCTGCGCGACGGCATCCAGAAAGCGCTCGCCGCTGTCACCATCGGGGTACGGCTCGCAGGTGCGGTCACCGTCGCCACGGGGGTCGGCCCGGCGCGGGCCGTCGGCGGGGACGAGACGCCGGAAAAGATCGATCCGGTCCGCCTCGGGCAGCCTCAACCGCCGCCAGAACCACGGCCCGAACTCGGCGTACACCCCCCGGGCTCACCGGCCCGCCCGCGGCCGCACGCCGGGCGATACGGCCGGCGAGCAGCCGCGGGCGGGATGGGGTTGGGCATCGGGCACCCGGACCAGCGTCTTTGAGGCTCGCGGTGAGGTCGCCGAGGAGGACCGCTCCGGATCGAGGACGGGGCCGCCCACGGCCGCACCACCGAGCCGCAGCGCGTCTCTGCCGTCCGTACCGAGCGCCAGCTCCAGTGCTGCGCCGATCCGATGGGAGCGGCCGTTCGCGGTGTATGTCACCGGGGCGGTGCCGAGCACTCGCGCCTCGCGCCAGCCGTGGGCGGCGATCTTCACATACGTACCGGCGTCGATTCGGTCCCGTAGGACGATCGGCGTCGGCTCCACGGCGGGCGTGGAGAGCCCTCCGGTGCGCAGCAGGGCGAGGTCCAGTTCGGGCAGCGCGGTGACATCGGCGGCCTCGACGGGGTGGCTGCGACCGTCCGTTCCGTGCAACCACCGTGCCCCGGTCGTCGGCGACGAATCCGGTCCCCCGCGGACGACCGTCCGGATCGCAGATTCGTACCAGCGCTGTCCGGTCCCCGCTTCCCATGGTCCGACGTTAGGTCGACGGCGATCGACGCGAACACCGCTCGGAGTAAAAGCGCCCCCGAATACACCCCTGATTCACTTTGAGCGCCTGCTCGTTGGGGTGAATTCATGGCGTCCGGTGGACAGAATCCGTTGGGGGATCGTGGGGCGGGCGCAGGGGTGCCGCCCGCTCCACGACGGGGCCTCGGGCCCCGGGTTGCCGGTCAGGCGAAGACGGCGAGGCTCTTGGCCTTGCCCCTCTGCTCCTCGACAAGGACCAGGAACCTGCCGTCGGGCCCGAAGACCCCGACCGGTCCCGGCGGGAAGGCCGGCATGTCGAGCCGCACCCCGTTCAGCAGCAGCTTGGCGCGTTTCTCGTCCACGTCCCAGCGGGGGAACGCCGCGGCGGCGGCCTCGGCCACCGGCATCACGGTCAACTCCTGCTGGTGCTGGTCGAGCGTCCGCGCCCTGTCGAGGCCGTACGGCCCGACCCGGGTGCGCCGCAGCGCGGTCAGATGCCCGCCGACGCCGAGCCCGGCGCCGAGATCGCGGGCGATCGCGCGGATGTACGTCCCCGAGGAGCAGACGACGGAGACGACCAGGTCGACAACCGGCGTCCCGTCCTCGGCGACCGCCTCGCGGACGTCGTAGACGTTGAAGGACGAAATCGTCACCGGCCGGGCCGGGATCTCGAACTCCTCGCCGCCGCGTACCCGTGCGTAGGACCGCTTGCCGTCGATCTTGATGGCGCTGACCTTGGACGGCACCTGCATGATCGGTCCGGTCAGGGCCGCGACCCCGGCCTCGATGCTTTCACGGGTCACCCCGGACGCATCGGTGGACGAGGTGATCTCGCCCTCCGCGTCGTCCGTGATGGTGTTCTGGCCGAGCCGGATCGTGCCGAGGTACTCCTTCTCGGTCAGTGCGAGATGGCCCAGCAGCTTGGTGGCCTTCTCCACACCGAGCACGAGAACGCCCGTCGCCATCGGATCCAGCGTGCCGGCATGGCCGACGCGGCGGGTCCGGGCGATGCCGCGCATCTTGGCGACGACGTCGTGCGAAGTGAAGCCGGACGGCTTGTCGACAATGACAAGGCCGCCCTCCTTGCCCGAGGTCGCTGCGCTCCCGCTCCCCTGACCGGGCATCTTGTTCTGCGATGTCATTCGGAGGCTTCGCCCTCGTCCTCCGCCTTGCGGTAGGGGTCGGCGCCACCGGCGTACGTGGCGCCCGAGGACGCCGCGCGCACCCGTGCGTCCGAGGCCCGTGCCCGGTCGAGGAGGTCCTCGATCGCCTTGGCGTTCTCAGGAAGGGCGTCGGCCACGAAGGCCAGCGTGGGGGTGAACTTCGTGCCCGCCGCGGCCCCGACAGCCGAACGCAGGATGCCCTTGGCGCTCTCCAGGCCGGCCGCCGCGCTCGCCCGCTCCTCGTCGTCGCCGTAGACCGTGTAGAAGACCGTGGCCTCCCGCAGGTCACCGGTGACCCGGGTGTCCGTGATGGTCACGTGCGTACCCAGACGCGGGTCCTTGATACCGCGCTGCAGTTTCTCGGCGACCACCTCCTGGATGAGGTCCGCCAGCTTTTTCGCCCGCGCGTTGTCGGCCACTGGTCCGTCTCCTTCTTTGCCTTGCTCAATCGTCTTCGTCGCTGTGCAGCCGCCGTCGTACGGACAACAGCTCCACCTCGGGCCGGCCGGCGATCAGCCGCTCGCACCGGTCGAGTACGTCTGTGAGGTGTCCGGTGTCCCCGGAGACCACGGCAAGGCCGATCTCGGCCCTGCGATAGAGATCCTGACCGCCCACCTCCGCCGCACTCACCGCGTATTTGCGCTGGAGTTCGGCGACGATCGGACGGACGACGGAACGCTTCTCCTTCAACGACCGTACGTCGCCGAGAAGCAGATCGAAGGACAGTGTCCCCACATACATGTATGTCCGGATGTCCCGCCGGTTCGGGTTCGTGCCCTGCCAGCGCTTGGCAGGGACACAAGAACCGTACACGGAACGGCCGGGGCCGATCGACGGAAATATGACCCGTCGACCGGCCCCGACTGTTGAGGTACGGGTCAGCCTCGCGGCTTCTCGCGCATCTCGTACGTCGCGATGACGTCGTCGATCTTGATGTCGTTGAAGTTTCCGAGGTTGATACCGCCCTCGAAGCCTTCGCGGATCTCGGTGACGTCGTCCTTGAAGCGGCGCAGACCGGAGATGTTGAGGTTCTCCGCGATGACCTTGCCATCGCGCAGCAGGCGCGCCTTGGTGTTGCGCTTGACCTCGCCGGACCGGACCAGCACACCGGCGATGTTGCCCAGCTTGGACGAGCGGAAGATCTCGCGGATCTCCGCCGTACCGAGCTCGACCTCTTCGTACTCCGGCTTGAGCATGCCCTTGAGGGCCGCTTCGATCTCTTCGATCGCCTGGTAGATGACCGAGTAGTACCGGACGTCCACACCTTCGCGCTCGGCCATCTGCTGCGCACGCCCTGCGGCGCGCACATTGAAGCCGATCACGATGGCGTCGGAGCCGGTCGCCAGGTCGATGTCCGACTCGGTGACCGCACCCACACCGCGGTGCAGGACCCGGATGTCGACCTCGTCGCCGACGTCGAGCTGGAGCAGCGAGGACTCGAGAGCCTCCACCGAACCGGACGCGTCGCCCTTGATGATGAGGTTGAGCTCCTGGACCAGACCGGCCTTGAGCGCCTCGTCCAGGTTCTCCAGGGAGAACCGGACACCCTTGCGGGCGAAGTTGGCGTTGCGCTCACGGGCGGCACGCTTCTCGGCGATCTGACGGGCCGTACGGTCCTCGTCGACCACCAGGAAGTTGTCGCCGGCACCCGGGACGTTGGTGAGACCCAGCACGAGGACGGGGGTCGACGGACCCGCTTCCTCGACGTTGTTGCCGTTGTCGTCGAGCATCGCCCGGACACGGCCGTACGCGTCGCCGACGACCATCGTGTCACCGATGCGCAGCGTGCCGCGCTGGACCAGGACGGTCGAAACGGCACCGCGGCCGCGGTCGAGGTGGGACTCGATCGCAATGCCCTGCGCGTCCTGCTCCGGGTTGGCCCGCAGGTCGAGCGAGGCGTCCGCGGTCAGGACGACGGCCTCCAGCAGCTGGTCGATGTGCAGACCCTGCTTGGCGGAGATGTCGACGAACATCGTGTCGCCGCCGTACTCCTCGGCCACCAGACCGAACTCGGTGAGCTGGCCGCGCACCTTGGTCGGGTCCGCGCCCTCGACGTCGATCTTGTTGACCGCGACCACGATCGGCACGTCGGCCGCCTTGGCGTGGTTCAGCGCCTCGATCGTCTGGGGCATCACACCGTCGTTCGCCGCCACCACGAGGATCGCGATGTCGGTGGACTTCGCACCACGGGCACGCATGGCGGTGAACGCCTCGTGACCCGGGGTGTCGATGAAGGTGATCCTGCGGTCCTCGCCGTTGACCTCGGAGGAGACCTGGTACGCACCGATGTGCTGCGTAATGCCGCCGGCCTCGCCCGCAACGACGTTCGTCTTGCGGATCGCGTCCAGAAGGCGGGTCTTGCCGTGGTCGACGTGACCCATGACGGTCACGACCGGCGGACGGGAGACCAGAGCCTCTTCGCCGCCCTCGTCCTCGCCGAACTCGATGTCGAAGGACTCGAGCAGCTCGCGGTCCTCCTCCTCCGGGCTGACGATCTCCAGGACGTAGTTCATCTCTTCGGCGAGCAGCTTCAGCGTCTCGTCGGAGACCGACTGCGTCGCCGTGACCATCTCGCCGAGGTTCATCATCACGGCGACGAGCGACGCCGGGTTGGCGTTGATCTTCTCCGCGAAGTCGGTGAGGGAGGCACCGCGCGACAGGCGGACGGACTGTCCGTTGCCGCGAGGCAGCATGACGCCGCCCACCGACGGGGCCTGCATGGCCTCGTACTCCTGGCGCCTCTGCCGCTTCGACTTGCGACCACGACGCGCGGGACCGCCGGGACGGCCGAACGCACCCTGTGTGCCACCACGGCCACCGGGGCCGCCGGGACGTCCGCCGAAGCCGGGACGACCGCCGAAGCCGCCGCCACCACCGGGACGGCCCGCGCCGCCACCGCCGCCGCCACCGGGACGACCGGCGAAGCCGCCGCCGCCACCGGGACCGGCCGGACGGCCTGCGAAGCCGCCGCCACCGGGACCGGCCGGACGGCCTGCGAAGCCGCCGCCACCGGGACGGCCCGCGCCGCCACCGCCGGGACGACCGCCACCGCCGGGACCACGGCCACCGCCGGGGCCACCACCGGGACGCGGGCCCGCAGCGGGACGCTGCGGCATCATGCCCGGGTTCGGACGGTTACCACCGGGGGCACCGCCCGGACGGGGCGCCTGCGGACGGGGCATGCCGCTCGGAGTGGGACGGGCACCGCCGCCCTGACCCTGCGGACGCGGAGCACCACCGGGGCCGCCCTGCGGACGCGGGGCGCCCGGACGGTCCTGACCGCCACCGGGACGCGGGGCGCCGCCGGGACGGGGCGCCTGCGGACGGGCCATGCCCGTCGAGCCGCCGGAGGTGAAGGGGTTGTTGCCCGGACGGGGACCCGCCGGACGTGCGCCGCCGGGACGCGGGGCGCCCTGGCCTGCGGGACGTGCGGGGCGCTCGCCGCGCTCGCCGCCACGGCCGCCGTCGCGCTGACCGCCGGCCGGGCCCGGACGGGCCTGGCCACCGGCAGGACGAGGTCCGGGCGTGGCACCCGTGGGACGCGGGGCCTGCTGCTGCGGGGCAGCCGGCTGAGCCGGAGCCGAGAACTCGGCAGCGGGGACCGGAGTCACCGGAGCGGGCCTGGGCGCGGGCTTCGGGCCCGGACGCGGGCCCGCGGACGGCGCTGCGGGGGTGCTGCTCGCCGGGGCGGCGGGTGCCGGCTTGGGGGCCGGGGCGCCGGGCTTCGGGGCAGCGGGACGTGCCACAGCGGCCGGGGAGGGCGCTGCGGGCTTTGCAGGCATCGCCTTGCGGGGCGCGCCAGGCTTTGCAGCGGACTTGCCGGCGTTGCCGCCGGGCCCCTGCAGTGCGTCGGTCAACTTGCGTACAACCGGCGCCTCGATCGTCGAGGACGCCGAACGGACGAATTCACCGAGTTCCTGGAGCTTGGCCATGACGACCTTGCTCTCGACGCCGAACTCCTTGGCGAGTTCGTATACCCGGACCTTAGCCACTTCGCTCCTTTTAGGTCCGGGTTACCGCCGGACCGTCGCTACTTCATGGGCGTACTCATCGCGTACTCATCGAGTGCTCATCGCAATCTCGACCTACTTCCAACTCGCGAGGTACCTGACCGCACGGGGTCCCGTGCCGTTCATTTCTTACGGTGTCACCCGCTCGACGAACCGCTGCACTGCGGCGGGGTCGAACGGCCCCTTGGCCTTGAAGGCCCGGGGGAATGCCCGGCGGCGAACCGCCAGGTCCAGACAGACAGGGACGGGGTGTACATAGGCACCCCGGCCGGGCAGCGTACCGCGAGGATCGGGGACGCAGACATCCCCGTCCGCGACGATGCGCAACAGCTCGCTCTTGGCCGCCCGCTCCCGGCATCCCACACAGGTTCGCTCAGGGTAAGCGCGGGCGTGCGTCCGGCCAGACACCTTTAAGTCTACCTCCCCGCACCGACCTCACCCCTTTGGGGCAAAAATCGAACGGATGTTGTCGTGTTCTCAGCGGCAAGCCGCCCAGATCTATTCCCTGCGGCCCGCGCGACCGAGCCCCTGGCACCCCTTCCGGGGTGCCGCCAGGGGGTCCGGCGCGGGCCGCAGCCCGGCGACCGCCGGGTAGGTCAGCTGCGCTCCGAACGCTCGCGGGCCCGCTCGGCCCGCTCCCGGTCGGCGACGTCGCGCTCGGCGTCGGTCTCGGTGTCCGGACGGATGTCGATGCGCCAGCCGGTGAGGCGGGCGGCGAGGCGGGCATTCTGCCCTTCCTTGCCGATCGCGAGCGACAGCTGGTAGTCCGGAACGGTGACCCGGGCGGACCGTGCGCCGAAGTCCACGACCTCGACCTGGCTCACCCGTGCGGGCGACAGGGCGTTGGCGACCATCTCGGCCGGATCGTCCGACCAGTCCACGATGTCGATCTTCTCGCCGTGCAGCTCGGCCATGACATTGCGGACCCGGCCGCCCATCGGGCCGATGCAGGCACCCTTGGCGTTCAGCCCGGAGCGGGTCGAACGGACCGCGATCTTGGTGCGGTGACCGGCCTCGCGGGCGATCGCGCAGATCTCGACGGAACCGTCCGCGATCTCCGGGACCTCCAGCGCGAAGAGCTTCTTCACCAGGTTGGGGTGGGTCCGCGACAGTGTCACGGACGGACCGCGTACGCCCTTGGCGACCCGTACGACATACGTACGCAGACGCAGGCCATGGGTGTACTCCTCGCCCGGCACCTGCTCCTGTACCGGCAGGATCGCTTCCAGCTTGCCGATGTCGACCAGGACGTTCTTCGGGTCCTTGCCCTGCTGGACGACGCCGGTGACGACATCGCCCTCGTGGCCCGCGTACTCGCCGAACGTCCTGTCGTCCTCCGCGTCGCGCAGCCGCTGCAGGATGACCTGCTTCGCGGTGGTCGCGGCGATCCGGCCGAAGCCGGACGGGGTGTCGTCGAACTCCTTGGCCTCCTGGCCCGGTTCGAGGTCGGCCGGGTCCTCCTTCGCCCACACCGTCACATGGCCGCGCTCGTCGAGCTTCACGCGCGCGCGGCGGTAGCTTCCGTCCGTACGGTGGTAGGCGATGAGGAGGGCCGACTCGATCGCCTCGACGAGCACCTCGAAGGGGATCTCCTTGTCCTGTGCCAAGCCCTTCAAGAGCTTCACATCGATGTCCACGGCTACGCCTCCTCTTCCTTCTTGTCCTTGCGGCTGAATTCGATCTCCACGCGCGCCTTGGCGATCTCGTCGAAGGCGACCCGGCGGGACGTGGGCTTGCGACCCTTGACGCCCGGCACTTCGAGGTCGAGCCCTTCCTCGTCCACGGCGAGGATGCGAGCCACCAGCTCGCCGCCCTCGCGCAGGTGCATCTTGGCCAGACGGCCCGTGGCACGTACGTAGTGGCGGTGCTCCGTCAGCGGACGGTCGGCACCGGGGGAACTGACTTCGAGGACGTACTCGCCCTCGCCCATCGCATCGGTCTCGTCGAGCTTCTCGGAGATCGCGCGGCTCAGCTCGGCGCAGGTGTCCAGCTCCACGCCTTCTTCGGAGTCCACGACGATCCGCAGCACCCGGCGGCGGCCCGCCCGGGACACCTCGATCTCTTCGAGGTCCAGCTGCTCGGCGCTGACGAGCGGTTCGAGCAGTCCGCGCAGCCTCTCGCTCTGGGTGGTGCTCATCCGGGTGACTCCTCGGCCGCGTGTGCTGTTGTGGGGATCTCGCGTGTCAGGTCAAAGGGTATCCGGTCCCAGGGGGTGTTGCCGTCCGCCTGCTCCGCTGCCGCGGGTACGCTCGCCTGCGTTGATCACTTCAGGACAGATCCAGTCAAGACAGGTTCAAATCCGAAGGAGAACAGGTGCGGCGCACGGGGACGACGCGCAGAGGTGCGTTCACCGCGACGGGGGCGATCGTTTTAGGGGCGGTGCTGGCCGGCTGCGACGACGGGACCGGGCGCCGGGAGGGCTCCGCACGGGCCGACACGGCGACCGCGGCCGAGGAAGCCTCGGCCGCGCGGGCGGAGAAGACGCTCCGGGCGGGTGCAGCGCGTACCAGCAGGGAACTGCTTGCCCGGTACGAACAGGTGGTCAGGGCCCATCCGGCGACCGCCGCCGGGCTCTCGCCGCTGCGGGACGCCGTACGGGCCCATGCCAGGGCGCTGGCGCCCGATGACGGCAAGGCGCTCGTGTTCTCGGGGACACGCGCGACCGACGCCGGGGCCGCCCTCAAGGAGCTGGCCGCTGCGGAGCGCCGCACCGCGGACGCCCACACGGCGACGCTGCTGAAGGCCCCGCCGGAGCTGGCCCGGCTGCTGGCGTCGATCGCGGCAGCGGGCGCGGCCCATGCCCATCTGCTGACCGAACTGGCCAAGGAGACCTCGTCATGAGCGCCGGGACACAGAAGGCGGCTCAGGCAGCCCTGGCCGCCGAACACGCGGCGGTGTACGGGTACGGGGTGGTCGGCGGCCGGGTCGCCGACGGCCGCCGGGCCGAGGCCACTGCGGCGTACCACGCGCACCGTGCCCGGCGCGATGCACTGGTACGGACCGTGCGTGACCTGGGCGGTGAACCGGTGGCGGCCGAGGCCGCGTACGCTCTGCCGTTCGCGGTGCCGGACCCGACTGCGGCGGTGCGGCTGGCCGCCCTGCTGGAGGACCGGGTCGCGTACGTGTACTCCGATCTCGTGCGGGCCGCCGGGGGTCCGCTGAGGCGGGAGGCCGCGGATGCGCTGCGGGAGGCCGCGGTGCGTGCGGTCCGCTGGCGGGGCAGCGGCGTACCCTTTCCCGGGCTCGCCGAGCGGGCCGCCGACGGAACCGGCGCGACGACAAAGACGAATACCAAAGCCGGGTCCGGCGCGATCCGCGAGACCGGACTGCCGAACGGAACCGGCGCGACGCACTGAAGAAGCTCTGAAAGGGAACAAAGCACGTATGGGTTTCGAACCGCCGCAGCGTCTGGTGCGAGCGCTCGGTGAGTCGTACGGGGAGGCGGCCGCCGCCGACTGGCTCGCGCGGCTTCCCGCACTGGCAGAGGAAGCGCTGTCCTCGACCGGGCAGGAGTTGACCGTGGAACGGGTCGCCGCCCCTGGGGGCCGCAGCAGTCTGGTGCTGCTGGTGACGTGCTCCGACGGCACCCCGGCCGCACTGAAGATCGCTCCGTCCGGGGCCCTGCCGGAGCTGGAGCGAGCGGCGCTCGCTCACTGGAACGGCTGGGGCGCGGTGCGGCTCCTCGCCGACGGCCCCGGCGCACTGCTGCTCGAGCGACTGCATCCCGAGGTGTCGCTGCGCTCACTGCCGGAGGCGAAGGCGCTGCTGGAGGCAGCGGGCACGGTGCGCCGACTCTGGGTCGAGCCGCCGGTCGGCCATGGATTCGAGACGGTGGCGGAGCGGACCGGGCGCCGTGCGGAGCCGATGCGCGCCTGCGCCGCGGCCGACCCGAGCCTGGAGCCGCTGGTCTCCGCGGCACTCGCGGCGCGCGAGGAGCTTGTCGCCCACTCGCCCGAACTCCTGCTGCTGCACGGTAACTTCCGGCAGAGCAAGGTGCTCGGCGGTGAGCGGGTGCCCTGGCTGGCGGTCGGGCCCGAGCCGCTGGTCGGTGAGCGGGCCTACGACCTGGCGCGCCTGGTGCGCGACCGTGTCGAGGACCTGATCGCCTCCCCCGGCGGCGCGGCGACGGCCCGTCGACGGATCAAGAAGCTCGCCGATTCGCTGGACGTGGACCGGGAGCGGCTGCACGGCTGGACGCTGTTCCGCGCGGTGGAGTCGGGAACCCGGGCACTGGCGGTCGGCCGTCGCCAGGAGGGCGAGCTGACGCTGGAGTTCGCGGGCTGGCTGTAACGCCCCCAGGTCGTAAGACCGGCCGGCACAGCCGTAGGCCCCCGCCGTGCGTGGGGGCCTACGGCTTTGTTCTGCTTTGTTCTGCGGTGTCAGCCCTGAACGGTCAGGCGGGCGATCGCCTCGTCGACCGTGAGTTCCTCGCGCTCGCCCGTACGGCGGTCCTTGAGCTCCAGGACACCCTCCGCCGAGCGGCGGCCGGCGACCAGGATCTTCGGGATGCCGATCAGCTCGGCGTCGGTGAACTTCACACCGGGCGAGACGCCCGCGCGGTCGTCGACCATGACCCGCACGCCGGCGGCGGCGAGCTTCTCGGCGACATCGAGGGCCAGCTCCGTCTGGAGCGCCTTGCCCGCCGCGACGACATGGACATCGGCCGGGGCGATCTCGCGGGGCCAGCACAGCCCCTGCTCGTCGGCGGTCTGCTCGGCGAGCGCGGCGACGGCGCGGGAGACGCCGATGCCGTAGGAGCCCATGGTGACCCGGACCGGCTTGCCGTTCTGGCCGAGCACATCGAGCTGGAAGGCGTCCGCGAACTTGCGGCCCAGCTGGAAGATGTGACCGATCTCGATGGCGCGGTCCAGCTTGAGGCCGGTGCCGCACTTGGGGCACGGGTCGCCCGCCTCGACGACGACGACGTCGAGGTAGTCGTCGACCTCGAAGTCACGGCCGGCGACGACGTTCTTCGCGTGGGTGCCGGGCTTGTTCGCGCCGGTGATCCAGGCGGTGCCGGCGGCGATGCGAGGGTCGGCGATGTAGCGGACCTTCTCCAGACCCTGCGGGCCGACGTAGCCGCGTACCAGGTCGGGACGGCCCTCGAAGTCCTCTGCGGTGACCAGTTCGACGACGGCGGGCGCGAGGTGCTCGCCGAGCTTGCCGAGGTCGACCTCACGGTCGCCGGGCACGCCCACGGCGACGATCTCGCCGTCGACCTTGACCAGCAGGTTCTTCAGGGTCGCGGAGGCCGGGACGCCCAGGTGCGCGGCGAGCGTCTCGATGGTCGGGGTGTCGGGGGTGTCCAGCTCCTCGACGGGGTCGTGCGCCGAGCCGTCCACGGGGGTGGCCCTGAAGGTCACGGCCTCGGTGTTGGCGGCGTAGTCGCAGGCGGGGCAGTCGACGAAGGTGTCCTCACCGGCCGGGGCGGGGGCCAGGAACTCCTCGGAGGCCGAGCCGCCCATCGCACCGGAGACGGCGGAGACGATGCGGTGGTCGAGGCCGAGCCGCTCGAAGATCCGGATGTAGGCGGCGCGGTGCAGCTGGTACGCCTCGACGAGACCTTCGTCCGTGGTGTCGAAGGAGTACGAGTCCTTCATCTGGAACTCGCGGCCGCGCAGCACACCGGCGCGGGGGCGGGCCTCGTCCCGGTACTTGGTCTGGATCTGGTAGAGGATCACGGGCAGATCCTTGTAGGACGTGATCTGATCCTTGACGACCTGGGTGAAGATCTCTTCGTGCGTGGGGCCGAGGAGGTACTCGGCGCCCTTGCGGTCCTTGAGCTTGAAGAGCAGATCGCCGTACTCGTGGTAGCGGCCGCTGGCGTCGTACGACTCCTTGGGGAGCAGCGCGGGCAGCAGCACTTCCTGGGCGCCGATGGCGTCCATCTCCTCGCGCACGACGCGGGTGATGTTCTCCAGGACCTTCTTGCCGAGCGGCAGCCAGGTCCAGATTCCGGCCGCCGTGCGACGTACGTATCCGGCCCGGACGAGCAGCTTGTGGTTGAGCGTCTCGGCGTCCGCCGGGTCGTCGCGCAGTGTCTTGATCATCAATCGGGACATGCGCTGGACCTGGACCATGATGAACTCCTGCTCGGAAGGGTGATGTGCAGGAGGTTAGCCGGGTGGTACGGGTGGGCGGAAATCCATTGTCCTGCGCCCTAGCCCTTGCGACGCAGCGGAAGCGGGGCTCCCATGACCGCGTACGGCTTGGGAGCACTGGGAAAGAGCACCTGCCGAGCCAGGTCCTGGTAGCCGAGACTGCGATACAGACCACGTGCCGGGCTCTCCGTGTCGATCGCGGAGAGGATGGACCTGGGCTGGTCGACGGCGTCCGTGATGGCGGTGATCAGCGCGCGGCCGATGCCACGGTTCTGGAACTTCGGCAGGACGTGCAGCTCCGTGATGACGAACGAGTCGTCGAGCCAGTGCGCGGAGCCGGTGGCGCGGAGGTAGGGCTCGACGACGGTGGACCACCACTGGCCGCGTTCGTTCGGCATGCCGTAGACGAAGCCGACGAGCCGGCCGCCCGGGGTGGTGGCGCCGAGGGCGCGGGCGCAGGGGTGGTCGAGGTGTCTGAGGACGATGTGGCGCCGTACCTCGATCTCTTCCGGTCCCAGGCCGAAGGCGAGAGCCTGCACCGCGAGCGCCTCGTCCACGCGCGCGGCGAGATCGATCGCTCCGATCCGAACGCTGGGGATATGGGGGCCGGTCCCGGAAACTGCTGCCATGCGCCGACCCTACTGGCCCGGGTGGGGTGGGTGGTACGGGGCGGTGGCACCGGCCGCCGACCGGTCAGAACAGCACGCTCATGAACGCGCCGGCCTCGCGGAAGCCGACCCTGGTGTACGCCTTGCGCGCAGGGGTGTTGTAGTCGTTCACGTACAGGCTGACGACGGGTGCGACATCGGTCAGTGCGTAGCGCAGAACCGCCGCCATGCCGGTCTCGGAGAGTCCTCGGCCGCGGTGTCCGGGGGCGACCCAGACTCCCTGGATCTGGCAGGCCTGCGGGGTGGCCGCGCCGATCTCCGCCTTGAAGACGATCTGGCCGTCCTCGATCCGGGCGAACGAGCGGCCGGCGCCGACGAGTTCGGCGACGCGTGCCTGGTAGAGGAGTCCGCCGTCGCCCGCGAGCGGGGAGATGCCGACCTCCTCGGTGAACATCGCCACGCAGGCCGGCATCAGGACGTCCATCTCGTCCTTGCGGATCCGGCGGACCAGGGGGTCGGGGGTGACCTCGGCGGACGGGCTCTCGGTGACCATGAGCGGCTGATGGGCGCGGACCTCGCGGGCGGGGCCCCAGCCGGGTTCGAGGAGCTGCCACAGCTGGGTGGTGGGTTCTGCGGGGCCGACGATCGAGGAGCAGCGGCGGCCGGCCCGGCGGGCCCGGTCGGCGAAGGCCGTGACGGCCTCGGGGGTGGCGCAGATCGGTACGAGGTTGGCGCCCGAGTAGCACAGCGAGCGCAGCCGTCCATCGGCGTACCAGCCCCACATCTCGCCGCCGAGGCGCCAGGGATCGAGACCTGCGATCTGGACCCGGGACGTCACGAAGGCATTGGCGACGGGTTCGCTCTCCAGGATGGCGAGAGCGGCGCCGAGGTCGCTGGGTTCGAGGACCCGGGTGGTGGTCTGCGTCAACACGAGGGGGCCTCACCATACGGTCTGCTGATTTCCGCACTGTACCCAAAGAGGCTCATCGGTGCCGCCCCTGCCGTGGGAACAGCGTTGGTGAGCACCGTGAGGTGGCTCACGACCGCGCCCCGCCGGGCGGTGTTCGTCCGGCGGGGCGCGGTGGTGCGAGTCATGGTTCAGCTGATGGAGACCTGGGGCTCGCCCGAGGCGATGCCGTCCTTCTCCATCTGCTCGGCGATCTTCATGGCTTCTTCGATCAGCGTCTCGACGATCTTCGACTCGGGCACGGTCTTGATGACCTCGCCCTTGACGAAGATCTGCCCCTTGCCGTTCCCGGAAGCGACACCCAGGTCCGCCTCACGGGCCTCACCCGGACCGTTGACGACACAGCCCATCACGGCCACCCGCAACGGCACTTCCATGCCCTCGAGCCCCGCAGTGACCTGGTCCGCCAGCTTGTACACATCCACCTGCGCCCGACCGCACGACGGACACGACACGATCTCCAGCCGCCGCGGCTTCAGATTCAGCGACTCCAGGATCTGCAGCCCGACCTTGACCTCCTCGGCCGGCGGCGCCGACAGCGACACCCGGATCGTGTCCCCGATCCCCTCGCTCAGCAGCGCACCGAACGCCACCGCGGACTTGATCGTCCCCTGGAACGCCGGACCCGCCTCCGTCACACCCAGATGCAGCGGATAGTCGCACTGCGCCGCCAGTTGACGGTACGCATTGACCATCACCACCGGATCGTTGTGCTTCACCGAGATCTTGATGTCTTGGAAACCGTGCTCCTCGAAGAGCGACGCCTCCCACAACGCCGACTCCACCAACGCCTCCGGAGTCGCCTTCCCGTACTTCTTCAGCAGCCGCGCATCCAGCGAACCGGCATTTACACCGATCCGGATCGGCGTACCCGCGTCCTTCGCGGCCCGCGCGATCTCCTTCACCTTGTCGTCGAACTGCTTGATGTTGCCCGGATTCACCCGCACCGCCGCGCAGCCCGCATCAATCGCAGCGAACACATACTTCGGCTGGAAGTGAATGTCCGCGATCACCGGGATCTGGGACTTCTTCGCGATCGTCGCGAGCGCGTCCGCATCGTCCTGCGTCGGACAGGCCACCCGCACGATCTGGCAGCCCGACGCTGTCAGTTCCGCGATCTGCTGCAACGTCGCACCGATGTCCGACGTACGCGTCGTGGTCATCGACTGCACCGACACCGGCGCATCCCCGCCGACTGCCACCGACCCCACCTGGATCTTGCGGCTGACCCTCCGGTCGGCGAGCTTGGTCGGAACGGACGGAATTCCGAGAGAAATCGCAGTCATGCGTTGAGCATCCCCAAGGTGTGGATCAAGGTCCCGAGATCGGCGGGCTCCGGACTTCGAGGTTACGGCACCGGCGACGCCCCGGAGCACATCGCGTCCGACAGTGCGGCTCGGAAGGACGGGCCCGGACACACACTGTGTGCCGGGCCGTCACCCATGGTGCACCGGGCCGGTCGGGAGATCAGGAGATCTTGACCGGATTGACGATGTCGGCCACCAGCACCAGCAATGTAAAGCAGATGAAGACGCCTGCGACGAGGTAGGCGACCGGCATCAGCTTGGCCACGTCGAAGGGGCCCGGGTCGGGGCGCCCGAAGACCCGTGCCACATTGCGACGCAAGGACTCCCAGAGCGCTCCGGCGATGTGTCCGCCGTCGAGCGGCAGCAGGGGCAGCATGTTGAAGAGGAAAAGCGAGAGGTTGAAGCCTGCCAGCAGGAACAGCATCATCGCGATCTGGTTCGGCGCCGGGATGTCGAGCGTCATCACCTCGCCGCCGATCCTGGCCGCACCGACCACACCGACCGGGGAGTCCGCTGCGCGCTCACCGCCGCCGAAGGCCGCGTCCCACAGCTCCGGGATCTTGGAGGGGAGGGCGATGATCGAGTGGACGCCGCTCTCGATCATGTCTCCCATGCGGACGACCGATTCGCCGAAGGAGAGCGGAACGATCTCGGTCTGGGCGGCGAAGCCGAGGTATCCGGCCGGAACGAACTCACCGGGGATCACCTCGCCCTTGGAGTCCTTCTTGGCGACCCAGTTCTCCTGCAGCACGGCGTGGAGGGTCTTCTCCTGGCCGTCGCGCAGGACGGTGATGGTGGCGGGGCCGATGGTTTCGCGGATCTTGTCGGAGAGCGTGGCCCAGTCGTCGACCTTCTGGCCGTCGAAGGCGACGATCTTGTCGCCCTTCTTGAGTCCTGCGGCCAGTGCTGGCGAGACCGGGTCCGACTTCTTGCATTCTTTGCGGTTCTCGCTCTGGTCGATCACGCACTTCTGGACACCGGCCACCTCGGTGGTCTGGGTCTGGAACCCGAAGGTCATCGCCACACCGAGGAAGATCGCGACGGCGAGGACCAGGTTCATGAACGGTCCGGCGAACATCACGATGACGCGCTTCCACGGCTTGCGCGTGTAGAAGAGGCGCTTCTCGTCACCCGGTTCGAGCTCTTCGAAGGCCGCGGACCTGGCGTCCTCGATCATGCCGCGCCACGGTGACGTGGACCGCGCCTCCAGGCGCCCGTCCGCTCCCGGCGGGAACATGCCGATCATGCGGATGTAGCCGCCGGCCGGGATGGCCTTGATCCCGTACTCGGTGTCGCCCTTCTTCCGCGACCAGATCGTCGGTCCGAAGCCGACCATGTACTGGGGGACGCGGATACCGAAGAGCTTCGCCGTCGACAGATGCCCCAGCTCGTGCCAGGCGATCGAGAACAGCAGCCCGATGACGAAGACGACGATGCCCAGAATCGTCAACAGGACCGTCGTAATACTCATGCGCGCGCCTCCGCTGTCGCTTTCGCCGTGAGTTCACGGGCCCGGGCGCGTGCCCAGGTCTCCGCTTCGAGGACGTCTGCGACCGTGAGCGAAGTTCCCGTGGCGGGGGTGCCGTGTTCGGCCACCACCGCCGTGACGGTATCCATGATTCCGTTGAAGGGCAGCCGTCCGGCCAGGAACGCGTCGACGCATTCCTCGTTCGCGGCGTTGAACACGGCCGGGGCGGTGGCGCCGACCGTGCCCACGTGTCTGGCCAGTCCCACGGACGGGAAGGCCTCGTCGTCGAGGGGGAAGAACTCCCAGCTGGACGCCTTCGACCAGTCGAAGGCGGGTGCGGCGTCCGGGATGCGCTGAGGCCAGCCGAGGCCTATGGCGATCGGGCCCCTCATGTCCGGGGGCGTGGCCTGCGCGAGGGTGGAGCCGTCGGTGAACTCCACCATGGAGTGAACATACGACTGGGGGTGGACCACGACCTCGATCCGGTCGAACGGAATGTCGTAGAGGAGATGCGCCTCGATGACCTCCAGTCCCTTGTTGACCAGGGTGGCGGAGTTGACCGTGATGACCGGTCCCATGGCCCAGGTCGGGTGCGCGAGGGCCTCCTCGCGGGTGACACTCACCAGCTCGCTCCTGGTACGTCCCCGGAAGGGGCCGCCGGACGCGGTGACGACGAGCTTGCGTACGTCGGCGCGGGTGCCCGCGGCGAGCGCCTGGAAGAGTGCGGCGTGCTCGGAGTCGACCGGGATGATCTGGCCGGGCTCGGCCAGCGCCTTGACCAGCGGGCCGCCGACGATCAGCGACTCCTTGTTGGCCAGGGCGAGCGTGCGGCCCGCCTCGAGCGCGGCGAGCGTGGGGGCGAGACCGATCGAGCCGGTGATTCCGTTGAGCACGGTGTGGCAGTCGCCGGCGGCGAGCTGGGCGGCGGCTTCGGGGCCTGCCAGGATCTCGGGGAGCGGCTCGCCCGTCCCGTACTGCTCGCGCAGCGCCTCACGCAGGGCCGGTACGGCGTCCGGTGCGGCGACGGCCACGGTGCGCACCCGCAGTCGCCGCGCCTGCTCGGCGAGGAGGGCGACCCGTCCGCCCGCGGCGGAGAGCCCGGTGACGCGGAAGCGGTCGGGGTGGCGCAGCACCAGGTCGATGGCCTGGGTGCCGATGGAACCGGTGGAGCCGAGGATGACGAGATCCCGGCGGCCTTCCGTGGCATCGAAGACGAGGTGCGGGTCGGCAAGGGGGGCAGGGCTGTCGCTCATGCCCCCCATTGTTGCCGCAACGGCTGTGGGCGTGGACAGTGCGTCCCCCGCGCCGGGCCGAGCGGCCCGCCCGGGGGCCGCTCCCGGCGAGGAGCTTTGTAGAACGACCCGTCGTACTACCGGGGCCCCGGGCACGACAGCGGCGACCGATCAGCAAGCCGTCCCGTCCTCCGGTGGTTGCGTCCGCGGCCGGACGGAGGCGACCGGGCAAGGACTGATCCTGCCCTCGGGCACGCGACGGCCACGACCGGGGTCCGCGCTGTGCGGTTGAGCGTGTCCGACGGCCAACCCGGCGTACCGCGCCGTCAGTTCGGGCATGAAAACGGAACACGCCGCCCCCGGGCAGCCAGTGGCGCCGGTGCGGAACACGTGGACGCGTGCGCCGGTGGGGAGACGAAGTACCCGGTCACGGCTGCGGATACCGCCTGACGAGGTCGTACTTTTGGGCGGAGAAGGCGAAAAAGACCGACGAGGGGCCGAACGGCTTCAAAAGAAAGTTCCGCACCATCATGTACAACGCAGGCTGAAGGGGAATCACACATGGCACAGCCCATGACTGCCGCGAAGGTGCTCGCCGCGCTGCGCGCCGAGGGCGTGCGCGTCGTCGAGGTCGGCAACTGGCGTACCCACAACCGCAATTCGAAGGGCGCGTGGGGTCCGGTCAACGGGTCGATCGTGCACCACACGGTCACCAAGGGCACCGCTGCCACGGTTGCGACCGTGCGGGACGGCTACGCCTCTCTGCCGGGCCCGCTCTGTCACGGAATGATCGCGAAGGACGGCCGTGTGCACATGGTCGGCTGGGGCCGCACCAATCACGCCGGCGGTGGCGACCCGCGCGTGCTCGAGCAGGTCATATCCGAGTCCTACGGCACTCGCCCGACCCCGCCGACCCGCGGCAACAGCAACGGTGTCGACGGCAACAGCAGGTTCTACGGGTGGGAGTGCGAGAACCTCGGCGACGGCAAAGACCCCTGGCCCAAGGCGCAGTACAGCGCGATCGTCCGGGTCCAGGCCGCGCTGTGCCGGGCTCACGGCTGGTCGGCCAAGTCCGTGATCGGCCACCTGGAATGGTCCAGCGACAAGATCGACCCCCGCGGCTTCACCATGGCGCGCCTCCGCGCCGACGTGGCCGAGCGGCTGAAGCACCCCGCGAGCTGGAACCCCGGCTCCCCGAACACAGAGGAGGACCCCATGGCGGGTATCACCAAGAAGGACATCTTCGACGCCGTGTGGAAGACCGACGCGATCGACGCCCCTTCCGACGCGGCCGACTTCAAGACGAACCCGACCTGGCAGGCGCAGTCCATCCTGAAGGACGTGCAGGTCAGGGTCCGGCGCATGGACAAGACGATCGCCGCTCAGTCGGCCGCGATCGCGGCGCTTGCCGGGCAGGTCGGCAAGGGGGCCGACACCAGGACGATCGTTGCCGCGGTCGAGGCCGCCATCAGGGACGCCGTCGTCGAGGTCGACGCCGACGCCGAGGAGGCCTGACGGCCGTACCGGCCGAGGCCGAGGTGAAGGCCGCGAGCGCGGTCGCGATCCCGGTCGGCGTCGCAGGGCGCCTGCCGGCCGGTTGAGGAGTCGCAGGAGCGGGCCCCGCTCGCGTACGAGATCGGCGAGGGGTGCGGAAGGAACAGGCCCTCGGCCGGACATCCGGCCGAGGGCCTGCTGATTCTCCAATATCAGCTCGGCCGAATGACCCTCCGCACGTTCGGGCGACGACTCTCGGCGGGACTGGCGTCGGCGATCCACGGGCCGTCGCCGCTGGGATCGATGATGCCTTCCTCCAGCCAGGTGTACGCACCGGACAGGACGCCGTCGACCGTGCGCCGGTCCAGGTCGTCGGTGTTGGACCACAGGCGGGTGAAGAGTTCCTCGACCCGGACGCGGGACTGGCGGCAGAAGGCGTCGGCGAGCCGGTAGGCCTCGCGGCCGTGGTCGCCGGAGGAACGCAGCAGTTCGGCGCGGACGCAGGCGGCGCTCATCGCGAAGAGTTCCGCGCCGATGTCGACGATCCTGCCGAGGAAGCCCTGCTTGGTCTCCATCCGGCCCTGCCAACGCGACATGGCATAGAAGGTGGAGCGCGCGAGCTTACGGGCGGAGCGTTCGACGTAGCGCAGATGGGTGGACAGGTCAGGGTGTCCGGGCGGGTTGAATTCCCCGTACGAACGCGGGAGTTGCCCTGGCCCTGCGACCAGCCGCGGAAGCCAGCGGGCGTAGAAGCCGGCCGCGTTCGCGCCCGCTTTCGCCTTGGCGGAGAGAGGTTTGTCGGGGTCGATGATGTCCCCTGCGACCTTCAGATGGGCGTCGACGGCTTCGCGGGCGATCAGCAGATGCATGATCTCGGTGGAGCCCTCGAAGATCCGGTTGATCCGCAGATCGCGCAGAAGTTGTTCGGCGGGGACGGCCCGTTCGCCGCGGGCGGCGAGGGACTCGGCTGTCTCGAAGCCCCGGCCGCCCCGGATCTGGACCAGTTCATCGGCCATCAGACAGCCCATCTCGGAGCCGTACAGCTTGGCGAGGGCCGCTTCGATCCGGATGTCGTTGCGGTTCTCGTCCGCCATCTGGGAGGAGAGGTCGACCACTGCTTCGAGCGCGAAGGTGGTTGCGGCGATGAAGGAGATCTTGGCACCGACGGCCTCGTGCCGGGCGACCGGCCTGCCCCACTGCTCCCGGACCGCCGACCACTCGCGGGCGATCTTCAGACACCACTTCCCGGCGCCGACACACATGGCGGGCAGGGAGAGCCGTCCGGTGTTGAGCGTGGTGAGGGCGATCTTGAGCCCTGCGCCTTCGGGGCCGATGCGGTTCGCGGCCGGGACCCGGACCCGGTGGAAGCGAGTGACGCCGTTCTCGAGGCCGCGCAGGCCCATGAAGGCGTTGCGGTTCTCGACGGTGATGCCCGGGGAGTCCGCCTCGACGACGAAGGCGGTGATGCCGCCCTTGTGGCCTTCCGACTTCGGAACGCGGGCCATCACGACGAGCAGGTCGGCGACGACACCGTTGGTCGTCCACAGCTTCACACCGTCGAGGATGTAGTCCGGTCCCTCCGGAACCGCCGAGGTGGCGAGCCTGGCCGGGTCGGAGCCGACGTCCGGTTCGGTGAGCAGGAACGCCGAGATGTCGGTGCTGGCCAGCCGGGGCAGAAAGGTGTCCTTCTGTTCCTGGCTGCCGAAGAGTTTCAGCGGCTGCGGTACGCCGATGGACTGGTGGGCGGAGAGCAGCGCGCCGATCGCGGGGCTGACGGAGCCGACCAGGGCGAGGGCCTTGTTGTAGTAGACCTGGGTCAGGCCGAGGCCGCCGTACCTCGGGTCGATCTTCATCCCGAGCGCGCCGAGCTCCTTGAGGCCGTTGATCACCTCGTCGGGAATCCTCGCCTCACGCTCGATGAGGGTGCTGTCGATCCTCGTTTCGCAGAAGTCGCGCAGCCGGGCGAGGAACGCCTCGCCGCGCCGGACGTCGTCCGCGGCCGGCAGCGGATGCGGATGGATCAGGTCGAGGCGGAAGCGCCCGAGGAAGAGTTCCTTGGCGAAACTGGGCTTGTGCCAGTCCTGTTCGCGCGCGGCCTCGGCCACTTGGCGCGCTTCACGCTCGGTGACCCTGGGCGTGTTCTTCGGAGCGGATGGTGCGGACATGAGGAGCTCACCTCGCCGCGTTGTGGGGTGGGCGGACGCGGCCGGTCCGCGCGGAGCGCGCATGGGCGCCTGCCGAGCCGTACCAACCGGTGCTACTTGTCCTGATGTACCCGATTACTGGCACTCCCACCATCCCCCGGACGCCGATCGGGTCGGGAGCCACTCCACTGGCCAGCCCCGCGGTGACACGGTGGTCGGGCCGTGAGCGGGGGAAGCGGAAACGGCCGAAGCCCCCGCACAGTGGGCTCCGGCCGTTTCTGCCGCCTGCTGTCATGCTGTCCAGGCGGATCGCAGGCGGCGCTGGTGGATCGGTTCGATCCCGTTCGCGGACCTACAGGGCGAGGCCGGTGAGGACCAGCACGCGCTCGTAGGTGTAGTCGTCCATGGCGTAGCGGACGCCCTCGCGGCCGACGCCGGACTGCTTGGCGCCGCCGTACGGCATCTGGTCCGCGCGGTAGGACGGGACGTCTCCGATGATCACGCCGCCGACCTCGAGGGCGCGGTGGGCGCGGAAGGCGGTCTGCAGGTCGTGCGTGAACACGCCTGCCTGCAGGCCGTACTTGGAGGAGTTGACCGCTGCGAACGCCTCGGCCTCGCCGTCCACCTTCTGCACGGACAGGACCGGTCCGAAGACCTCCTCGGTGGAGAGGGTGACGCCGTCCGGGAGCTCGGCGAGCACGGTCGGCGCGTAGGTGGCGCCGTCCCGCTTGCCGCCGGTGAGCAGTTGGGCGCCGGCCTGCACGGCCTCGTCGACCCAGGACTCGACGCGCTTGGCGGCGTCCTCGCTGACCAGCGGGCCGACTTCGGTGGCGGCGTCGGACGGGTCGCCGGTGACCTGGGCCTCGACGGCCGCGACGATCTTCGGGAGGAGCCGGTCGTAGACCGAGGCGTCCGCGATGACGCGCTGCACCGAGATGCAGGACTGGCCGCCCTGGTAGTTGGAGAAGGTCGCGATACGGGTCGCTGCCCAGTCCAGGTCCTCGTCGGAGGCGTAGTCGCCGAGGACGACCGCGGCGCCGTTGCCGCCGAGCTCCAGGGTGCAGTGCTTGCGCGGCACCGACTCCAGGATCGAGTAACCGACCGGGCCGGAACCCGTGAAGGAGATGACGGGCAGGCGCTCGTCCTGGACCAGGGCGGGCATGCGGTCGTTGGGGACCGTCAGCACGGACCACGAACCGGCCGGCAGGTCGGTCTCGGCCAGCAGCTCGCCCAGGATCAGCGACGAGATCGGGGTGGCCGGGGCGGGCTTCAGGATGATCGGGGCACCGACGGCGATGGCCGGGGCCACCTTGTGGGCGCTCAGGTTCAGCGGGAAGTTGAACGGCGCGATGCCGAGGACGGTGCCGCGCGGGAAGCGTCGGGTCAGGCCGAGACGGCCGGTGCCGCCGGCGTCGGTGTCGAGACGCTGGGCGTCGCCGCCGTTGAAACGGCGGGCCTCCTCGGAGGCGAAGCGGAACACGGAGACGGCACGGCCGACCTCGCCGCGCGCCCACTTGATCGGCTTGCCGTTCTCGGCGGAGATCAGCTGGGCGATCTCCTCGGTGCGCTCCACCAGGCGCCGTACGACGTGGTCGAGTGCGGCGGCCCGGACGTGGGCCGGGGTCGCGGCGAACTCCTCGCGCACCGCGTGCGCCGCCGCGACGGCCTCCTCGATCTGGGCGTCGGTCGGCACGCTGACGGTGCCGACGAGACGGCCGTCCCAGGGGTTGGTGACGTCGAAGCTGTCCTCACCGGTGGCCTGGCGGCCGGCGAGCCAGAAGGCGTGGGTGGAAGTCATGGAGGTTCCGGCCCTTCGGAGTCGTGGAGTGTGCTGCCCCCACCGTAGGGCCGAACGGCCGACCTGGCGTTTGTCCGGCGTGGAGCAGAGCACGACGGGTACACGCCGGTTTGTCGGGGGTGTCGGCGCAGAGCTTACGACCTCGTCCACGATGGGCAGCGGCTCCGGCACCGGGGGGAGCTCATGACGCTTCCCCGACGACAACGGCAACCGCTACGGCTCCGGCACCGACGGGGTGGTCGTGGCCTTCAGTGCCAGCCACAGCTCCATCCGGACGTCCGGATCGTCCAGTGAGCGGCCCAGGATCTCCTCCACCCGGCGCATCCGGTAGCGCAGGGTGTGGCGGTGCACGCCCAGGTCCGCCGCGGCCGCGTCCCACTGGCCGTGGTGGGAGAGCCAGGCCCGCAGCGAGGCGACCAGGTCGCCGCGGCCCTTGGCATCGTGTTCGTGCAGGGCGCGGAGCATTCCGTCGGCGAAGGCCCGTACGGCGTCGTCCGCGAGCAGCGGCAGCACCGAGCCGGTTGCCAGCTCCTCGTGCTCGACCAGTGCCCTGCCCCTGCGGCGGGCCACCGACAGGGCCTGCTCGGCCTGCTTGTACGCGGCGGACACGGCGATGGGGCCCGCCGGTGCGGACAGGCCCACGACCACCTGGTCCTCCCCCGCCGTCGCCGGTTCGCGCGGGGGCCGCGCCTCCCGGGTCTCCTGGGCCTGCGCGTACGCCGCGCAGGCCGCGACCGCCGCTCCGCCGTCCGCGGCGAGGACGATGAGCCGTTCGCCCTCGGGCACGGCCAGCAGGGTTTCGCCGGTCCGGAAGGCCGCCGCCTCCATCGCCTCGCCGAGCAAGGCCGGTGTCGAGGGGGCTGACGCCTCCGCGATGACGAGCCGGAACGGGGCGTCGAGCAGCCCCCCGTACAGATCCCCGGCAACGGCCCGTGCGTGGTCGGGCTGGCCGGCGAGCAGCATGCGCAGCACCGCCGCGCCCAGCCGCTGCTCCGCGCCCTGGAGGGACCGGGAGCGGGCAGTGGTCAGGGTCAGCAGCGCGACCGCCGAGTGCACGGCGTACCGCTCGGCGGTGCCCAGTGCCGCGCCGGTACCCACGGCCAGCGCGCCCCGGACCCGGCGGCCCGTGCCCAGGGACTGGAGCTCGACCCGGTCGTCGGTGTCGCCGACGACCATGCTGGCCGGGGCGGGGCGTTCCCGCAGCCGTTCCACATCGGGCGTGAGCCGGGCGGCCCGGCGGGCGGCCCAGTCGGGGGCCGCGGCGACGACCGCGCCGGAGGTGTCGTACAGGGCTGCCCAGCCGTCGACATGTGCGGCGAGACGGCTGAGGAGTTCGCCGGGGCCGTCGCCGGAGAGTGCGGCCTTCGTCAGTTCCCGCTGGGCCTCGAACCCGGCTGTCACGGCCCGGTACTGATCGGCGGCGATCTCCGACGACACGGCCTTGGCAATGGCGAGGAACGGGGTGCGGCGCGGCACCTCGAGAAGCGGCAGACCCGTTTCCTCGGCGGCGTCGATCAGCGCCTGCGGTACGTCGTCGTAGTGGACGCCGACGGCGAAGCCCAGCCCGACGACTCCGGCTCCGGCCAGCCGCCGCACGTACCGCCGCATCACCTCGGGATTCTCGGCGTCGAGGTTGGTGGCGGTGACGAGCAGCAACTCACCGCCCTCCATGTACGGAACGGGGTCGGCCAGCTCGCTGGCGTGCGCCCAGCGGACGGGGGCGTCCAGCCGGTCCGCCCCCGCACGCACCGTGAGTTTGAGCGCCGAATGCTGGACGAGCGAGGCGAGTGTGGGGGGCATGGGAACCGCGGGACCTCAGGGAGTCGATTTTCGCCGTCCCGTATGAACGACTCCTACCGATTCTGCCAGGGCGGCAGGGTCCGCCGTAACCGCTCGGCGCTCTCGCCGGGTCCCTCGGGCGCTCAGTCCCCCAGTCGCACCAGCAGCGGGGGCGCGTGTTCGCCGTCGACCGTCGTCAGCGAGAGGACCGCGTGCCCCGCGGGCAGCTCGTAGGCCAGCGCGGAGGCGGACCAGCGTTCGCGTTCCACCTGTCGCACGGTGACGGCGTCGACGGTGACCGCCTTCCCGGTGGCGAGCTTGCGCAGGGCATGCATGGCGCGGGTGAACGGCTGGTCGGCGAAGACCCCGTGCTGGGCCACCTCACGGACGGAGACCCATTCCTTGCCCCAGGTCTCGGAGAACCGCTTCCCGTCCCAGGTGGTGACGCCCGAGAAGATCATGCCGCATCCCACCGCGCCCAGCAGGGCCGCGTGCAGTCCTTCGGGCACGTCGTCGATGGTGCGCAGGGCCAGCACCGCCCCGGCGTTCACCGACCTGAGCCGCCTGAGCCCCTGGACGGTCTCGGCGGTGATCGTGTGGGTCGCGTCGTCCAGCACCAGACAGGCGAAGACCGACCGGTCCGTACGGGCTGCGGCGACCGCGTTGAACTGCGCGAGGACGAGGCGGGTCAGCACCCGGGAGGCCCCGGCATGGGCGCGTTCCGGCAGGTCGATCCGGACCCTGAGCGGGTGCTGCCCGAGGGAACGGAGGGAGAAGGGCCGGGCGTCCTCGCCGGTGGCGAAGAACCCGGCGAACGCGGGCCGGTCGAGGAGGGCGACGCGATCGGCCAGTACCGACCCGGGGTCTCCCGCGCCGCCCGCCTGCCGGGTCCGGGCATCCAGCTCGCGGAGCATGGCGGGGTGACCGCCCGCTTCCAGGGAACGGCGCAGCTCGACGAGAGCGGACTCGTCCCCGGCCAGCAGTTCCCGCAGCACCGGCACCGCCGGGAAGCAGCCGTGGACGGCCCGGTAGGGGCCGAGCAGCTGCGCCAGGACCAGGGCCGCGCGTCGGCCGTCCAAGCCCGGGACGTCTCCGGCCAGCCCTTCCGCGAGGATGGCGGCGGCCTCGTCGGGGTCGGTCGATCCCCCGTACAGATCGAAGTCGTGGACGGACGAGGGGTCGCCGATTTTCACGACGACGTCGTACCCGTCGTCGGGGCCGAGGGGTGACCCCGCGGCGCCGACGGCGAGCACCGCCGCCCGGCCCGTCAGCGCCTGGAGGGCCAGGCTCTCGACGACCGGACGCACCAGTCTCGCCGTCTTGCCCGCGCCGGGCGGGCCGACCGCCAGCAAGGACGTGCCCAGGACGGCGGGGTCCAGAGCCACCCCGGACCCCCTGCGCGGGTACGGGTTGCGTTCGTCGTCCGGGCAGCCGCCGATACGGACCTGGCCGACCAGCAGATCGTGGCGTGCGGTCCGGAGGGGGAGGTCCCGGCGCCCCGAGGGGTGCAGGAAGGCGTCGGCCCCCTGGCGCGCGACCGCCTCGTCGAAGGATGCCGGAAAGTCGTGACGGGCCCGGGACTGCGCCCAGGCGTGGTTCACACGGGCGCAGTCCACGTCGTTCATGCGCCCGGCGCGCACGGCCGAGGTGAGCACCTCCGCCGCGTCGACGAAACCCGCGTTACGCAGCTCCGGCCAGTGCGCCGTGTCCGTTCCGGTCACGGGCGACGGGCCCTGCGCGTCCTGCGCAGACGTGGTGGCGCTGCGTGCCCGGAGATCGCGCAGGGCGGTGCGCCAGCGCCCGGTCCGGGCGAAGGGCCACACGACCAGGGCCATGACCAGCGCATAGGCCCCGTAGGCGACCAGAGCCGCCAGGTACGCGTTGCCGCCGCCCTGCAACCAGCTCTGCGGGATCAAGTACAGCACGACGTCCAGCAGCGGCACCTTGCCGCTCCAGACCAGCCACAGCGCGAGCATGGCCCCGAAGCCCGAGAGCATCAGCCGGGAACGGTCCGGACGGGGTCCCGCCCAGTACCGGAAGAGCCCTGCCCAGTTCCCGATGCGGGCGGCCCACAGCCCGGCGATCAGCACCAGTACCTGGTAGTACAACGTCTCGATGCTGTACGCGGCGCCCGGGACATAGCCTCCCCGCAGCCCATAGGGCGCCCACCAGTCCGCCGGTGTGATCGCCATCAGCGGCGTCTTCACAAACGGAATCGGGGCACGGACATCCACCAGCAGCACCCAGATCAGCAGCCAGAGCGCCAGCGCGATCAACGGCCCGAGCAAGGAGGGGCGGGGGGGCTTCTCGGCGGGGCGCGGCACGTGCCCGTACCGCCAGACACCGGGTGCGGCGGCGGGTCGGACGCTGTTCAGCCACTCCACGATCGACGGCCCGGTCCCGGGAGGGCCGGCTGGCATCGGCGGAGCGGCGGGCGGCGGAGCAGTCCGGGGAGAGCCGACAGGCATCGGCGGGGCGGCGGGCGGCGGCCCGGCCGGGCGCGGCACCGGGCGGCGGGGCACGTCCCCGTGGCCGCCTTCCCGCTCCGTACCGCTCGTGCCACGCACACCATGCGCACCGTGCGCGTCGTCACTCGTCATGAACCGTTGCCCCCTGACCGGCCGGATCCGTCCGCTGCCCCGGTCAATCTAGTGCGCAGACACGGCGAGTTCAGCAAGGCTCCCCGGATCGGGAGCCCCGGTGCCGGTGACACCGCACCCCCTCACTATGTCCGTGACGGACAACCCCGCCGGAGCACCACTCCCGAACGGAACATGCCGAACCCCGGGCCTCGCCCATAGCCTGCAGACAGAAAAGCGTCCGAAACACCCCACAGGAGCCCCTCATGACCGCTATTCCGCAGGAGCGCCGCGTCGTCACTGCCATTCCCGGCCCGAAGTCGGTGGAGCTCCAGGCCCGCCGTCTCGCGACGGTGGCCGCAGGTGTGGGCTCCACCCTGCCGGTGTTCACCGCCCGCGCCGGTGGCGGAATCATCGAGGACGTGGACGGCAACCGTCTGATCGACCTCGGTTCCGGCATCGCCGTGACGTCGGTCGGCGCCTCCGCCGAGGCCGTCGTACGCCGGGCGTCCGCGCAGCTCGCCGACTTCACCCACACCTGCTTCATGGTCACGCCGTACGAGGGGTACGTCGAGGTCTGTGAGCAGCTCGCCGAGCTGACGCCGGGCGACCACGCCAAGAAGTCCGCGCTGTTCAACTCGGGCGCCGAGGCCGTCGAGAACGCGGTGAAGATCGCCCGCGCCTACACCAAGCGCCCCGCGGTCGTCGTCTTCGACCACGGCTACCACGGCCGCACCAACCTCACGATGGCGCTGACCGCCAAGAACATGCCGTACAAGCAGGGCTTCGGGCCGTTCGCGCCCGAGGTCTACCGGGTGCCGGTGGCGTACGGCTACCGCTGGCCGACCGGTGCCGAGAACGCCGGTGCGGAGGCGTCCGCCCAGGCCATCGACCAGATCACCAAGCAGATCGGCGCGAACAACGTCGCCGCCATCATCATCGAGCCGGTGCTCGGCGAGGGCGGCTTCATCGAGCCGGCCAAGGGCTTCCTCCCGGCGATCGCCCAGTTCGCCAAGGACAACGGCATCGTCTTCGTCGCCGACGAGATCCAGTCCGGCTTCTGCCGCACCGGCCAGTGGTTCGCCTGTGAGGACGAGGGCATCGTCCCCGACCTGATCACCACCGCCAAGGGCATCGCGGGCGGCCTCCCGCTCTCCGCCGTGACCGGCCGCGCCGAGATCATGGACGCCGCGCACGCGGGCGGCCTCGGCGGTACGTACGGCGGAAACCCGGTGGCCTGCGCGGGTGCGCTCGGTGCCATCGCGACGATGCGTGAGCTGGATCTGAACGGTAAGGCGAAGCGTATCGAGGAGGTCATGAAGGGCCGCCTCGCCGAGATGCAGGCGAAGCTGCCGAACGGCGATGTCATCGGTGACATCCGTGGTCGCGGCGCGATGATCGCGATCGAGCTGGTGAAGTCCGGCACGAAGGACCCGAACCCTGAGGCCGCCGCGAAGCTCGCGAAGGCCTGCCACGCCCAGGGCGTGCTGGTCCTCACCTGTGGCACGTACGGCAATGTGCTGCGCTTCCTGCCGCCGCTGGTGATCGGCGAGGACCTGCTGAACGAGGCCCTCGACGTCATCGAGCAGGCTTTCGGCCAGATCTGACCTGCGTGAACCCCGGCGGTGGCGGAAGGCGTTCCCGCCGGGATGCGGGGGCCGCGTGAGCTGACGACCGCCCTCGGCGCTCACCGGCCCCGGAGAAACGTGAACGGTTGTTCGCCTCAGCCGGCTTCACCGGGACGCGAGGTGAAGAACGTGTGGGGGGCCGATGGCGGGATCCGTTTCCGTCTGTCGGTCCCCCGTCGGCTGACGTACGGTTTCCCCAGATGAGAGAAACACCCCGCCCGCAGGGGACTGTCGGCGACGCCGGGCCGGAGCTTCCCCAGCACCGTCCTGGCCGTGCGTTCGCGCACACCACTGGAGCCACTGGCTCCGGAACTCCTCACCGATCGGATGGCCGCTCGCCCCAAACCCCCCGGGGCGCGCGGCGAACCGATCCGGCCGGCCGCCCCGGAACCACCCCCCCTGTTCCCGGGCGGTCGGCTCTTGTCATTTCTCTGGCCTCGTGCCTTCTGGCGCTCTTCGCGCTCACCACCTGGCAGGTCGCGGCCGATGGTCCGCTGCGCCGGCTGGACGAGCAGACCGGCCGGGCCGTCGTCGGGCACGGCCCCGCCGCCCTGACCGAATTCCTCGCCGACCTCGGCAATATGCAGCTCGCGCTCCCGGTGCTGGGCTGCGCGATCGTCTGGGCCCTGCTGCGCGGGGCACGCCGTGAGCCGCTGTACGCGGTGCTCACCATGGCCGCGGTGCCCCTGCTGGTCGTTCCGCTGAAGGACTGGATCGCCCGCCCGGGCCCACTGACCGACGCCACCGGCTACTACCCGTCCGGCCATGCGGCGACGGCCGCGGTGGCGTACGGGGCGGCGGCGCTGCTGGTCGCGCCGTATTCGAGACCGTCGTGGATGATGCCCGTCGCCGCTGTCTCGCTGACAGCGGCGACGGGCATCGGTCTGGTGCTGCGCGGCTATCACTGGCCGCTGGACGTGCTGGGCAGTTGGTTCCTGTGCGGGCTGCTGCTTGTGCCGCTGGGTCTCAGCTGCCGAAGTCCCCGCGCTGCGCGGGGCTGACCGGGAGGTGGGCGCCGGCGCGGGGTCCTGGCCGGCCCAGGCCCGAGGGGGTGCTGCCGCCCTCGTTTGCCGTCCCCGGCACCCGATCCCCGCGGCCCCTGTCTCCGGCCCCTGCCGTTGCCGTCAGACCCCGCAGCTCTCGGCCCTCCTCGCCGCCGCCTCATGCAGCGCGAGCTCCAGAAGTGTCGCGTCGGTGAGCGTTCCCGAGCCGTCCGGCGGGATCAGCCAGCGGACCCTGCTTGCGGCCTCCCGCCCCGGGAAGGGCACGACTATCCAGGTCCCCCGCCCCGCTCCCCGTACGCCGGTGCCGACCCAGCGGGTGGCGGTGCCCGCCGGCACGAAGAAGCCCATGCGGGCATCGCCGAAATCGGACAGAACCGGCCCTGGCCGGTCGATGAGACGCGTGAGCACATCAAGCGTGGGATAGCCCAGCTCCCCCGGAAGAATCAGTACGTCCCAGCGCCGGCCGGCGGGAAGGAGCGCGACCCCCTCGGGATTGCGCTTCCATTCCCACCGGCAGGCGTCCGGATCCGGTGCCACCGATGCGAGCCACTCGACTGCTGCTCCGACCCCCGCGCCCGCCATGATCGGCCTCCCTTCCGTGTGCACCGGCCATGCGTTGCTGGTGCGTTCACACGGGAGAGAGAGGGGTGGTGCCGATCCATTACGCGGGTTCGGGCCATCAGTCGGCAGTGAAGTGGATCACGCCCCCCGAGGGGGCGTGCCCGTTGTGCTCAGCTGTCGAAGCCGAGCCCCAGCCGGTCCATCGTCCGCAGCCACAGATTGCGGTGCCCGCCATTGCTGTCCGCCCTGGCCAGGGACCGCTTGGTGAGCTCGATCCCGGCCCAGGCGAAGGGCTCCGGCGGGAACGGCATCGGCTTGCTGCGGACCATTTCCAGAGCGGTCCGTTCATTCTGTTCGCCCGCCAGCAGATCGAGCATCACATCGGCGCCGAAACGGGTGGCTCCCACGCCGAGTCCGGTATATCCGGAGGCGTAGGCGACCCTGCCCTGATGGGCCGTGCCGAAGAATGCGGAAAAGCGGGAACAGGTGTCGATCGCCCCGCCCCAGGCGTGGCTGAAACGGACGCCGGCCAACTGCGGGAAGCAGTCGAAGAATTGGCCCGCGAGCTTGAGGAAGGTCTCTGGCCGCTGATCGAGATCGGCGCTCAGCCGGCCCCCGTACGGATAGATCGCGTCATAGCCGCCCCACAGAATCCGGTTGTCGGCCGACATCCGGAAGTAGTGGAACTGGTTGGCGCTGTCACCCAGCCCCTGCCGGTTCTTCCAGCCGATCGAGGCCAGCTGGTCGGCGCTGAGCGGTTCGGTCATCAGCGCGTAGTCGTAGACGGGCACGGTGTACGGGCGCACCCGCTTGACCAGCGACGGGAAGATGTTCGTACCGAGTGCGACCCGGCGTGCGAAGACCCTCCCGTACGGCGTACGGACCGCCATTCCGGTCGTGGACCTGGCCAGTTCGAGGCCCCGGGTGTGCTCGTACATCCGTACCCCGAGGTCCAGGCAGGCCCGCTTCAGACCCCAGGCCAGCTTGGCGGGGTGCAGCATGGCGACCCCGCGCCGGTCCCAGAGCCCGCCCAGGAATGTCGGTGAGTCGACTTCGGCGCGCACCGCGTCCTGGTCCAGGAATTCCACCCCGGTGAAACCGAGCTTTTCGACTTCCTGGTGCCATTCGTAGAGCTCTTCGAGCTGGTGGGGCTCGGTGGCGACATCGATTTCGCCGGTGCGCTCGAATTCACAGTCGATGGAGTAGCGGGCGACGGCCGCCTCGATGGCGTCGAGGTTCCGCTCGCCGAGCTCCTCCAGCTTCTGGATTTCGTCCGGCCAGCGCTCCAGACCGTTGGGCAGGCCATGGGTGAGGGAGGCGGCGCAGAATCCACCGTTGCGGCCCGAGGCGGCCCAGCCCACCTCGTGCCCCTCGATCAGTACGACATCGCGCTCCGGGTCGCGTTCCTTGGCGATCAGCGCGGTCCACAGTCCGCTGTAGCCGCCGCCGATGACGAGCAGGTCGCAGTGCTCGTCGCCGGTGAGCGCGGGCAGTGCGTCGGGCCTGCCGGGGTCGTCGAGCCAGAACGCGACGGGCTTGGCGTCGGAGAGTGATTGTGCAGCAGTACGCATGGCAGCTGGGGCCATGGTTTCCAACTCCTTCAGGGCTTTCTATCGTGCGCTGTTCTTCCGCCGGTTCGCGATCAGCTGGCCGACGGCAACCACCGTGACGGCAATGATGAACATCGCCGTGCCGATGACGTTGATCTGCACGGGCGTGCCACGCTGTGCCGATCCCCAGACAAACATAGGGAAGGTCACGGTGGAGCCCGCGTTGAAATTGGTGATGATGAAATCGTCGAAGGAGAGCGCGAAGGCGAGCAGCGCTCCTGCCGCGATTCCGGGGGCCGCGATCGGCAGCGTCACCCTCAGGAAGGTCTGCACGGGGCCCGCGTACAGATCGCGGGCCGCCTCCTCCAGCCTCGGGTCCATCGACATCACGCGTGCCTTGACGGCCGTCACGACGAAGCTCAGGCAGAACATGATGTGCGCGATGAGGACCGTCCAGAAGCCCATCTGCGCGCCCATGTTGAGGAAGAGCGTGAGCAGCGAGGCGGCCATGACGACCTCGGGCATCGCCATCGGCAGGAAGATCAGCGAGTTGATCGCGCCGCGCGCCCGGAAGCGGTAGCGGACCAGCGCGAAGGAGATCATCGTGCCCAGGACGGTCGCGCCGATGGTGGCCCAGACGGCGATCTGCAGGGACAGGGAGAGCGAGCCGCACATGTCGGCGACGCCGCAGGGGTCCTTCCAGGCGTCCAGGGAGAATTGCTGCCAGGCGTAGTTGAAGCGCCCGTTCGGTTTGTTGAACGAGAACACCATCACGACGATGTTCGGCAGGATCATGTACGCGAGGGTCAGCAGACCCGCGATGACGATCAGATTCCGGCGAATCCAGCGCAGTACGGGCATCAGACCAGGTCCTCCGTCCCGGAGCGGCGGATGTAGACGGTGACCATGATCAGGACGACCGCCATGAGGATGAAGGAGAGCGCGGCCGCCGTCGGATAGTCGAGGACGCGCAGGAACTGGGTCTGGATGACGCTGCCGACCATCTTGGTGTCGGTGGAGCCCAGCAGTTCCGCGTTGACGTAGTCACCGCTGGCCGGGATGAAGGTCAGCAGCGTTCCGGAGACGACGCCCGGCATGGAGAGCGGCAGGGTCACCTTGCGGAAGGTGGTGGCGGGGGTGGCGTACAGATCGCCGGCCGCCTCGTGCAGCCTGCCGTCGATCCTGTCCAGCGAGGTGTAGAGCGGCAGGATCATGAACGGCAGGAAGTTGTACGTGAGACCGCAGACCACGGCCATCGGCGTGGCCAGCACCCGGTTGGACTCCGTCCAGCCGAGCCAGCTGGTGACGTCCAGGATGTGCAGCGTGTTCAGTATGTCGACGACCACGCCGCCGTCCGCGAGGATCGTCTTCCAGGCGAGCGTACGGATCAGGAAGCTGGTGAAGAACGGCGCGATGACCAGCACCAGGATGACATTGCGCCAGCGGCCCGCCTTGAACGCGATGAGATACGCGAGCGGGTAGCCGAGCAGCAGGCAGAGGATCGTGGCGGTGCCCGCGTAGAGCAGGGACCGGACGAACTGCGGGTAGTAGTCCTTCAGCGCGTCCCAGTACGTCTGGAAGTGCCAGGTGACCTCGTATCCCTTCTCCAGGGAGCCGGTCTGCACGGAGGTCGACGCCTGGTAGACCAGCGGCAGCGCGAAGAAGACGACGAGCCACAGCATGCCGGGGAGCAGCAGCCAGTAGGGGACGAGGCGCTTGCGGGTGGAGGCTTTGCGTACCTTCAGTTCCGTGATGGGCGCGACGGGTGGCGCCTTGGTGACGCTCACGCCGCGTCCTCCACCGTCTCCACACCGGCGTCGATGTCCTGAGCGGCGTCCAGGCCGAACGTGTGGTCCGGGTTCCAGTGCAGAACGACCTCGGCTCCGGGGGCGAACCGGGTGTCACGCTCGATGTTCTGCTCGTAGACCTGAAGTGCCGTGCCGGCCGGGCTCTCCACCACGTACTGCGTGGAGACGCCGATGAAGCTGGAGTCGACGATCCGGCCGGTGACCCGGTTGCGGCCGTCGGCTATCGCGTCCGCGTCGTCGGCGTGCGCGAGCGAGATCTTCTCCGGGCGTACGCCGAGGAGCAGCTTGCCGCCGTTGCCGGTCGGGGCCGCGCACCGGTCGGTGGGCAGCCGCAGCTTTCCGCCGCCCGCCGCCACGACGATGTCCGTGCCCGCGGAGACGATCTCGCCCTCGATGAGGTTCGAGGTGCCGAGGAAGTTGGCGACGAACGTCGTCTTCGGGTTCTCGTACAGCTCGGCGGGGGCGCCCAGCTGTTCGACGCGGCCCCCGTTCATCACCGCGACGGTGTCGGCCATGGTCATGGCCTCCTCCTGGTCGTGGGTGACATGGATGAACGTGATGCCGACCTCGGTCTGGATGCGCTTGAGCTCCAGCTGCATCTGGCGGCGCAGCTTGAGGTCGAGGGCGCCGAGCGGCTCGTCGAGGAGGAGCACCTGGGGGTGGTTGATCAGGGCGCGGGCGACGGCGACGCGCTGCTGCTGGCCGCCGGAGAGCTGGTGCGGCTTGCGCTTCGCGAAGTCGCCGAGCTGGACGAGGTCCAGCATGTCGTCGACCTGCTTCTTGACCGACTTGATGCCGCGTCGGCGCAGACCGAAGGCGACGTTCTCGGAGATGTCGAGGTGCGGGAAGAGCGCATAGCTCTGGAAGACGGTGTTGACGGGCCGCTTGTACGGAGGGAGGTCGGTGATGTCCCGGCCGCCCAGCGAGATGGTGCCGGTGGTGGCCTCCTCCAGCCCCGCGATCATCCGGAGGGTGGTGGTCTTGCCGCAGCCGGACGCCCCGAGCAGGGCGAAGAAGGAGCCCTGCGGAACGGTCAGATCGAGCGGCTGAACGGCTTTGAAGGAGCCGTACGCCTTGCTGATCCCGGTGAGACGGACATCGCCGCCTGTCTGCTGCTGTGTCATGGGTCGCAGTCCCAGTGGTGTCAGGGGAGGTCGGGGAAGGGGATAGAAGAAAGAGGGGAGGGGGCCGTGGTCAGGCGCCGATGAGCTTGGCGAACTTCTCTTCGTACGCCGTCTCTTCCTCGGCGCTGAGCGAGCGGAAGGCGTGCGCCTTGGACGCCATCTCCTTGTCCGGAAGGATCAACGGGTTGTCGGCCATCGACCGGTCGATCTTCGCGAGTTCGTCGCGGACCCCGTCCACCGGGCAGACGAAGTTGATGTACGCGGCGAGCTCGGCGGCGACCGGCGGCCGATAGTAGTGGTCGATGAGCTTCTCGGCGTTGGACTTGTGGCGGGCCTTCACCGGTACCAGCATGTTGTCACTGGAGATGACATAACCCGCGGCGGGAATCGCGTACTTGATGTCCGGGTTTCCGGCCTGGAGCTGGATGATGTCGCCGGCCCAGGCGACGCAGGCGGCGATGTCGCCCTTGTCGAGGTCCGCGGTGTAGTCGTTGCCGGTGAAACGGCGGATCTGGTTCTTGTCGACGCCCTTCTGGATCCGGCCGAGCGCGGCGTCGTAGTCGGCGTCGGTGAAGGTGCCGGGGTCCTTGCCCATGTCGAGCAGGGTCATGCCGATGGAGTCGCGCATCTCCGAGAGGAAGCCGACCCGTCCCTTGAGTTCCGGATCGTCGAGCAACTGGCTGACGGAGTCGACCTTACGGCCGCCGGTCGCCTTGGAGTTGTAGGCGATGACGGTGGAGATGCCCGCCCACGGGTACGAGTAGGCGCGGCCGGGGTCCCAGTCCGGGGAGCGGAACTGGGCCGAGAGGTTGGCGTAGGCGTGCGGCAGGTGCGACGGGTCGAGCTTCTGCGCCCAGCCGAGGCGGACGATGCGGGCGGCCAGCCAGTCGGTGACGCAGATGATGTCACGGCCGGTGTCCTGGCCGGCCGCGAGCTGCGGCTTTATCTTGCCGAAGAACTCGACGTTGTCGTTGATGTCCTCGGTGTACTTGACCTCGATCCCGGTGCGTTCGGTGAACGCCTCCAGGGTGGGCCGGTGCTTGCCGTCGCCGGTGACGTCCATGTACTCGGTCCAGTTGGAGAAGTTGATCTGCTTCTCCGTGGCCGAGTGGTCGTCGGAGGCCGCTGCGGCGCCCCCCTCCCGCTGCGCGGGCGGGATGCCGCAGGCACTCAGCGTGCCGAGACCACCGATCGCCAGCGCCCCCATTCCGGAGGCGCGGAGTAGCGACCGGCGGGTCAGGGCGCCCCGGCCGCTGGTCAGACTGCGTCGCATCGCGGCCAGTTGGGCCGCGGAGAGACGCTCCGGCTCGTACTGCTCCATGCGCGTTGCCCTCTCGGGTGTGTGTGGCCGGGGGCGGCCGGATTATCGGTCCCCGAAGATCGTGCGGTGCCAGTCCTTGCGGACGACCGCGGTGTTGTCGTACATGACGTGCTTGACCTGCGTGTACTCCTCGAAGGAGTACGCCGACATGTCCTTGCCGAAGCCACTGGCCTTGTATCCGCCGTGCGGCATCTCGCTGATGATCGGAATGTGGTCGTTGACCCAGACACAGCCCGCCTTGATCTCGCGGGTGGCGCGGTTCGCGCGGTACAGGTCGCGGCTCCAGGCGGAGGCGGCGAGTCCGTACGGGGTGTCGTTGGCGAGTCGGATGCCTTCGTCATCGGTGTCGAAGGGCAGCACGACCAGGACCGGGCCGAAGATCTCCGACTGGACGATCTCGCTGTCCTGGGCGGCACCGGCGACCAGGGTCGGCCGGTAGTAGGCGCCGGCCGCCAGTTCGCCGCCGGGGGCCTCGCCGCCGGTCACGACGGTGGCGTAGGCGCGGGCTCGCTCCACGAATCCGGCAACCCGGTCCCGCTGGGCATGGCTGATCAGCGGGCCGAGGTCGGTCGACGGGTCGAAGGGGTCGCCGAGCCGGACGGTTTCCATCAGTCCGGCGACGCCCTGCACGAAGGCGTCGTAGAGCGGGCGCTGGACGTAGGCGCGGGTGGCGGCGGTGCAGTCCTGGCCGGTGTTGATGAGCGCTCCGGCGACCGCGCCGTGGACCGCGGCTTCGAGGTCGGCGTCGTCGAAGACCACGAAGGGGGCCTTGCCGCCGAGTTCGAGGTGGAGGCGCTTGACGGTGGAGGTGGCGATCTCCGCGACCCGCTTGCCGACGGCGGTGGAGCCCGTGAAGGAGGTCATGACGACGTCCGGGTGGCCTACGAGATGCTCGCCGGCTTCCTTGCCCGCCCCGGTGACGATGTTGATCACACCGTCCGGGATGCCCGCCGCGGTGGCCGCCTGGGCGAACATCAGCGAGGTCAGCGGGGTGATCTCGGCGGGCTTCAGCACGATCGTGTTGCCCGCGGCGATGGCCGGGAGAATCTTCCAGGCGGCCATCTGGAGCGGGTAGTTCCAGGGCGCGATGGAGCCGACGACGCCGATCGCCTCACGGCGTACGTACGAGGTGTGGTCACCGTCGTACTCGGCGGCCGACTTGCCCTCCAGGTGGCGGGCGGCGCCCGCGAAGAAGGAGGTGTTGTCCACGGTGCCGGGCACATCGAACTCGGTGGAGAGCTTGATCGGCTTGCCGCACTGGAGCGACTCGACATACGCGAAGTCGTCGGCCTGCTCGGCGAGGACGGCGGCGAAACGGTGCATCGCTTCGGCCCGCTCGGACGGCGTCGCACCCGACCAGCCGGGGAATGCCTCGCGTGCGGCGGCGACCGCCGCGTCGACGTCGGCGGTGCCCGCCAGTTCATAGGTGTAGACGGTCTCGCCCGTTGCCGGATTCACCACATCGTGGTGACGTCCCGATGTTCCGGACCGCAGCTTTCCGCCGATGTACTGTGCGCCGTCCGCGAAGCGGTCCCGCACCTGGATGCCGTTGCCCATGACGATCTCCTCCGCCGCGTTCCCCGGAGTGCGGGAGCGGCGTAGCCTCTGCTCGATTTGACTGCCGATCCTGACAGAGGAGTTTGACTCCAACAAGTGATTCCGTTGTTGCCTTTTGGTTACGCAACGGAATCTGTCGACCATGTGTCGCGTTCTTGCGGAATTCCCCGTACGGAGTGTCAGTGGCGGATGCCAGACTCGCGTGTCATGGAACATATGAAGGATCTCCTGGCGCGAACAGGGCGCGGCGAGAAGGTGAAGTATCTGCGCTTCTGGGGGCACCGCCCGCGGCCCGACGGCAGCATCGGTGCGAGCTGTCTCAGTCAGTGGTGGCCTGCGCCCTTCACGGTCGGCGGGGTGACGTATGCATCTGCCGAGCACTGGATGATGGCCGCCAAGGCACGGCTTTTCGGGGATGCGGAGGCAGAGGTCCGCGCAGTGTCGGCGAAGAGCCCTGCCCAGGCGAAGAAGGTGGGCCGGCTGGTCCGCGGTTTCGACGAGGCGGTGTGGGAGCGCGAGCGGTACGCACTGGTGGTGGCCGGCAGTGTCCACAAGTTCGGCCACCACCCGGAGCTGCGGGAATTCCTGCTGAACACCGGGGACCGGGTGCTGGTCGAGGCGAGCCCGATGGACCGGATCTGGGGCATCGGGCTGGCGGCGGACGACCCGCGTGCGGAGAATCCGGCGACCTGGCGGGGGCTGAATCTGCTCGGGTTCGCGTTGATGGACGCGCGGGCGGAACTACGTGCCCCCAGGTCGTAAGACCGGGCGGGCCGGAGTCCGGCCCGCCCGGCCATCGGGTGGGATACGACACCGGCACCGCAGGTTCCGGCACCGGGGCTCGATGTCGGCTATCGCGTGACGCCGACGACCAGCGATGTGGAGTACGGGTCGTCGTTGTAGGTGTTGTCGTCCAATTCCTCGGCATGGGTGACGAACAGCCAGATGAAGAAGCTGATGATCGCCACACCGAGAGCGATGCCGATGGACCCCAGGATGACCCCGGCGAGCGCCTGACCGCTGTTGGTCGCCTCACCGCGATTCGCCCGCTTGCGGCCCAGGATGCCGAAGATCAGGGCGAGTGCGCCCAGGATCAGGCTGGGTATCCCGTAGAGGCAGAACAGACAGACGGCCAGGATGCCGAGCACCATGGCTGCCGTACCCATGCCGTTGGAAGGCACGGGACCGCCCCAAGGTGCCTGGTTGTAGCCGGCGTACCCCGGGTAGCTGCCGTACTGGGGAGCCGGCGCTGCCGGGTAGCCGTACTGTCCCGCGGCCGGCGGGACCTGCTGACCCGGTCCGTTCGGTGCGATCGGCGGCGGCGGGACCTCCCCGGGACCGAACCCTGGACCGAACCCTGGACCGAACCCGGCCCCGGAGCCGGGCACCGGCCCGGTCTGCGCTGCCGCGCCGAACCCCGGTCCCGTGGGCTGCGCGGGGCCGTCCCCCATACCCGGCATCGAGGTCACCGTCGGCTGATCGTGCACAGAAGGCGGCCGGGGAATGCCGGCCGGCTTCTCCAGCGGCGCCCTGCTGTCCGGCGGAGCCCACGGATCGCGCGGCGCAGCTCCGCCCGCGGGCTGCTCTGTGTTGTCTGACATGGGCCTCCCCCATCGTGATCCCGTCATGCTACGACCCACCACCGCGCGGCAGGTCCCGGCCTACGATGATCCCCGTCCCCTGCCCGGCCGACCGCACCCGGCGCCCGGCCCGTCCCACGCCCCGGAGTATCCGATGACCGATCTGCGCCCCTTCATCGCGGGGCTGCCCAAGGCGGAACTGCATGTCCACCATGTCGGGTCCGCCTCGCCCCGCATCGTCGCCGAGCTGGCCGCGCACCACCCGGACTCCAAGGTCCCCACCGCCCCCGAGGCGCTGGCCGACTACTTCACGTTCACGGACTTCGGGCACTTCATCGACGTGTATCTCTCCGTCGTGGACCTGATCCGCACCCCGGAGGACGTTCGGCTGCTGACCTTCGAGGTCGCCCGTGACATGGCCCGCCAGAACATCCGTTACGCCGAGCTGACCGTCACCCCGTTCAGCTCGACCCGGCGCGGCATCCCGGAACAGGGGTTCATGGAGGCGATAGAGGATGCCCGCAAGGCAGCCGAGGCCGAGCTCGGGGTCGTCCTGCGCTGGTGCTTCGACATTCCCGGCGAGGCCGGGCTCGAATCAGCCGAGGAGACCACCCGGCTCGCCGTGGACCTGCGGCCCGAGGGGCTCGTCTCGTTCGGGCTCGGCGGCCCGGAGGTCGGCGTGGAGCGCCCGCAGTTCAAGCCCTACTTCGACCGGGCGATCGCCGAGGGCCTGCACTCCGTGCCGCACGCCGGGGAGACCACCGGGCCGCAGACCGTCTGGGACGCGCTGACCCATCTGCGCGCCGAGCGCATCGGCCACGGCACCAACTCCGTCCAGGACCCGAAGCTGCTGGCCCACCTCGCCGAGCACCGCATCCCGCTGGAGGTCTGCCCGACCTCGAACATCGCGACCCGCGCGGTGGCCGACATCGAGCAGCACCCGGTCAGGGAGATGGTGCAGGCGGGTGTCCTGGTCACCATCAACAGCGACGACCCGCCGATGTTCGGCACGGACCTCAACAACGAGTACGCGGTGGCCGCCCGTCTCCTCGGTCTGGACGAGCGGGGTCTCGCGGCGCTGGCGAAGAACGCGGTCGAGGCGTCGTACCTCGACGCGGCCGGCAGGCGGACACTGGCCGCCGAGATCGACACATACACGACGAACTGGCTGGACGGCACCGGTCGCTGACCCCGGTGGCCACAATCGGTCCGGCATCATGGACAGCGCCGCATCCGCCGTGATGCGAGGCCCGGAGCCAGAGGAGCAGAGACGTGACCGAAGCCCGCACCACCCCTCTCAACGAGCGCATCCGTTCCGACATCGCCCACAACGCGCGGGTCTGGAACTACTGGCTCAGCGGCAAGGACAACTACCCCGTGGACCGGGCGGTCGGCGACCAGGTCACCGGCATGTATCCGAGCATCGGCGAAGTGGCGCGCGCCGACCGGGCGTTCCTGGGGCGGGCCGTCCGGTTTCTCGCCGGTGACGCGAGGATCGGCCAGTTCCTCGACATAGGCACCGGCCTGCCGACCGCCGACAACACACACGAGGTCGCCCAGCACACCGCCCCCGACTCCCGCATCGTGTACGTCGACAACGACCCGATCGTGCTGGCGCACGCCCGCGCACTGCTCACCAGCTCGCCGGAGGGCGCGACCGAGTACATCGACGCCGACGCCCACCACCCGGAACAGATCCTGCGGGCCGTCGAACCGACGCTGGACCTGAAGAAGCCGGTCGCGGTCATGATGCTGGGCATCCTGAACTTCATCCTCGACACGGACGAGGCACGCAGGATCGTACGGACGCTGATGGACGCGATGCCGTCCGGCAGCTATCTGGCACTCACGCATCCCACCCTGGAGCTGGGCGGTGAGGGCAACGAGGCGGCGATGCGGTTCTGGAACGAGAACGCCACCCCGCCGATCATTGCCCGCAGCCGTGCCGAGTTCACCACGTTCCTCGAAGGCCTGGAGCTTGTCGAGCCGGGCATCGTCTCATGTGCCCGCTGGCGCGCCGCGCCCGGTGCGGTGCAGGTCGCCCAGTTCGGCGCGGTCGCGCGGAAGCCGTAGTGGGCCTACGGGGGATACGGGCGCGCGCCCGGGGGCTGGGGACCACTGGCCCCTGGGCGGCGGACATCGGGGTGGCCCTGCTGGTTCAGGCCGCGGTGTCCGCGCCCTGGCTGGTTCCCAGGGATCCCCGTCTGGAGCCGGCGACGGCGACGGCGTACCTGCTGACCACCCTCACTGTCGTGCCGCTCGTGTGGCGACGCCGCGCGCCGGTGAGCGTACTCCTCGCCGTATTCGCGACACAGGCACTGTACGGGCTCGCCATCGACGGCCCGGGACAGACTCTGCCTTACACAGGTCTGGTCGCCCTCTACACGGTGGCGGCGCTCGCGCCCTCGCCCAGGCGCCAGGCGTTCGGCGCCCTGACGCTCGCCCTGGTCTTCCCAGCGACCGCGTTCCATACGGGTGAGGTGCGTGAGCTGGTGTTCTCACTCATCGTCTTCTCCGCCGCGTACGGCTTCGGCAGGCTCACCCACACCCGGCAGGCCTACACCCGGGCCGTGGAGGACCGGGCCCGTCAGCTGGAGCTGACGCACCGGATCGAGGCCGAGCAGGCCGCGGCCCGTGAACGGGCGCGGATCGCCCGGGAGATGCACGACATCCTCTCCCATGCGGTCAGCCTGATGGTCGTGCAGGCGGAGGCCGGTCCGGTGGCGGTCCGTACGGCGCCGGAGCGCGCGGAGGCGGCGTTCGACGCCATCTCGGAGACGGGCCGGGACGCCATGGTGCAGCTGCGCCGGATGCTCGGCGTGCTGCGCGAGAGGGAGACGGACCACGAGTCGTCGCGCGAGCCCCAGCCCGCACTGGCCGCGCTGCCCGGGCTCGTCGAGCGGGTCCGCGGCAGCGGCCTGGCGGTCTCCTTCGAAGTCACGGGCCCGGCCCGGCCGTTGGCGCTGGACACCGAGGCCGCGGTCTACCGGATCGTGCAGGAGGCCCTGACGAACGTGGTCAGGCACGCCGCCGCCCGGACGGTGTCCGTGCAGCTGGTCCACGGCCCCGGCGAACTGCTCGTCCGCATCGTCGACGACGGGCGCGGTCCCGGCTCGGGGACCGGCGCCGGACTCGGCCTGGTGGGCATTGCCGAACGGGCGGCCGCCCACGGCGGAACGGCCCGCACCGGCCCCGGCCCGAACGGCCGGGGGTTCCGGGTGGAGGTCACCCTGCCCCGAGTAACGTCCCATGTGGAGGTGTGCAGTTGACGATTCGCGTAGTGGTGGCCGACGACCAGGAGCTGGTGCGCAGCGGCTTCGCGATGATCCTGGACGCTCAGCCGGACATCGAGGTCCTCGCGGAGGCCGGTGACGGTGCGCAGGCGGTCGAAGCGGTGCGCCGGCTGAAGCCCGAAGTCGCCCTGCTGGACATCCGGATGCCGGTCATGGACGGGATCGAGGCCTGTCGCACCATCAGCGCGGAGACCGGCTGCCGGACGGTCATACTCACCACGTTCGACTCCGACGAGTACGTCTACGAGGCGCTGCACGCGGGAGCGAGCGGCTTTCTGCTGAAGGATGTCCGCAGGGACGACCTGGTGCACGCGGTACGGGTGGTGGCGGCCGGCGATTCCCTGCTCGCCCCCTCGGTGGCCCGCCGGCTGATCGCCGAGTACACCTCCCGCCCCGTCGTCGCCTCCTTCTGCGAGCGGCTCGGTGTGCTGACCGCCCGCGAGCGTGAGACGCTGCTGCATCTGGCCCGGGGTCTGTCGAACGCGGAGATCGCAGCGGCACTGGTCGTCAGCGAACACACGGTGAAGACCCATGTGGGCAATGTGCTCTCCAAACTGGGCCTGCGCGACCGCATCCAAGCAGTGATCTGCGCATACGAGACCGGTCTTGTCGCTCCCTCGCCGGAGGGAGCCGAAGCGCTGCTCTCCCCCGCACAGGTGAGAAGAACTCCCTCCTGAGATCCCCCGCTCCGGGGATCCGCCGGGGCCCGGCGCTCACCAGGATGGAATCCGACAACAGCGACGGCCCAGCGCCTGGGCCGTCATGGATTCCACGCCCCGGAGGCACCACGATGAACGCCCGCACCCGCACCGTCCTCGCTACCGCCCTGGCCCTCGGTATCGCGGCGGGCCCGGCCGCTGCGGCCCTGGCCGCAAGCGCCCCGAGGCCCGCCGCCACGAGCACCGCGGCAAAGGCGCCGGCCTTCGGCACTCCGGACGCGAAGGCGCTGGCCGCTGCCATCGCCGGGCTGCCGGGCGACACCGCGACGGCCGCGCTGGTAAGGGTCTCGGGCACCTCCGGTGCCTGGCGCGGCAGCTCCGGCGTCCACGATGTGAGGTCGGGCCGCCCGGCCGACCCGGATGCCCGGTTCCGGGCCGGTTCGGTGACCAAGGTCTTCACGGCGGCCACGGTGCTCCAGCTCGCCACCGAGAAGAGGCTCGACCTGGACCGGCCGGTGCGGGCCTATCTTCCGGAGCTTATCCCGGCGGCGTACAAGAAGGTCACCGTGCGCCAGTTGCTGAACCACACCAGTGGTCTGCCCCCCGCCGATCTGCCCGGCACGACCGTGGAGGAGTGGTACGAGAACCGCTTCGTGATCCACACCCCTCGCGAGATGGTCGCCTCGGCGACAGCGAAGCGGGCGGAGTTCCCGGCCGGGACGCGGCAGCACTACCTCAACATCAACTACACCGTGGCCGGGCTGCTGATCGAGAGGGTCACCGGCCACACGTACGAGAGCGAGGTCGCCCGTCGCATACTCAAACCGCTTGATCTGCACGGTACTTCGTACCCCGGCACCGATCCCCGCATCCACGGGCCGCACAACCACGGCTACCAGAGGATGAGGCTCGACGACGGCACGACCGGACTGCGCGATGTAAGCGTCTGGGGTGCGACCGACGGCTGGGCGGCGGGCGACATCATCTCCACCACCGCCGATCTGGAGCGGTTCACCGAGGCCCTGTTCCGCGGCCGGGTGGTGCGCGGGCCGTTGCTGGAAGAGATGTTCATGCTGCCCGGCCCCTCGGTCCGTGACTACGAGTCCGACGCACCCGCGGCGTACAGCGCGGGCCTGACCTCGTGGCGGCTGGGCGGCCACCGGGTGTGGGGCAAGACCGGTGGCCGCTGGGGTTACAACGCCGGGATCGGGGGCACCCGCGATCTCTCCCGCACCCTCGTCTACAGCGTGAATTCCACGGACGCGAAGGGGCAGGGCGCCAACGACGTCGTGATGGGCCTGATCGTCAGCGCCTTCGGGGCCCCGACGCGGGAGTGACTCGGAGTCTGTCGGGTGACCTCTGCTCGGGCGTGATCCGACAGGCTCTCAGACGGCCGTCGCAGCGGACACCGGCTCCAGCGGCTGTTCCTGCGGCAGCGCCTCCAGCTGCTTGATCATGCGGCGTACGACGAGCAGCGGGATCACCCCGAAGACCCCGAACGACATGTCGATGACCGACCACCAGAAGGGGATGTCCCGGATCGGTCCGCAGATCAGGGCGAGCGGGATGATCCCGGCGCAGGCGATCATCCCGAACTCGATGACCCAGATGTTGCGGACCGGGTCGCGGTAGGGGCCGTAGAAGGCGACCGCGATGACGAGGTGCGCGAAGGCCAGCCAGTCGGTGCCGTACAGCACGAAGGGGTACTTCGCATCGGCCTCGTCGAGACCGGTGCGGACCCGGGTGATCCACTCCATCAGGGCCGGGAAGTGCTCGGGAACGGGAGAAGCCGAGGACTTCAACAGATCCTCGGCCCAGCGGAGTTCATGGACGAGCGGGAAGGCGGTCAGCCCGCTCAGCACCAGACAGACGATAAAGAAGACCAACCACACGCGTATGCGCCTCAGCAGGGCTCTTCGCTCGATCATGTCCGCAGCGTACGCCCATGTTTACGCGCCCCTTACGCCACCCCGGGGCCGCTGTCACAACCCGACGATGGAGTTCCACTTCTTCGCGAAATCGGGGCGCTCCTCGGACGTGATGTCGCGGGCGATCGCCAGCCGCTTGCGCATCGCCTCATCGGGGAAGATCAGCGGTTCCTCCGCGAGCGCGGCGGTCTCCTCGTCCTTGGAGGAGGCCAGCACCTCGCGGGCGGCGGGGACGGGGCAGACGTAGTTGACCCAGGCCGCCAGTTCCGCGGCGACCTCGGGCTCGTAGTAGTAGTCGACGAGCTTCTCGGCGTTGCGCTTGTGGCGCGCGAGGTTGGGGATCATGAGTGACTCGGCCCAGAGTTCGCCCCCCTCCTCGGGTACCACGAACTCGATCTCCGGGTTGTCGGCCTGCAGTTGGATGACATCGCCGGAGTAGGCCTGGCAGGCGAGTACATCGCCGGTCGACAGGTCCTTGATGTAGTCGTTGCCGGTGAAGCGGCGGATGTGCTTCTTCTTCACCAGCTTCTCCACCTGGTCGCACACCTCGTAGAAGTCGTCGCGCTTCCAGCGGGTGACGTCGACGCCGTTGCCCAGCAACAGAAGGGCCAAGGACTCGTCGAGCCCGGACAGCAGTGTGACCTTGCCCCTCAGGTCGTCCGCCCACAGATCGCTCAGGCTCCTGATCTCGCGGCCGAGCTTCTTGCGGTTGTACGCGATGCCGGTGATCCCGGACTGCCAGGGGACGCTGTGCGTCCGGCCCTTGTCGAAGGCGGGAGAACGCAGCAGCGGATCGAGGTACTTGGCTACGTTGGGCTGCTTGGCCCGGTCCATCTCCTGCACCCAGCCGAGCCGTACGAACCGGGCGGCCATCCAGTCGCTGACGACGATCAGGTCCCGGCCGGTCTCCTGATGGTTCATCAGCGCCGGGCTGATCTTCCCGAAGAACTCGTCGTTGTCGTTGATCTCCTCGGTGTACGTGACGGAGATCCCGGTCCGCTTGCTGAACGCGTCGAGGGTGGGCCGCTTCGACGTCTTGTCGTCGGTGTCGATGTAGAGGGGCCAGTTCGCGAAGTGCAGGGTGTGGTCGCTCGCCGAGGTGTCGCGTCCGGCACGGTCACCGGGCTCCACATAGGCGGCGGGCACTCCGCAGCCGGCCAGCGATACACCGGCCGCTCCGGCCCCGAAGGCGCGCAGCAGGGACCGGCGGGACATGGGGTTCTTCGGGATTGCTCGCACCTGCGCAGGATGCCGGTCGGGCGACGGCGCGGGCAATGTACCAACCGTCCAGCGGTACACGCTCCGTCCGCACACCCTGTCGATGCTGTTGCCGATACCGGGAACGGAAACGGCCCCGGGCTCGTGCCCGGGGCCGTACACCGCAGCTGACGAAGAATCAGTCGTCGAGCGAGGTCATGACGTGCTTGATGCGGGTGTAGTCCTCGAAGCCGTACGCGGAGAGGTCCTTGCCGTAGCCGGACTTCTTGAATCCGCCGTGCGGCATCTCGGCGACGAGCGGGATGTGGGTGTTGATCCACACACAGCCGAAGTCGAGGTTCCTGGACATCCGCATGGCGCGGGAGTGGTCCTTGGTCCACACCGAGGAGGCCAGGGCGTACTCGACGCCGTTGGCGTACTCGACGGCCTGGGTCTCGTCCGTGAACTTCTGGACGGTGATGACCGGGCCGAAGACCTCGTTCTGGATGATCTCGTCGTCCTGCTGAAGGCCGGAGACGACGGTCGGGGCGTAGAAGTAGCCCTTCTCGCCGACCCGGTGGCCGCCCGCCTCGACCTTGGCGTGGGCGGGGAGCCGCTCGATGAAGCCGCTCACCTGCTTCAGCTGGTTGGCGTTGTTGAGCGGTCCGTACAGCACGTCCTCGTCGTCCGGCTGCCCCGTCTTGGTATCGGCGGCGGCCTTGGCGAGAGCGGTGACGAACTCGTCATGGATCGACTCGTGGACCAGGACGCGGGTCGCGGCCGTGCAGTCCTGGCCCGCGTTGAAGAAGCCCGCGACGGAGATGCCCTCGACGGCCTTGGCGATGTCGGTGTCCTCGAACACGACGACCGGGGCCTTGCCGCCGAGCTCCAGGTGGACCCGCTTGACGTCCTTGGCGGCGGATTCGGCGACTTGCATGCCGGCCCGCACCGAACCGGTGATGGAGGCCATCGCCGGGGTCGGGTGCTCGACCATCGCGCGGCCGGTGTCGCGGTCGCCGCAGATGACGTTGAAGACGCCCTTGGGGAGGATCTGGCCGATGATCTCGGCCATCAGCACGGTCGACGCCGGGGTGGTGTCGGACGGCTTGAGGACGACGGTGTTGCCCGCGGCGAGCGCCGGGGCGAACTTCCAGACGGCCATCATCATCGGGTAGTTCCACGGCGCGACCTGCGCGCAGACACCGACCGGCTCGCGGCGGATGATGGAGGTGAGGCCCTCCATGTACTCGCCGGCCGAGCGGCCTTCGAGCATCCGCGCGGCACCCGCGAAGAAGCGGATCTGGTCCACCATCGGCGGGACCTCTTCGGTGCGGGTGAGCTCGATGGGCTTGCCCGTGTTCTCCGACTCGGCGGCGATGAGGTCCTCGGCGCGCTCCTCGAAGGCGTCCGCGATCTTCAGCAGGGCCTTCTGACGCTCGGCGGGCGTGGTGTCGCGCCAGGCGGGGAAAGCGGCCGCGGCGGCGTCCATCGCGGCATCGACATCGGCCTGGCCGGAGAGCGGCGAGGTTGCGTAGACCTCTTCCGTCGCCGGGTTGACCACATCGATGGTCCGCCCGTCAGCGGCGTCCCGGAACTCTCCGTTGATGTAGTTGCGCAGACGGCGCACCTCGGTGGTCACAACCACCCCTCCTGTCGACACGTCCAGTGGATGAGGTGACCAGCCTAGTCGCTCGGGTGTCGCTTTCGACATGCCCACCCGCCGAGAACTTCGGATTCAGTGAGATCAAGACCTCCAAACAACGAATTTCATCGATCTGGGCTTGCCAGACCGACGAGTCCCGGTGCACAGTGGATGCGTGGCCAGTCGCAGCGCAGACTCCAGGACCGGGAACGGATCGTCCCCAGCAGTCGATGCCGTATCCCTCGCAATCATCGAGCAGCTCCAGGAGGACGGGCGTCGTCCGTACGCCGCGATCGGCAAGGCCGTCGGCCTCTCCGAGGCGGCCGTGCGGCAGCGCGTCCAGAAGCTGCTCGACCAGGGCGTGATGCAGATCGTCGCCGTCACGGACCCGCTGACCGTGGGATTCCGTCGGCAGGCGATGGTCGGCATCAATGTCGTCGGCGACCTCGATCCCGTCGCAGAGGCGCTGTCGGCCATGGCCGAGTGCGAGTACGTGGTGATGACCGCGGGCTCCTTCGACCTGATGGTGGAGATCGTCTGCGAGGACGACGACCACCTGCTGGAAACGATCAACAAACGCATCCGGGCCATCCCCGGTGTGCGCTCCACCGAAAGCTTCGTGTACCTGAAGCTCAAGAAGCAGACCTACATGTGGGGAACCCGATAGCCGTGAGCAAGGACCTCAGCCGAACCGCGTACGACCACCTGTGGATGCATTTCACCCGCATGTCGGACTACGAGAACGCGCCCGTTCCCACCATCGTGCGTGGCGAGGGCACCTACATCTACGACGACCAGGGCAAGCGCTACCTCGACGGCCTGTCCGGCCTGTTCGTGGTCAACGCCGGTCACGGCCGCCACGAGCTCGCCGAGGCGGCGTACAAGCAGGGCCAGGAGCTCGCCTTCTTCCCGGTCTGGTCCTACGCCCACCCGAAGGCCGTCGAGCTGGCCGAGCGCCTCGCAGAGTACGCGCCGGGCGACCTCAACAAGGTCTTCTTCACCACCGGTGGCGGCGAGGCCGTCGAGACCGCCTGGAAGCTGGCCAAGCAGTACTTCAAGCTCCAGGGCAAGCCGACCAAGTACAAGGTCATCTCGCGTGCGGTCGCCTACCACGGCACCCCGCAGGGCGCCCTGTCGATCACCGGCCTGCCGGGCCTGAAGGCCCCCTTCGAGCCGCTGGTCCCCGGCGCGCACAAGGTGCCGAACACCAACATCTACCGCGCCCCGATTTACGGCGACGACCCGGAGGCCTTCGGCCGCTGGGCCGCCGACCAGATCGAGCAGGAGATCCTCTTCGAGGGCCCGGACACCGTCGCCGCGGTCTTCCTGGAGCCGGTGCAGAACGCCGGTGGCTGCTTCCCGCCGCCGCCCGGATACTTCCAGCGCGTGCGCGAGATCTGCGACAAGTACGACGTGCTGCTCGTCTCCGACGAGGTCATCTGCGCCTTCGGCCGTCTCGGCACGATGTTCGCCTGCGACAAGTTCGGCTACGTGCCGGACATGATCACCTGCGCCAAGGGCATGACCTCGGGCTACTCCCCGATCGGTGCCTGCATCGTCTCGGACCGCATCGCCGCGCCGTTCTACGAGGGCGGCAACACCTTCCTGCACGGCTACACCTTCGGTGGCCACCCGGTCTCCGCGGCGGTCGGCCTCGCCAACCTCGACATCTTCGAGCGCGAGGGCCTCAACCAGCACGTCCTGGACAACGAGAACGCGTTCTTCACGACGCTGCAGAAGCTGCTCGACCTGCCGATCGTCGGCGACGTCCGCGGCAACGGCTTCTTCTACGGCATCGAGCTGGTGAAGGACAAGGCGACCAAGGAGACCTTCACCGACGAGGAGACCGAGCGCGTACTGTACGGCTTCCTCTCCAAGGCGCTGTACGACAACGGCCTGTACTGCCGGGCCGACGACCGCGGCGACCCGGTCGTCCAGCTCGCGCCGCCGCTGATCTCCGACCAGTCGACGTTCGACGAGATCGAGGGCATTCTGCGGACCGTCCTCACGGAGGCCTGGACCAAGCTCTGACCACCGGTCCGACCGGCTGACCGACCACGGATCGGACAGCCGGTCACCCTGTCCGCCCGTCCGCCGGACGGCCCTGCGGCTTGACCACCGCTTGACCGGCTTGCAGCGGTCATTTCATACGGTCCACACGGCCCGGATGCGCCTATTCGAGTGGGATGAAGCGCACCCGGGCCGTGTGCTGTGCCCACACCGCGGTTCGAATCCTTACGGTGCCGAGTGACCGATCGGCCCCTCTTCGTTCCCCCGTAAGGGGGACGGGACACACGATCTGAACCGAGGTGTACGCCATGGTGGACCCGCCGGACAACGACGTGATCTGGGCGCGTTCCCTGCGCCACTCCCACAACGGCTCACCCGCGCTCTGCGGAGTCTCCATGGGTGTCCACGACGGCGAGATCCTCGCCGTGACCGGCCCCAGGGGCAGCGGCAAGACAACTCTGCTGCACTGCCTCTCCGGTCAACTGGTGCCCCAGCAGGGCGAGGTGTGGTTCAACAGCGTCCCCGTCCACACCCTGGGCCCGCGACTGCGCGAACGGCTGCGCCGCGACAAGTTCGGCTGGATCGCCCCCGAGCCCCAGCTCGTGCCGGAGCTGAACGCCTGGGAGAACGTGGCTCTTCCACTGCTGCTGCGCGGCGCCTCGCGCCGGGAGGCGAAGCGGGCCGGCCTGGAATGGCTGGAGCGGCTGGACATCGGCGTGTGCGCCAGGAAGCGACCGCACACTCTGCTCCAGGGGCAGCGCCAGCGGATCGCCGTGGCCCGTGCACTGGCCGCCTCACCCTCGGTGCTCTTCGCCGACGAACCGACCGCGACCCTGCACCTCAGCGACCGGACGCATGTGCTGCGCACCCTCACGAGCGCGGCCCGCTCACACGGCATCACGGTGGTGCTCGCCACGCATGACGCGGAGGTCGCCGCCCTCGCCGACCGTACGGTCCCGCTGCTGGACGGCCGCCCAGTCGCCACCGTCGCCCTGCCCGTATCCGATGCGGAGGGCAGGGCGGCGTGCTCGCTCTCCGTCTAGCCCGGGGTTCCCATCCGCTGGTTCTGATGCGGCGGCTGCTGGTCGCGGCCGCCTCCGCCGGGGTCGGCTTCCTGCTGCTGTGCGCCCTTGGCTACGCACTGGGGCACCCGGCGCACTCCAGCGCGGCCGTGCTGCGGCTGCTGTGGTGCTTCGTACCGCTCGCCGCCACCGTGCAGTTCGCGGTGGCCGTGGCCCGTACGGACCCGAGCACCCGGCCTCGCTCCGGGCTGTCCGCCGTGGGCCTCGGGCCGCTCAGGCTCACTGTGCTGGCCGCGGTCTCCACAGCCGTCTCCTGCACCCTCGGGTCGATGGTGGCCCTGCTGTTCTTCCTGCATCTGCGCGGCGACCTGTCCGGGCTGCCGTTCGACGGTGCGGCGGCAGGACTGCTCGACGCGGGCGCCCCGCTGCCGCTCGCGGCCGCGCTCGTGCTGCTGTCCCTGGTCCCGCTGACCGCTGCGACGGCCAGCGGGCTGGCACTTCGCGCCCGGCCGGTCTCGACAACGGTCCCGGACGACGGCTCCTCGGACGACACGCCGGAGGACCGGCCGCCCGCTCCGGCGGCGCCCCCGACCGGGCTGCCGTGGGGAGTGTCGCTGATCACGGCCGGCCTCGCCGTCGAGGCGTACCTGAGCCGCGGCGACGGGCGCAGCCTGCTCCCGCTCCCCGGCGGGCTCGGCGCCACCCCGGCCGGAGTGCTGGCGGGGTGGGCACTGACGGCCGTCGGCCTGGCCATGGCCGGACCCGGCCTGGCGTATCTCTGCGGGCGGCTCCTGCAGGCGGTGCGCCCCGGCGCCGTACGGCTGCTGGCCGGCCGGGTGCTGATGGACGAGGCGCGCCGGATCGGCGGGCCGCTCGGTGTGGTCTGTGCGGTGCTCTCCGCGGTGATCGCCGCCTACGCGCTGTACGGGACGGGGCCGCGCCCCTTCGGCCCGCTCACAGCAATGGGCGCGGTGCTCGTCCTCGGCTGTACGTCGGCGACGCTGCTGACCTCGGCGCTTGAAGCCAGGCAGGACCACACCCGCACGGCGCGGGCGCTGCTGCGGCTGGGTGCCCCGGCTTCGGCGCGGTGGGCCGCGACGGCCCTGCGCGCCGTCACGCTGCTGGTCGTCTTCCTCCCGCTGACCTGGCTGGTCGCCGAGCTGGCGGCGCTGCCGCTGACGGCCTGAGGACGCCGCGTCCCGGCCACGCCCGTGCAGCCCGTTCGACGGCCGCGGTCGCCTCCGGGAGCGGGCAGGCCGAGGCCTGCTCAGAGAGACGCGAGACGGGCCACGAGCGCGTCGAAGAAGGCCTCCCACCCGTCCTCGGCCGCCGCGTACTGCTCGGCCGTGAGATTGCCGCCGCGCTGCTCGAAGACCATTTCGGTGGTCTTGTCGCCGCGGTCGGTGAAGGTGACGGTGACGGTCTCGCCGTCGATGTCGGCGGGTGCGGTGGCGTCCTTCAGGGTGAACGCCAGCCGCTCGGGGGCGACGACCTCGCGGTAGACGCCGTGGAAGGGCATCTCTGTGCCCGGCACCACGATGACCAGGCTCCAGGCGCCGCCCGGCCTGACATCCATCGACACCCGGTCGAGCGGCACCTCGGCATCCCCGCCGTACCAGGCGGCGAAGCGCTCGGGCGTGGTCCAGGCTTCGAAGACCAGTTCCCGCGGGGCGTCGAGGATGCGGGTGATGTCGATGCCCTCACGTGCTGACTCAGTCATTGTTCCCGTCCTTCTCGGAGTCGTTCCGGATCTGCCGCGTATCCTCCTCCAGCTTGCACAGACACCATTGCGCAGACCCGACGCGTGTGATCGGTGAGGCGGCTCCGGCACTTTCGGACGCCGGGGAACGCCGGGCGGGATCACCGGATACGGCTGGGCCGGTCAAGTGAACGTGGCCGCGCCCTCCGCCGGACGCGGCACTAGTGCTGCTCCGCGCAAGTTCGTGGAGGGTCGGGCTCACGGTCGGTGTTGGAGCGGGTGGGGTTGCTTCGGGTGCTTGCAGGCCCGGCCACGGGGTGGGCCGGCCGAAAACCTGGTGCGCCGAGTCAGCCGAGTTGCCAGACTCGCGCGCATGACCTCCAAGATCACACGCATCAACCCCGCCGAACTCCATGCGCCTCCGGGGTATCACCACATCACCGTCGTGGAGGCGGGCCGGACGGCGTTCCTGGCGGGGCAGTGCCCACTCGACCGTTCGGGGGAGCTTGTGGGTCCAGGTGATCTCGACGCCCAGATCGACCAGGTGGCAGCCAACGCCGCCGCCGCCCTGAGCGCGGTGGGCTCCCGTCCGGATCACGTCGTCCGCTCGGTGATCTATGTGGTCAGCGGCGATGTGGCGGTTCTGGGTGCTGCCTGGCAGCGCCTGACCGGATCGGTCATTGGGCCGGCGTTCACCACCGCGGGCACGCTGCTGGGAGTCGCCCAACTCGGCTTCCCCGGACAGCTGATCGAGGTCGACCTCACAGCGGCCCTGCCCGGGTAGGCGCTCACCCGCGGACCGGGTCGTGGGGCTCAGGTCGCCTGTGTGAGCGGGGTGCCCTGGTAGGTCCAGCGGAACGGGCGGGCGTGTTCGTTGCGCTGGATCATCCAGGCGTCCATCTTCTCGATCAGGTCGTCCCTGCTGGTGAAGTCGCCGTGCCGGAGGACGGCGCGGGCCAGTGTCGAGAAGACGAGTTCGACCTGGTTGAGCCAGGAGGCGTGGGGCGGGGTCCAGTGGACGTGCCAGCGCGGGTGGGCGGCGAGCCAGGCTTTGGTGTGCTTGGCGGTGTGGGACGAGCCGTTGTCGAGGACCACGTGGATGTCCTTGTCGCGGGGCAGGAGGCGGTCGAGCCGGTCCAGGAACGCGGTGAAGGTCGCGGCGTCGTTGCGCTGGATGGTCTCGGTCAGCGTCTGCCCGGTGATGGTGTCGAGGGCGGCGACGATCGAGGCGGTGCCGTGGCGGCGGTACTCGAACTCGCGTCGGGCGGCCTGACCTGGCTGTGGCGGCTGGGCTGGGTGGCTGCGTTCGCGGGCCTGGATCGCGGTCTTCTCGTCGATGGACAGCACGATCGCCCCGGCGGGCGGGACGCGGTAGAGGCTGCAGATGTCCTGGACGCGGTCCCAGAAGTCGGGGGTGTCCCGCCGGGCGAGCCAGCCGCGCACTTTGTGCGGCTTGAGGTCCATGCTGGCCAGGATGCGGCCGACCTGGGAGGCGGAGATCGGCGGGCAGACGGTGCCCGCGAGGTGCTCGGCGATCGCCTGGTGGGTCCAGGTGGCGTCAGGTCCCGGCGGGATGCGTGTGGCCGCGGCGACCACCGCGACGCGCACCAGGTCGTCGTAGCGGCGCGGCCGGCCCGAACGGGCGGCGTCCTTGAGCCCCTCCAGTCCGCGTTCGGCGAACCGCCCGCGCCACTTGCGGACCGTGTTCACGCACACCGCCAGTCGGCGGGCGATCGCCGCGTTGCCCGCTCCGTCGGCCGCGGCCAGCACGATCCGGGCCCGGAGTGCCTGCCTCACCTGTGCTTTCGCTGAGGAGGCGACCCGTTGCAGCATCTCGCGCGACTCCTCGTCCAGTTCCACGGCCACCGCCGCGTCCCGCCCTGATCCCGCCCTCACAACCGGTGATCATGGCGGGGAGGCGGCACGGTTCGGCAGGATGGGGCCGTGCCAAAGGACCCGCCCGAGTCCATGCAGCACCACCTGCGGCAGCGGCTGAACGCCCACGCTGCCGAGCGCTGGCCGCAGCTGAACCGGGTCCATATCCGTTTCCGGGCGGGCTTCGCCTACGTGGACGGCGAGTTGAAGGACGGAGAGCACCTGCCTCTGTGCCGGTTGCGCTTCGCCGGCATGCTGCACACCTGGGGCTTCGCCCTCTACCTCGCTAGCCGAAGCAGCTACCAGGACAACTTCCTCCCCCACGGGCTCCCCTCCGGCAGCCCCGAAGAATGCCTGGACTGCGCCTGCGGCCTCTACCTCGACGGCATGCCAGCCTGACCCCTCCACGAACTTGCGCGGAGCAGCACTAGCGTCCGGTCAGAAGACGGCGGGCAGGACGACGGTCTCCGCCGCGTCGAAGCCGACCCCGACCGTCGCACCCTCCTGTGGGGCGTCCCGCAGCGCGCACTCCGCCTCCAGGACCGGACCGCCCACCGGTGTCAGCTGTACGGCGACATGGTTGCCCCGGAACGTACGCGTCCCGACCGTGCAGCGCAGCCCCCCGTCCGGGGGGCCGATCCGGACCCCGGCCGGGCGTACCAGCAGATCGCACGCCCCCTGCGGCGAGCCCTTGGGCACCGGCACCCTGCCCCACACCGTGTCGGCGGCCACGCCGGCCACCGTCGCCTCGACCACGTTGTCAAAGCCGAGGAACCGGGCGACGAAGGCGGAGGCGGGCCGCTGCCAGACCTCCAGTGGGGTGCCCACCTGGGCGATCCGCCCGTCGCGCATCACCACCACCCGGTCGGCGAGGGCGAACGCCTCGCCCTGGTCGTGGGTGACGGCGAGCACCGTCGTACCCAACCGCCCGAAGAGCGTGCGCAGTTCGACGACGAGCCGTTCACGCAGGCCGCGGTCGAGCTGGCCGAGCGGCTCGTCCAGCATCAGCAGCTTCGGGCTCGGCGCGAGCGCCCGCGCGAGGGCGACACGCTGCTGCTCGCCGCCGGACAGCGCGGCAACAGCCCGCCGTTCGGCTCCTGGCAGGCCCACCAGGTCGAGGAGTTCACCGACCCTGCGCTCCTGATCGCGCCGCGGCACCCCGTGCATCCGCAGGCCGAAGGCGACATTGGCGCCGACATCCCGGTGCGGGAACAGCTGGTGATCCTGGAACATCAGGCCCAGTCCGCGCCGGTGCACCGGCACCCCGGCCTGGTCCGCGCCGTCCAGCAGTACCCGGCCGCCGTCCGGCGGGTGCAGTCCGGCGACCACCCGCAGCAGGGTCGACTTGCCGCTGCCGCTCGGCCCCAGTACGCATACGGTCTCGTGCTCGGCAACCTCCAGATCCACTCTGTCGAGCGCCGCCCGCTCACCGAAGCGAACCGTGGCCGATTCCAGTGTCAGCATCTCTAGAACTCCCCGGATCGGTCCGTGCGGATACGTTCGAGCAGCAGCAGCGAGAGGGCGCAGACCACCATCAGAATGGTGCTGAGGGCCATCGCCTGGCCGTAGTTGAGCTCCCCGGCCCGTCCCAGCAGCCGGGCCACGGCCACCGGCAGCGTCGGGTGGTCGGGCCGTGCGATGAACACCGTCGCGCCGAACTCACCGAGCGACACGGCGAACGCGAAGCCGGCCGCGACCAGCAACGCCCGCCGCACCAGCGGCAGATCGACCTCCCGCCAGGCCCGCAGGGGTGACGCCCCGAGCACCGCGGCCGCCTCCCTCAGTCGGCCGTCCACCGCCCGCAGGACCGGCAGCATGGTCCGTACGACGAAGGGCACACCGACCAGCGCCTGGGCGAGCGGCACCAGAATCCATGAGGTCCGCAGATCCAGCGGCGGCTTGTCCAGGGTGATCAGAAAGCCGAAGCCGACGGTGACCGCGGACACCCCGAGCGGCAGCATCAGCAAGGCGTCGAAGCCGCGGACGAGCCGACCGGCACGCCGGGTCAGCGCCGCGGCGGCGAGCCCGCCGATGACCAGCGCGATGACGGTCGCGACCAGTGCGTACTGCAATGAGTTCCAGATCGCTTCGATCGGTGCGACCAGGAACGTACCGCCGCCGGCGTCCACGGACCGCAGGGCGCGGTAGTAGTCGAAGCCATGGCCGCCGGGTGTGGCCAGCGAGCGCTCGACCAGCACCCCGAGCGGCAGCAGTATCAGCACGAGCACGGTCAGCAGCACCGCGCAGAGCAGCGCCCACTGCCCGGCACCGCGCGGCCTGCGGGCGGTCTGTGCCGGGTCGACCAGCTTCAGCGCGGTCTCCCTGCGCCGTACGGTCCACGCGTGCACGGCGAGGATCGCGCCGACCGCGGCGAACTGCACCAGCGTCAGCACGGCGGCTGTCGGCAGGTCGAGCAATTGGGCGGTCTGCCGGTAGATCTCCACCTCCAGCGTGGAGTACCCCGGGCCGCCGAGGATCTGTACGACCCCGAAGGAGGTGAAAGTGAAGAGGAAGACCATCAGCGCGGCGGCTGCCACGGCGGGCGCGAGGGCCGGCAGGGTGACACGCCGCCAGGCGGCGAACCGTCCGGCGCCCAGCACCCGGGCGGCCTCCTCCTGTCGTGGGTCGAGCTGTGACCACAGCCCGCCCACGGTCCGTACAACCACCGCATAGTTGAAGAAGACATGGGCGAGCAGAATGGCCCAGACGGTGGTGTCGAGCCGTACGCCCCAGAGTTCGTCGAGGAGCCCGCCGCGTCCCAGAAGCGCCAGGAAAGCCGTCCCGACGACGACGGTCGGCAGGACGAACGGCACGGTGACGACCGCGCGCAGCAGTTGTTTTCCGGGAAAGTCGAAGCGGGCGAAGACATAGGCGCCGGGCAGCGCGATCAGCAGGGTCAGTGCGGTCGAGGCGAGCGCCTGCCAGGTGGTGAACCAGAGAACGTCGCGGATCTCCGGCCGGGCCAGCACCTCGCCGATCCGGCCGAACTGCCAGACGCCGTCCACCTTCAGCCCGCGGCCTACGATCGCGGCGACGGGGTAGGCGAAGAACAGCGCGAAGAACGCGATGGGCACGGCCATCAGGCCGAGCCGCACCGCGCTCCCGCGCCACGCCTTCGTGCGAGCGGAGCCCGCGTGCCCGGAGCGGGCGCGCGACAGCTCCCCGCGCGCCCCCTCCCCGTGTGTGTCCTTCCCGCCCGCGTCCGTTCCGCGTACGGGAGTCTTCGCTACTTCACTACGAGCGAGGACCACGACTGGACCCACTGCTCACGGTTCTTGGAGATCTTGTCCGGGGCGATGGTCGTCGGCTTGTCCACCGTCGCGCCGAATTTCGTGAAGAGTTCCGGCAGTTCAGCGCTCTTGACGACCGGGTTCACGAACATGTTGAGCGGCATGTCCTCCTGGAACTTCTTGCTGATCAGGAAGTCCAGCAGAGCTTTGCCGCCCGCCTCGTTCTTCGCGCCGTTCAGCAGACCGGCGAACTCGGTCTGACGGAAGCAGGTCCCGGTGGCGACCCCGGTCGGGGCCTCGGCCGGCTGCGGCTTGGCGTACAGCACCTCGACGGGCGGGCTGGAGGCGTACGAGACGACGAGCGGCCGGTCGGCCTTGGCCTTCTTGCCGCCTGCTGAGCCGGAGAACTCCTCGTTGTACGCCTGCTCCCAGCCGTCGACGACCTTGACTCCGTTGTTCTTCAGCTTCTTCCAGTAGTCCTGGTAGCCGTTCTCGCCGTAGGTGGCGATGGTGCCGAGGAGAAAGCCGAGGCCGGGCGAGGAGGTCGCGGCGTTCTCGGTGACGAGGAGGTTCTTGTACGCGGGCTTCGCCAGGTCGTCGAAGGACTGCGGCGGCGCGAGCTTCTTGTCGGCGAAGTACTTCTTGTCGTAGTTGACGCAGATGTCGCCGGTGTCGATCGGGGTCACCCGGTGCTCGGCGTCCAGTTGGGTGCCGGCCGCCACCTGGTCGATGCCCTTCGCCTCGTACGGCGTGAAGAGACCGCTGTCGAGGGCGCGGGAGAGCAGGGTGTTGTCGACGCCGAAGAACACATCGCCGCGCGGGGAGCCCTTGGTCAGGATCTCCTGGTTGAGCGCGACACCCGCGTCGCCGCTCTTCAGCACCTTGACGGTGTAGCCGGTCTCCTCGGTGAACTCCTTGAGCACGTCCTCGGAGACGTTGAAGGAATCATGGCTGACGAGAGTCACGGTCTTCGAATCGGAGCTCTTCGTGCCGCCGGAACCGGAGTCCGACGTGTCGGAACTCCCGCATCCGGCAACTGCCGTGACGCCGAGCGCGGCCGTGACAGCCGTCGCCGCAAGCTGCTTGGTTCTGCGCGTGATGCTCATTGTGGATTCCTCCTGGGTTTTGGCCAGGAAGAGACGCGGCCCTGCCCTTGGAGAAACGGGCAGGGCGCAACAGCATGAGTTGATGACCGAACTTCCTACCCGGAATGACCCGGGCGAGGTTCAGAGGGTCTGCGGCCGACCTGTTCTCGGTGCCGCACTCTCAGCGCTGTGGCGCTCCCCTGTCGGAATATGAAGTTGATTTCAGGCCCAGGTTACATTGGCCGTTCCGGCCTCAGCGCTCGGCCGCCGCCAACTGCCCGCAGGCCCCGTCGATCTCCTGGCCGCGGGTGTCCCGCACGGTCACCGGCACTCCGTGTGCCGCGATCGCCTCGACGAACGCCTTCTCGTCCTCGGGCCGCGAGGCGGTCCACTTGGAGCCGGGCGTCGGGTTCAGCGGGATCAGGTTGACGTGCACCCGCTTGCCCTTGAGGAGCCTGCCGAGCCGGTCACCGCGCCACGCCTGGTCGTTGATGTCACGGATCAGCGCGTACTCGATGGAGATCCGGCGACCGGACTTCTCCGCGTACTCCCATGCCGCGTCCAGTACCTCGCGCACCTTCCAGCGCGTGTTCACCGGCACGAGCGTGTCCCGCAGCTCGTCGTCCGGCGCGTGGAGCGAGACGGCGAGACGGCACTTGAAGCCCTCGTCGGCGAAGCGCAGCATGGCCGGCACCAGGCCCACGGTGGAGACGGTGATCCCGCGCTGCGAGAGCCCCAGGCCGTCCGGCTCCGGGTCGGTCAGCCGACGGATCGCGCCGACCACCCGGTTGTAGTTGGCGAGCGGCTCGCCCATGCCCATGAAAACGATGTTGGAGAGCCGCGCGGGCCCACCCGGCACCTCTCCGTCGCGCAGCGCCCGCATGCCGTCCACGATCTGGTGGACGATCTCGGCGGTCGACAGATTACGGTCGAGACCGGCCTGCCCCGTGGCGCAGAACGGGCAGTTCATCCCGCATCCCGCCTGCGACGAGATGCACATCGTCACCCGCTCCGGGTAGCGCATCAGGACGGACTCGACGAGCGTCCCGTCGTGCAGCTTCCACAGCGTCTTACGGGTGGTGTCGTCGTCACAACTGATGTGGCGGACCACGGACATCAGGTCGGGGAACATCACCTCGGCAAGTTTGTCCCGCGAACCGGCCGGGATGTTGGTCCACTCGGCCGGGTCGTGCGCGTACCGCGCGAAGTAGTGCTGTGAGAGCTGCTGGGCGCGGAACGGCTTCTCGCCGATCGCGGCGACGGCTTCCTTGCGCTCGGCGGGCGTGAGGTCGGCGAGGTGCCGCGGCGGCTTCTTGGCTCCGCGGGGTGCGACGAAAGTGAGTTCTCCGGGCTTAGGCATGGTTCATCCAGTGTCGCAGACAAAGCAGTGAGGACCCGCCGCCCTGTGGACAACGGACCCTCACTCGTAAAAGCCCAGGTCAGGACGGGAGGCCGTCCCGAGGCTCAGCCGGAACCCACGAACAGCACCAGCAGCAGCCAGACCACCGGGGCGGTCGGCAGCAGCGAGTCCAGCCGGTCCATGATGCCGCCGTGGCCCGGCAGCAGCGTGCCCATGTCCTTGATCCCGAGGTCTCGCTTGATCATCGACTCGCCCAGATCGCCGAGAGTGGCACTGGCCGCGACCGCGAGCCCCAGCAGCAGACCCTGCCACCAGGAACCGCCGTCGATCAGGAACTGCATGCACAGCGCACCGGCGACCATCGCGAAGGCGACGGCACCGAACAAGCCCTCACGGGTCTTCCCGGGACTGATGCGCGGCGCGAGCTTGTGCTTGCCGAAGCGCCAGCCGACGGCGTACGCACCCGTGTCGCTGACCACGGTCAGCAGCAGGAAGGTGAGCACCCGCTGCGGCCCGTCGTCCGCGGTCAGGAGCATGGCCACGAAGGTGGCCAGGAACGGTACGTAGAACGCGGCGAACACGCCGGCCGTGACGTCCCTGAGGTAGCCCTCAGGAGGCTCGGTCATCCGCCAGACGAGCACTGCGAGTGCGGTCAGCGCCATCGCCGCCCAGGCACCCTCGGCGCCCCGTACGTATCCGGCCACCACCATCGCCGCGCCACCGACCGCCAGCGGGATGAGCGGCGCCTTGATGCCCTTGCGCTCCTCCAGCCGGCAGGTGAGCTCCCACAGGCCCACGACGACGGCGATGGCGATCACACCGACGAAGACGGCCTTCACGATGAACAGCGAGGCGACAATGACGGCGCCGAGCCCCACGCCGACCACTATTGCGGATCGCAGATCACGGCCCGCACGTTTCTTCTGCGGGGGCGGCGGCGCGGTGGACATGGGCTCCTGCGGCTTCTGGTCACGAAACAGGGGGCCGCCGCTCAGGTGCGCGGCCCCCTGGTCCCGGTCATCACGGTCGTCAGCGTCTCTACCTGTGTCGGGAACGTCCGGCACGATGGGCATGGGCCGAGTTTGCTGGGCGTCATGCACATCGTATGCAGGACCCGCGGGAGCGGCCTGCGTCTCGGGCGCACCCCAGCGGCCGGCTCCCCGCGGGGCGCCCCAGGAAGAGTCGTTCATCAGACTTCGAGCAGCTCGGCTTCCTTGTGCTTGAGCAGCTCGTCAACCTGTGCAACGTACTTCGCGGTGGTGTCGTCGAGTTCCTTCTCGGCGCGACGCACCTCGTCCTCGCCGGACTCCTTGTCCTTGACAAGCTTGTCCAAGGCCTCCTTGGCCTTGCGGCGAACGGCCCGGATGGAGATCTTGGAGTCCTCGGCCTTCGCCTTCGCGACCTTGATGTAGTCGCGACGACGCTCCTCGGTGAGCTCCGGGAAGGTCACCCGGATGATGTTGCCGTCGTTGCTCGGGTTGACGCCGAGATCCGAGTCGCGGATGGCCTGCTCGATGTTGCGCAGCGCGCTCTTGTCGAACGGCGTCACGACGGCCATGCGCGGCTCGGGCACCGAGAACGAAGCGAGCTGGTTGATCGGGGTCAGTGCACCGTAGTAGTCGGCGACGATCTTGTTGAACATCGCCGGGTGCGCACGGCCGGTACGGATCGCGGCGAAGTCCTCCTTCGCGACGACGACGGCCTTCTCCATCTTCTCCTCGGCCTCAAGGAGGGTTTCTTCGATCACCACGTGCTCCTGCGTGTCTTGAGTGGGCCCGGCGTGCTCGGGCCCGGCGGGTCCTGCGTCGCGTCCTCACCTGCACGGTGTCCGACCGGCAGGCCGTTGTCCATCCTTCGGGACCTGTTCCGGGGTATTCCCCGCCGGCCCCGGGCCTTCCCGCGACTTCCCGAGAAGGCCCCCCGGTTCTCAGGCCCGGGTGCCCTGGTCACTCACGAGCGTGCCGATCTTCTCACCCTTGACCGCGCGGGCGATATTGCCCGTGGCAGTGAGCTCGAAGACGAGGATCGGCAGCTCGTTGTCACGGCAGAGCGTGATGGCGGTGGCGTCGGCGACCTTGAGATCGCGGGCGAGCACCTCGCTGTACTCAAGGGCGTCGAACTTCACCGCGTCGGGGTTGGTCTTCGGGTCGGAGTCGTAGACCCCGTCCACCCCGTTCTTGCCCATCAGCAGAGCCTGGGCGTCGATCTCCAGAGCGCGCTGGGCGGCGGTTGTGTCGGTGGAGAAGTACGGCATCCCCATGCCGGCGCCGAAGATGACGACGCGGCCCTTCTCCAGGTGGCGCACGGCGCGCAGCGGGATGTACGGCTCCGCGACCTGCCCCATGGTGATGGCGGTCTGGACGCGGGAGTCGATGCCCTCCTTCTCCAGGAAGTCCTGGAGCGCCAGGCAGTTCATGACCGTGCCGAGCATGCCCATGTAGTCGGAACGGGCCCGGTCCATGCCGCGCTGCTGGAGCTCGGCACCGCGGAAGAAGTTGCCGCCGCCGATGACGACCGCGATTTCCGCGCCGTCGCGGACGACTGCCGCGATTTCCCGGGCGATGGCGTGTACGACGTCGGGGTCGACACCGAGACCCCCGCCGCCGGCGAACGCCTCTCCGGACAGCTTCAGCATGAAGCGTCCGGGCACCTTGCCGTCGTCGCGCTTGTGGTCACCTGTTGCGGCGTCCGCGCCCTTGTTCATGGAGATTCTCCTCGTGCACATACGAAGAAGGCCATTGCCGGTGGGTCTGATGTCCCTCAGCGGCAATGGCCTCCTCGTCAGATCTGCGGTCGTACGGCGTGTGTGCGGCCGACGACTGCACCGGACCCTATCGGGGCCCACCGTTGTTCGCGGACGGACTCAGATGCCGACCTTGATGCGCGAGAAGCGCTTCAGGGTGACACCGGCCTCGTCCAGAACCTTCTGAACGGACTTCTTGTTGTCCTTGGCGAACGCCTGCTCCAGGACGACGACTTCCTTGAAGAAGCCGTTGACGCGACCCTCGACGATCTTCGGAAGGGCGGCCTCGGGCTTGCCCTCCTCGCGAGAGGTGGCCTCGGCGACACGACGCTCGTTCTCGACCGTCTCGGCCGGGACCTCGTCGCGGTTGAGGTACTTCGGGGCGAAGGCGGCGATGTGCTGCGCGACGTCCTTGGCGACCTCTGCACTCTCCTTGTCGAGCTCGACCAGGACACCGACCTGCGGCGGGAGGTCGGGCATCGTGCGGTGCATGTACGCAGCTACGTAACCGCCGGTGAACTGCGCGAAGCGGTCCAGGACGATCTTCTCGCCAAGGTTGGCGTTGGCCTCGTCGACGTACGCCTGAACGGTCTTGCCGGCCTCGATCTCGGAGGCGAGCAGCGCGGCGAGGTCGGCCGGGGAGGTCGCGGCGACGTGGGCGGCAAGCGTGTTGGCGACGGTCTGGAACTTCTCGCCCTTGGCGACGAAGTCCGTCTCGCACTTCAGCTCGAGCAGAACGCCGGAGGTCTTGTCCTCGGAGATGAGGGAGACGACGGCGCCGTTCTCGGCAGAACGGCCCTCGCGCTTGGCGACGCCCTTCTGGCCCTTGATACGGAGCGCCTCGACGGCCTTGTCGACGTTGCCGTCGGCCTCGTCGAGCGCCTTCTTGCAGTCCATCATGCCGGCGCCGGTCAGCTCGCGGAGCTTCTTGACGTCAGCGGCGGTGTAGTTCGCCATGAGTCTGTGTTTCTCTCTCGAAGTCTGAAAGATCTACGGGTGAACGGCGGGGGCGGCGCTTGTGGCACCGGCCCCCGCCGTCATCAGCCGTGACGGGTGTCAGGCCTGCTCGGCGTCCGCGGCCGGGGCCTCGGCAGCAGCCTCGGCCGGCTTCTCGGCGTCTGCGGCCTTCTCGGTCTCGGCGTCAGCCTTCTTGTCGCCCTCGAGCAGGTCGCGCTCCCACTCGGCGAGCGGCTCGCCGACGGCCTTCTCGCCCGGCTTCGAGTCACCGGTGGCGGCACCGGAACGGGCGATGAGGCCCTCGGCGACGGCGTCGGCGATCACACGGGTGAGCAGGGTGACGGAGCGGATCGCGTCGTCGTTGCCCGGAATCTTGTAGTCGACCTCGTCGGGGTCACAGTTGGTGTCGAGGATCGCGACGACCGGGATGTGGAGCTTGCGCGCCTCACCGACGGCGATGTGCTCCTTCTTGGTGTCGACGATCCAGACGGCGCTCGGCACCTTCTGCATCTCGCGGATACCACCGAGGGTCTTCTCCAGCTTGGCCTTCTCGCGGGAGAGAACCAGGAGCTCCTTCTTGGTGAGGCCGGAGGCGGCCACGTCCTCGAAGTCGATGAGCTCGAGCTCCTTCAGACGCTGAAGGCGCTTGTAGACGGTGGAGAAGTTGGTGAGCATGCCACCGAGCCAACGCTGGTTGACGTACGGCATGCCGACGCGCGTCGCCTGCTCGGCGATGGCCTCCTGGGCCTGCTTCTTCGTACCCACGAACATGATGGAACCGCCGTGGGCGACGGTCTCCTTGACGAACTCGTAGGCGCGGTCGATGTACGACAGCGACTGGAGCAGGTCGATGATGTAGATGCCGTTGCGCTCGGTGAAGATGAAGCGCTTCATCTTCGGGTTCCAGCGACGGGTCTGGTGACCGAAGTGGACGCCGCTTTCCAGCAGCTCCCGCATCGTGACGACGGCCATGGCCGTACTCCTTGAGGTACTCGGTTGTCGCGACCGCAGGATTGCTGTCGCGCCTGACGCCCCGACGCGCCGTGCCACAAGGGACCGAGGAGCGCGGCCACCATCCGCGGAGAGGGAGGTGGTGGGGCGTGCGAAGTCGACCCGGTGACCCGGATCGCCATAGGAAGTGTACGGGACAGGTCGGGTGCCGGGTGACGGCGCTGTCCACAACCGGTCGGTAGTCCACAGATCCGGTTCGTGATCCCCACGGTTCCGGGCGATGCGGGACGGTCCTTCCATGCGATGCACACCGGATCCGACCGTTTCCCTGCTCAGGCGCAGCCTTCCCTTCTGCGAGGCCGTGCTCGTGGGGGTGGCTCTCCTTCTCGCGGCACTGTGCGGCACGACGGTCGCGGCAGCCGAAGAACCCGCACCTGTTGCGTCGCCGACGCCCCGGCCGGACGGCACCCGGCTGTGGCCGCTTGCCGGGCGGCCTGCGGTCGTGCGTGGATGGGACCCGCCGGCCAATGCCTACGGGCGGGGCCATCGCGGGGTGGACCTCGCCACGGAGCCGGGCACTCCGGTGCTCGCCGCGGCCTCGGGCCGGGTCTCGTTCGCAGGGCGTGTGGCGGGGCGCGGGGTGGTGGCGATCGAGGTGGCCGGGACCGGCGATCCGCCGCTGCGGACCACGTACGAACCGGTGCGTGCGCTGGTTGCGAAGGACGAGAGAGTGACGGCAGGACAGGTCGTGGGGGTCGTGGAGGCGGGGCCCTTCCACTGCGCATCCGGCTGTCTGCACTGGGGACTGCGGCGCGGTGACGCATATCTGGATCCGCTGTCGCTGCTGCCGCCGGAGCTGCTGCGACGAGGGCCGTCCCGGCTGCTGCCGGTGTTCGGCGTGCCGGAACTCCGGCCCTCGACCGAGGGGGCCGGGGACGGGCTCGCCGCCCCCGGCGTTCTGCTCGTCGTTGCCGCTGTGCGGCCCCGACGTCAGTCGTGTACGCCCTGTACGCCTCGCAGGACCATGGCGACGGCGGTGTCCGCGATCACGACCGGCTCTTCCGCCACGCCGAGTTCGATACGCCGTACCGCGGCGTCCACCGAGCCCTGCAGCAGCATCGCCGCCAGCCTCGGCTGCTCGTGGCCGAGGTCACCGAGCGCCTCGACGATCATGGCGATCAGCCCGCCGTGCGCGGCCCGGATCTTCTCGCGTGCGCCCGCGTCCAGCTCGCTCGCCGAGATCGCGACGACCGCCCGGTGGCGGCGGTCCCCGACGAGGTCGAGCTGCCGTCGCACGTAGGCCTCGATCTTGCCCTCTGGCGTGGTGGCCTGCTCCATCGCATTCTCGACCTCGGCTGCCCAGACGGGGAAGTCGACGGCGCAGAGCTCTTCGACGACGGCCGCACGGGAGCGGAAGTACTCGTACACGGAGGACCGGGCGAGGCCCGTGCGTTCGGCGAGGGCGGGGAAGGTCAACGCCTCCGTACCGCCCTCGGACAGCAGGGAGCGGGCGGCGTCCAGGAGGGCGCCGCGCTGCATGGTCCGGTGCTCGGCCACCGAGGCCGCTCGAATCCTGGGCACGCTTCCACTCTACGGCGACCGGTGTTCGAGAGGGCGCGTGCGGCCCCGATCAGTGGCCGAAGCGGCGATGGCCCGCGCCGGCCACCGGGGGAATCAGCGACCGGCGTCGGCCAGTTTCGCGCGCAGTTGCAGCACCGATTTGGTGTGGATCTGACTCACGCGGCTCTCGGTCACTCCGAGCACATTGCCGATCTCGGCGAGGGTGAGGCCCTCGTAGTAGTAGAGCGTGACGACCGTCTTCTCGCGCTCCGGAAGCGTATTGATCGCGCGGGCGAGCAGTCGTCTGAGCTCACGGTCCTCGGCGACCTCCACCGGATTGTCGGCGGCGGTGTCCTCCAACGTGTCCATCAGGCTCAGCCGGTCACCGCCTTCGCTGCCGACATGCAGCAGCTCCTCCAGCGCGACCACGTTCGCCAGCGACAACTGGCTGAAAACCGCGTGCAGTTCCTCCAGTGCGATGCCCATCTCCGCAGCGACCTCCGGCTCGGAGGGCGTGCGTCGCAGCTGCGCCTCCAGCGTGGCGTAGGCGCGTTCCACGGCCCGCGCCTTCTGGCGCACCGAGCGTGGGATCCAGTCCAGTGCACGGAGTTCGTCGATCATCGCGCCACGGATGCGGGTGATCGCGTACGTCTCGAACTTGATCGCGCGCTCGATGTCGAACTTCTCGATCGCGTCGATCAGTCCGAACACCCCTGAGGAGACGAAGTCCGCCTGCTCGACATTGGAAGGCAGGCCCACACTCACCCGGCCCGCGACGTACTTCACCAATGGCGAGTAGTGCAGGATCAGCTGCTCCCGCAGCCGCTCGTCGCCCGTGGACTTGTATGAACGCCACAACTCGTCGAGCGAGGAAGGGGCAGGGGGGCGCACAGTGCCACGCGCAGCCGGTGGTACTGCCGCACGGTCAGACCCGGAGGTGTGCTGGGGCATGTGGTGCCTTGAGCCGTTCTGCTGTGAAGTGCTGGGGGACTTGTGTCTGAGTCGGATTCCTTGTGAGCGTAGCGTGACTGAGACGTCGCGGTCCGCGTAGGACAGCGGATCGGCGCCGTGCGATTCCAGCCGGTCGAACATGACTGAGGTCCGGGGCCGTCGCTACGTGCGCCGGCCCCGGAGGCGTCGCTGAAGGATCCGCCGAGGTCATCGACATCACCTTTTCACCCGAATGCTCCAGGTCAAGTACCGCCTCGCCGCGCGTCGTCATTGCGTGTAGGTCTCGGCGTCAACCGCCATCCATCGCCATCGCGTTCGACGAACCCCAGTGAGTGCAGTTCGTACAGTCTGCCGAGCGCTTCGTCGATTCCGGTTCCCGCGGCGCGGGCCACATCGCGCCCGCCCACGGCGCCGCGGGACGGCAGCGCGTCGAGAACCCGGGCCGAGACCGCGTCGAGCTGGTCCCTGGGGTGTACGGGACCGCGTCTGACGGGAGCGAGTTCGCCGATGTCCCCCACCAGTTCGGCGACTTCCGAGGCATCCGTCACCAGGGTGCCCTCCCCACGGAGGAGCTCATGGACGCCTGCTGACAACCCGCTGGTGGCGGGGCCCGGGACGCCCATGGTGAAGCGTCCGAGCCGCTGCGCGCTGCGTGCGGTGGCCAGCGAACCGCTGCGGTATTCGGCCTCGACCACGACCGTCCCGCGCGTCAACGCGGCGATGACCCGGTTCCGGAGAATGAATCTGCTGCGGGTCGGATGATCGGACGGTGGTAATTCGCCGATGACGAGCCCCTGTTCCGCCATGCGGCGGATCAGCTCGGCATGTCCCCGGGGATAGGCGAGGTCCACCCCGCAGGCCAGGACCGCCATCGTCGCCCCGTCGACGGCGAGCGCGCCGCGATGCGCTGCCCCGTCCACCCCGAATGCCGCCCCCGACACGACCACCCACCCCAGCTCCGCGAGCCCCGCGCCGAGGCTCGCCGCCATATGGGATCCATACGGTGTGCAGGCGCGGGCGCCGACCACGGCGACCGAGCGCAGCGCCCAGAGCCTCAGGTCCTGCGGCCCCCGCACCCAGAGGCCGGTCGGCCTGGCGTCGGCCAGGTCGTCGAGCTGGCTGGGCCATTCCCGGTCGCCGGGGCAGACGAACCGCCCGCCGAGCGCGGCGACGGTCGCCAGGTCCCGCTCGGGCTCGGCGCTCTCGGCCCGTAACCGGTATCCGTCCAGACGTTTCGGAGTCATTCCGCTCAGTCGCTGCGCGGCGCCGTCCCTGGTGGTGATCCGCCGTATCAGTTCGACGGCGCCGCACTCGCGCAGCCAGCGGCCCCCGTGCTCGTCCCCCGGTTCCAGGATGCGGGTCAGTGCGGCCCGCGCCAGCCGTTCCCGATCGCTCACCGCCACCCCCGGCCCCGCGCTCCGCTCCGGGTCCCGCCCCGAAAGGCACCCCTGTTCCTGTTCCTGCCCAGGGTCCGCCCACGCAGTCATGACGCTCCGGCCTTCGTCAAGGCGCCCCGTGGGATTCCGGTCCGCAGTTCCAGCGCCACCGCGATGTCGGAGGCGTCCGGGCGGTCGGCACCGCGCAGATCGGCGACCGTCCACGCCACCCTGAGCACCCGGTCCAGGCCCCGTGCTGTGAGCAGGCCCCGTTCCATCTCCCGTTCGGCCTCCATGAGCGCGCCCGGCGCCGCGACCAGCCGGGTCCGCAACTCATGGCCGGGCACCTCACTGTTGGTGGTCCACGCGGTGCCGGCCAACCGGTCCGTCGCCCGCGCCCTGGCCTCCCGGACCCTGGCCGCGACGGTGGCCGTCGACTCACCCCTGCCGCCCTGGCCCATCAGGTCCTGGCGCCTGACCGGGTCGACAACCACCCGAAGATCCACCCGGTCGAGCAGTGGCCCGGAAAGTCTCGCCTGATAGCGCCGGACCGTCGAGGGCGCGCATTCGCAACCGGCACCGCTGAGGGTGTGCCGTCCGCAGGGACAGGGATTGGCAGCCAGCACCATCAGGAATCTGGCCGGCAGCCGCACCACCCCGGCGCTGCGTGCCACCACCACATGCCCCGACTCCAGCGGCTGGCGCAGCGCGTCCAGCGCCCGCATGGAGAATTCCGGAGCCTCGTCCAGAAAGAGAATCCCCCGGTGGGCCAGAGAGACCGCACCGGGCCGCGGCAGCCCGTTGCCCCCGCCGACCAGCGACTGCATCGTCGCCGAGTGGTGCGGTGCGCAGTATGGCGCGCGAGTGACCAGTGGTTCCCCCGGTGGCAGAATGCCTGCCACCGAGTGCACCGCGGTGACTTCCAGGGATTCCTTCCTGGTCAACGTCGGCAGAATCGCCGGCAGCCGCTCGGCCAGCATGGTCTTGCCGGCACCTGGCGGTCCGGAGAGCAGCAGATGGTGACCGCCCGCCGCGGCAACCTCCAGCGCCTTCCGGGGCCGTTCCTGCCCCGCCACGTCCGCCAGATCCGGGGAGTTGCCATCACGCTGCCCGGGCGCCCGGGCGAGCCCGGTGCCGATGCCTGCGCCGGGCACCATCAGCCCGGCCACCATGGTGTCGGGGCGCCCCTCGTCGTGAGCCTCCCGCTCGTCCGGCACCGGCTCGTCGCAGAGCACCGCGATCAGCTGCCGCAGGCTCCGTACCCCGAGGACCGAGATCCCGGGGACCAGCGCCGCCTCCCCCGCGGTCTGCTCGGGCACGACGACCTGGCGGTACCCGGCCTCCGCCGCGGCGAGCACGGCGGGCAGCACGCCGCGCACCGGCCGTACCCGGCCGTCCAGCCCGAGCTCACCGATCATCACCAGATCGGCGATGGACGCCGGGTCGATCCGCTCGGCCGCGCCCAGCACCGCGCAGGCAACCGCCAGATCGAAACCGGAGCCGCCCTTGGGTACGGAGGCCGGTGACAGGCCCACCGTGAGTTTCTTCTGCGGCCACTCGGCCCCGGAGTTCACGACGGCGGCCCGGACCCGGTCCCGGCTCTCCACCAGGCTCTTGTCCGGCAGCCCCACCAGTGTGAACGCGGCCACCCCCGCCTCCAGGTCCGCCTGGACCTCCACCACCACACCCTCGACACCGACGAGCGCCACCGAACACGCACGCGCGAACCCCATCAGGCCACCCCCCGCGCATGCTGCGCAACGGGCGCTCCGCGCCTGGGCAGCACCACGCCGACCAGGTCGATCCGGACCCCACCGGGCGGCGGGCCTCCGTGTTGGTGCAGCCAGATGCCGGCCAGCCGTCGCAGCCGCTCCGCCTTGACGGGTGTGACGGCTGCCATCGGATGCTCGAAGGCACCCACCCTGCGGGTCTTCACCTCACAGACCACGAGTGCGTCGCCGTCCATCGCGACGATGTCGATCTCACCGGCACGACAGCGCCAGTTCCGTTCCAGTACGGACATACCGGCGTCGGCCAGCAGCCGCGCCGCCAGATCCTCGCCGTACCGCCCGAGTGCCCCCCGTGCGTTCATATCGGCACCACCTCCGGCACCGACTCTGACGCGTCCGGTCCCAGCTGGTGGATCTTGGTGGAAAACTCCGGGATTGTGGACAACTCAGCCGCCCGGAAGTGGGAATCCTCCCGAAGGAACGTACTCAGCCACCCGGAAGTTCGAGATCGCTCTTGTTGAGCTCCTCGATGTTGACGTCCTTGAACGTCAACACCCGTACCTGCTTGACGAACCGTGCGGGCCGGTACATGTCCCAGACCCAGGCGTCCGCCATGGATACTTCGAAGAACACCTCACCCTGAACCGAGTGCACCTGCATCTCGTAGTCGTTGGTGAGGTAGAAACGCCGTTCGGTCTCGATCACATATTTGAACAGACCGACGACATCTCGGTACTCCCGGTAGAGCTTCAGCTCCATCTCGGTCTCGTACTTTTCGAGGTCCTCGGCGCTCATTGGCATGTTCCCCTTCAGCCGTGCGTGCCCCCATTGTGCGCCAGGCTCCGGCGCCCCTGGGCGCTTAGGCGGTTTCGGGGGCCAGAACCAGTGGCGTGTGCGGAGGACCCTCGTCGAGCAGCGTGCGCAGCAGCTCGGCGAGCCTGGTCGGGTACACCGTCTCACGCGCCGCCGACAGTTCGGCGGATGTCCACCACCTCAGACCCGCGACGCTGCGCTGCTCCAGCCCGGTGAGCCCACTGGTATCGGTGGCCGTCTGCGTCGTGCGCGCCAGGAAGTACCACTCGTCCTGGTTCCAGCGGCGCCCGTCGAACGGGAACGAGCACACCCGCTGCCAGAGCAGCGGGCCCAGCTCGACATCGGTGATCCCGGTCTCCTCTGCAAGCTCGCGCAGCGCGGCCTGTTCCCGGGTCTCGTCGCCCTCCAGACCGCCGCCGGGAGTGAACCACCAGGTGCTCTCCGGCTCCTCCGGTTCAAACCCGTGTATCAGGAGAATGCGGTCGTCAGGGTCCAGAAGCACCACCCGGGCAACCTTCCGCTTCTCAATGCTCACCGGCAGGCACCCTCTCGCGCTTGTTCCGTGCCGAGCGCGCGGAGCGTGCCGCGATCGGGCCGTATGCGGCACCGACGAGGATGAGCACCACGCCCACCGTCACGGCCCCGAGTTGCAGCCGCAGCGGTCCGGGCGACGACACCCCACCGGAGAAGGAGGCGAAGGTCTGCGGCCGCCCGACCATGCCGCCCAGTGGCCAGGCGATGGCGTCCACCCGGGCCTGCACCGCGCTGCGCGGTACGGAGCCCTGCCCGGGGTCGTCCAGGTGGACCCGGGAGTCCAGCGAGGCGCTGCGCTCGTCCCCGAGCAGGAAGAGCTGGCCCTTGGGAACATTCGCGGTGAAGCTGTTCGCCGAGGCGAGGCCCTTGGTCCGCAGATACGGTTCCTCAACGGATTTGCCGTTGACCGTGAGCCGGCCCTTGTCGCAGCAGGCGATCTTGTCGCCGCCGATCCCGACGACCCTCTTCACCATCGGCATGTCGCCCCACACCGGATCAGTGAAGACCACCACGTCGCCCCGGTGCACCTCACTGCCGTCGATCCGCTGTGCGAGCACCCGGTCGCCGGCGTGCACCGTCGGTGTCATCGACTCGGTCGGCACGATGTACGGCTTGTACACCACGGCCCCCCAGGCGAAGCCGCCGAGGAAGAGCACACAGCCGACGGCCACGGCCAGCCCCGACAGCGTGCTGCCGAGCCGACCGTGGCCGTCACCCGTACGTCCTGTTCCACTCATCCCAGCGTCCCCCACCTCGGAGATCGACAATCGCTGACCGAGTCGGCACCCTACCCGGCGGTACGCTTGCTGGTCAGCCTCCTGCGACGCCACAACACGAGCGGCAGTGCACCGGCCGCACCGAGCGCCCCCGGGACCATGCCCACCGCCGCGTTGATCCCCGGCTGGTCGAAGGTCTTCGGGACGGGCAGGGTGGACCAGCGGTTGATCGGCCACGCCACGACAATGGCTCGGCCGACGACCTCGTCGTTGGAGACCGTGCCGCCGCCCGGCAGCTCCTGGTGGTAGCGGGAGTCCCAGGAGTTCTGGCGGTGGTCGCCCATCACCCAGATCCGGCCCTCGGGAATCTTGATCGGGCCGAACGGTGCGTCATTGCAAGCGGTATTGCCCGGGAAGATGAACGACTTGTCGTCCAGGGCCTTGCCATTGACCACGACCGGGCCGTCCTTCTTGCACTCCACGGTGTCGCCGCCGACCGCGATGACCCGCTTGATCAGGTCTTTCTCCTCGACGGACGGCATCAGTCCGATGAAGCTGAGGAACTTCTGCACCACATTCGGATTGGGGGTCTGGGTATTTTCCAGCCAGCCGCCCGGGTCATGGAAGACCACGACCTCGCCTCGCTTGGGCTCAGCGCCGAACCAGGGGGTCAGCTTGTCGACCAGCACCCGGTCGCCCCGCTGGAGCGTGTTCTGCATCGAGTCCGAGGGGATCGAGAACGCCTGCACCAGAAACGTCTTGATCAGCAGCGCAAGTACCAGCGCGATACCGATGAGGAGGGGCAGCTCCTTCCAGAAGGAGCGTGGCTTCTGCCGGGCTTTACCACCGTCGTTCGGAGAGTCGCCGTCACTCTCCGCGCGGTCCGCCGGCGTTCCGGCGGGCTCGACATTCTCCGGTTTGCCCGGCCGGTCCTCGGGTTCGTCGTGTCCGGATCGTGCGCCGACCGCCAAATCCCCCACATCCACTCCTTACTCCGTGCCACCGCCTGCGCCCTAGCCGGTGCAGGCCCACCACTCCCATAACGAGCGGGGGTTCCGCAGGGGTCGGGAGAGGGATCGTTCCGTTGGGATCCTTGGATGACACACTATTCGACGGGCCCGACGCAGCAGCCGTCCCGGCGCGCGCGTCAGGGATCGAGTCGAATGTCGCCGGTTCCTCCAGCTTTCGCCAGTGGCCGAACGGCCAGGCGATCACCACAGCCCGTCCCACGACGTCGTCCTCGGAAACCGTGCCGTGTCCGGGGTCGTCCAGGTGATAGCGCGAGTCGGCCGAATCCGACCTGTGGTCACCCATGACAAATATCCGGTCGGCCGGAACCTTTACCTCAAATTTGATGAGGGAGGGCGGATTACCGGGGTACAGATAGGGCTCATCGAGCGGTACGCCGTTGACAGTGATCCGGCCGTCCTTGTCGCAGCACTTCACCGTGTCGCCGCCCACCGCGATGACCCGCTTGATCAGATCCTGCTCGTCGTCGGACGGCAGCAGCCCGATGAAAGTCAGCGCTTCCTTCACCTGCTTGACGACGACGGGCGGGTCCTTCTTGCCGACGTTGTCCTGACTCAGCCAGCCGCCCGGGTCCTTGAAGACGACTACGTCGCCGCGCTGGGGCCTGGATCCGAACCAGGGCGTCAGCTTGTCCACGAGCACCCGGTCGCCGATCCGGATGGTCTGCTCCATCGACCCCGACGGGATCACGAAGGCCTGTACCAGGAAGGTCTTGAGCACGAGCGCGATCAGCAGCGCCACGGTGATGAGAAGGGGGATCTCCCGCACGGCCGACCTGCGCCGCCGCCGCTTGACCTTGCGGGCCAGCCTGCGCCGCTCCGCCCTGGTCGGCATGGAGCGCGCGGCCGACGGCCCGCTGCCGGTCGGCAGCGGTATCTCGGGGTCGGACCCGCCCTGCCGCCGCCCGCGGTTACCCATGGGCCCCGCCCGTCGCCCGTACGCCGGCGAAGGCGGCGCTGTCCGGCAGCGAGCCCAGCCGGCCCGGTGGCCAGCCGATCCAGTCCACCCTCCCGATCACCATGTCGACCGGGACCATGCCACCGCCCGGTTCTCCCAGGTGGTCACGCGAATCGCGGGAATTGCTGCGGTGGTCGCCCATCATCCACAGCGTGCCGTCGGGAACGACGATGTCAAAGCGCACGCCGGACGGCGCATCTCCCGGATACAGGTAGTCCTCGTCGACCGGCCGGCCGTTCACCTCGACCCTTCCGCGCTTGTCGCAGCAGACCACCCGGTCGCCCCCTACGCCCACCACCCGCTTCACGTAGTCGGTCTCGGCAGGCTCTGCCAGCCCCAGGGACGCTGCCACACCGTGCAGCAGCCCGGTGACGGGATTCTCCTGGGGAGTTTCCTGCACGAACGACCCGGTGCCGTCGAAGACCACCACATCGCCGCGCTGCGGTACGGAGCCGAAACGGTACGCCAATTTATTGACCAGCACCCGGTCCCCCACCCGCAGTGTGGGTTCCATCGAGCCGCTGGGAATCAGGAAGGGCTGCACCACGAAGGCGCTGAGGAGCAGCAGGAAGACCGAGCAGACGGCTCCGAGTGCGGCGGCCCGCCGCCAGGAGAGCGAGGCGCTCAGCCGGTCCGGGATACGCGAGGAGCGCGGCCCCTCCTCCGACCCTGCTGCGGGTGTGGAGGAGCGGTCGCGCTCCGAGGGCTTGGCTTCCGTGTCCATCGGGGCCAGAGCTTATCCGGCCGTCCTGTGGACCTGGGAGTTAGCTCAGTTGTCGCGCTTCTCCTTGATCTTCGCGGCCTTGCCGCGCAGCTCACGGAGGTAGTACAGCTTGGCGCGACGGACGTCACCGCGGGTGACGAGCTCGATCTTCTCGAAGATCGGGCTGTGCACCGGGAAGGTGCGCTCGACGCCGACGCTGAAGGAAACCTTGCGGACCGTGAAGGTCTCGCTGACGCCCGAACCCTGGCGACGGATGACTACGCCCTTGAACTGCTGGATACGGGAGCGGCTGCCCTCGATCACTCGGACGTGGACGTTGACGGTGTCACCGGGGCGGAACGCCGGGACGTCAGTACGCAGCGATGCGGCGTTGACGCCATCGAGCAGGGAAGCCATGTTGTCTGCTTTCTTCGCCGATGCCACAGGTCATCGACGGGAGATAGTGAGGAGATGGGGGTGCTGATCGCGTCGGGCGGGCGTCATTCCCCCTGTGGCAGGGGCGCACGCCGGACGTACAGCAGCGGCCTATTCTTCCACGGCCTCGGGCCTGCGCCAAAATCGGCCAGCGGGCTCCGGCGACCAGCCGAGGATGGAGAGGATCTCGCGGTCCTTCTTGTCGAAGCCGCTCGCCTCACAGCGCTCGATGAGATCGGGCCGGTTGAGCGCGGTACGGCGGAACGCCTCGTCCCGCCGCCAGCGTGCGATCTTCGCGTGGTGACCGCTGAGCAGGACGTCCGGAATGCCCCTGCCGCGCCACTCGGGCGGCTTGGTGTAGACGGGCCCCTCCAGCAGATTGGCCATCTCGCCGGGAGCGAAGGAGTCGTCCCGGTGCGATTCGGCGTTGCCGAGCACGCCGGGCAGCAGCCGGGCCACCGCCTCCGTGATCACCAGCACTGCGGCTTCGCCGCCGGCCAGCACGTAGTCCCCGATGGACACCTCCACGACCGGCATGCGAGTCGCGTACTCGTCCATCACGCGCCGGTCGATGCCCTCGTAGCGGGCCGGCGTGAAGATCAGCCAGGGCCGCTCGGAGAGCTCGACGGCGAGCTCCTGGGTGAACGGACGGCCGCTGGGTGTGGGTACCACGAGCACCGGGGAGTGCGCCCCGGCCTCGTACCCGTGGGCCAGCGCGTCGTCCAGCGCCTCGCCCCACGGCTCGGTCTTCATGACCATGCCGGGGCCGCCGCCGTACGGGGTGTCGTCGACCGTGTTGTGCCGGTCGTACGTCCAGTCCCGCAGGTCGTGTACGTGCACATCGAGGCGGCCGCGCGCGCGGGCCTTGCCGACGAGCGAGACGTTCAGCGGTTCCAGGTACTCCGGGAAGATCGTGACGACGTCGAGGCGCATCAGACGTCCTTCCCGGAGTGGGGCGCCTCGTCCCCGTCGCCCGCTTCGTCGCGCGAGGTGGCGGTCACGGCCTGGCTCTCGTCGATCAGACCGGGCGGCGGGGTGATCACCGCGCGCTGCTCTTCCAGATCGATCTCGGTGACGATCTCCTCGACGAACGGGATCATCACCTCGCTGCCGTCCGGCCGCTCGACGATGAAGAGATCCTGGGACGGCAGATGCGTGATCTCGGTGATCCGGCCGATCTCGGTGCCGTCGGCGAGGACCACATCGAGGTCCATGAGCTGATGGTCGTAGAACTCCTCGGGGTCCTCGGGGAGTTCCGCCGGGTCGACCTCGGCGATCAGGAGCGTGTTGCGCAGGGCCTCGGCAGCCGTACGGTCGCGTACGCCCTCGAACCGGAGCAGCAGCCGTCCGCTGTGCACCCGGCCGGTCTCGATCGTCAGCGGTCCGGCGGTGGCCGGTTCGGTGGCGAGTACGGCTCCGGGCGCGAGCCGCAGCTCCGGCTCGTCCGTACGCACCTCGACAGTGACCTCGCCCTTGATGCCGTGGGCACGGCCGATCCGCGCGACTACCAACTGCACCTTGTGTCTCTCCTGTCATACGACGACGGGCCGGGGTGGGCGCATGGCCCTCCCCGGCCCGTGCCGGTGTTCAACTCTGTCAGCGAACCTGATCCACATCGACGAGGTCGACGCGGATGCCACGGCCGCCGATGGCGCCCACGACGGTACGCAGTGCGCGTGCGGTGCGGCCATTGCGGCCGATCACCTTACCGAGGTCGTCGGGGTGGACCCGGACCTCCAGTACGCGCCCACGGCGCAGGTTGCGCGAGGCAACCTGCACATCGTCGGGGTTGTCGACGATGCCCTTCACGAGGTGCTCGAGAGCCTCCTCGAGCATGCTCAGGCCTCGGTCGACTCGGCGGGCGCAGCCGCGTCAGCAGCCTCGTCCGCCTTCTTGTCGGCCTTCTTCGCCTTCTGCGTGATGGCCTCGCCCTTGGACTCCTCGCCGGCGTCCTTGGTCAGGGCCTCGAACAGGGCGCGCTTGTCAGCCTTGGGCTCCGGCTGCAGCAGCGGCGCGGGGGCCGGGAGACCCTTGTGGGCCTGCCAGTCACCGGTGAGCTTCAGGATCGCGAGAACCGGCTCGGTCGGCTGGGCGCCGACGGACAGCCAGTACTGCGCACGCTCCGAGTTGACCTCGATGCGCGAGGGGTTCTGCACCGGGTGGTACAGACCGATCTCCTCGATGGCCCGGCCGTCACGGCGGGTGCGGGAGTCGGCGACGACGATGCGGTAGTGAGGCGAACGGATCTTGCCCAGACGCTTCAGCTTGATCTTGACTGCCACGGAAGTGGTGTCTCCTGGTCTATGACGTGGTTGGGCACAACGAAAATGCCACGTGGGGTTGCGGTACTCGGGTGCCCGATGGACGCGTCAGCCGGAGGAGAGAGGGGTCCTATGCGACTGTCGAGTACAGCTAGCCATTGTGCCACACCGCATCGCGTCACCCCACCGCGACCGCGGCTTCCGGGATACGGAACGGCTTTCCGCAGCCACCGCAGACGATCGGCGCCTGCGCCAGGACCGACGGGACGACGCGCACATTGCGTCCGCAGTCGCAGACGGCCTTGACGCGGACGCCCCCGCCGGAGGAGCCGTGCCGGGCGGCCGGGCCGCGGAAGGAACGCTTGGTGTCGGCGGCGGTGGCGACCGTATGCGCCTTGAGGGCACGCTGCAGCCGCTCGATCGTCGGGCGGTACCTGCGTTTGGCCTCGGGATTGAGCGTGACCAGCGAGAAGCCGCTGCTGGGGTGGGGCTCCTCGGTGTGGTCGAGGCCCAACTCCTCGGCGATCGCGAGGAATCGGCGGTTGTGGTAGCGGCCGGCCCGAGAGGTGTCGCGGACACCTCTCGCGGCAGCGATGCCATGGACTGCCTCGTGCAGCAGTCGTTCGAAGGAGAGCTCGGCGCCACAGGCGGACGAGGACTCTCCGATCAGGGACTCGGGTGCGGCTAGGTCCGGCAGCTCGGTGTGGTACCGCTGAATGTCGGCCCACGCCTGCGCCAGCTCTGCGGCAAGTACAGGTGGTGTCGTGCTCACGTCGTGACAACGAGCGCGAGTGCCCCGGTGTTCCGATTCCGGGCCATCCCAAATATTTTTGCACGTACCAGTCAGTTGCCATTGATGCGTCCCGACGAGGGCGGGTGCGCAGATCTGCGGAGAAAACTCACAGCTCACACCAAGGTGGTACGTAGCGACCCGTACGCCCGGACGCGTAGGCGGCAACCGTACGCCGGAGTACCGAGCAGCCCCGCGTCAGTAGGCGCGGGCCACCAGGGCGACAGTACCGGGGGCGTCGTCCGCGTCCGGCACCGACCCGTCCTCGGCGATCAGACACCGTACGGACACCCCGTGCTCCGCGAGCCTGGCCTCCCCCGCCGGGCCGAGGGCCGACCAGGCGATACGCGCCCAGCCGCCCGCGGCCGCCGCCTCCACGGCCTCCTCGACGGATGCGACCTCGCTGGTGGACGTCTCGCGCCGGCTCCGGGACTCCCGCAGCAGCGTCGCCTGGTCCTCCTCGAGAACCGCCGGAAGCAGCGCAGACAGGGCCTCGATCGCAACCGGCTCCTTCCCGCCCGGGATGCGCCGGGCCAGCATCGCGGTGCCGCTCTCCAGATCGCGTGGGCCGACCTCGATCCGTACGGGCACGCCCTTCAGCTCCCAGTCGACCGCGCGGCGGCCGAACGGCGTGTCGGTGCGGTCGTCGACCTCGGCCCGGATTCCCGCGGCGCGCAGCCGCTCCCCGATGGACCGGACCACGCTCAGCACCGCTTCGTCCTCCTTGACCGCGAGGACGACCGCCTGGACGGGCGCGAGCCGCGGCGGCACCCGGAGGCCGTGATCGTCGCCGTGCGCCATGATCAGCCCGCCGACCATGCGGGTCGACGAGCCCCACGAGGTCTGCCAGACGAGTTCCTGCCTGCCCTCCTTGGACAGGTAACCGGTGTGGAAGGCCTTGGCGAAATTGGTGCCGAGTTCATGGCTCGTACCCATCTGCAGGGCTTTGCCGTCCCTCATCATCCCTTCGAGCGTCAGGGTGTTGACGGCCCCGGCGAACCGCTCGGCCGGGGTCTTGCGGCCGAGGACCACATCGATGCCCAGCACATTGACCATGAAGTCCGCGTAGACGTCCCGGTGGATGCACGCCGCGTACTCCCGGGCCTCCTCGTAGGTGGCATGGGCGGTGTGGCCCTCCTGCCAGAGGAATTCCGTCGTACGGAGAAAGACCCGGGGGCGCATCTCCCAGCGCACGACGTTCGCCCACTGGTTGATCAGCAGCGGCAGATCCCGGTAGCTCTGCACCCACTTCGAGAAGTACTCGTTGATGATCGTTTCGGACGTCGGCCGCACCACCACGGGCTCTTCGAGCTCTTTTCCACCGGCGCGGGTCACGATCGCGAGCTCCGGCGCGAAGCCCTCGACGTGCTCGGCTTCGCGTGTCAGGTAAGACTGGGGGATGAAGAGCGGGAAGTAGGCGTTCCGGGCGCCCGCCTGTTTGATCCGGGCATCCATCTCCTGCTGCATCCGCTCCCACAGTCCGTATCCGTACGGCCGGATGACCATGGTGCCGCGCACCGGACCGTTGTCCGCGAGCTCGGCCTTGTTGATCAGGTCCTGATACCAGCGGGGAAAGTCCTCGGCCTGGGGCGTGAGAACGGGTGCCTTTGCCATGGCGCGCATCGTACGGCGACACCACCCACCACACAGGGCGACGGGCCCTGCTTCCGCGGGCCGTCCCCACGGGCGCACCACCGGAGCACACAACATCGCCGGAGCACACAAGCATTGCCATCAGACCGCTGGGCGCGGGCGCGGACGGGCAGTTCTCTGACATACCGGGGGAGCGGGCGCACACGCACCGGGGGAGCATCCACTCGGGCACGACCGATCGGACACGACCGACCTCTCGGCGGATTGGGGCGCTTCCATGACACCAACGCTCGTCCGGCACCACAGCTACGCGGGCACGGCCACCCCGGTGGACGCGGGTGACCGTGCCCGGGACTGGGCCGAGATCCAGGAGCGGATGCTCGCACCGCTGTACGAAGCGGTGTACGAGCGGCTCGAGGTGGGAACCGGCACCCGGCTGCTCTCCCTCGGCTGCGGCTCCGGCCTCGCGCTTCTGATCGCGGCCGCACGCGGGGCGCGCGTCACCGGCGTCGACACCGACTCCGAACGGCTGGCGCTCGCCCGGACCCGGCTGCTGCCCGATCCGGGGAGCGACGCCGGACCGGCGGCCGGGTGTCCGCGGCTCCTCGACGGCGATCCGTCCACGGCCGCCCCTGCCGACGGAGCGCCGTACAACCTGCTCACCGCTTTCTCCCCGATCGGCTGCTCGCCCGGTGACGGGGAAGGGCTCGTGGACGCGTTGCGGTCCGCCCTGCCGCTGGCCGCCCGGGGCAGCACGGTCGTACTGACCGGGTGGGGCCCGCCGGAGCGGTGTGCGACGGCGCCGGTGCTGCGGGTGGCGGACCGGCTCTTCGGCGGGGCGCGGACGCCCCGCACGGGCGGCTGGCGGCCGTCGCGCCGGGACGATCTCGAGGTAGTGGCGTTCCGGGCCGGTCTGAATCCGGACGGCTCGGGCCGGGTGGCGTGCCCGTTCGGGTACGCGGACATGGACAGTGCGGTACGGGGGCTGCTGTCGACGCGTCTCTTCGATGCGGCGGTACGGGCGACGGACCGGGACAAGGTGAAGAAGGAGGTCGCAAAGGCCCTGCATCCGCACCGGCGCCTGGACGGCACGATCTGGATGCCGAACGTCTTCCGCTATCTCGTGTGCACCATGTGAGCCTCGCGCACCGTCACGTCCGGGCGGCAGCCGCTACTTGCCCAGGCGGGTGATGCCGGCCGCCCGGTAGGCCGCGGCCTCGTCCAGCGTCTCGTTCTCCAGCAGCGCCGCGGCCAGCGAGTCCAGCCTGTCCCGGTTCTCGCGCAGGAGCCGGCACGCCACCTCGTAGCACTCGTCGACGATGCGGCGCATCTCGCTGTCCACCGCGTCGAGCGTCGCGGGGGCCGCCGAGAGTCCGTACGCCTGCTGGGCATCACTCGGAATCGCCGTCAGCCTGCCCACCCTGTGGCTCATGCCCCAGCGGCCGACCATGCCGCGGGCCAGGTTGGTGACCTGTTCCAGGTCGTTCTCCGCACCCGTGGTGACCATGTCGAAGACCACCTGCTCGGCGGCCATACCGCCGAGCGCGCCGATGATCCGGCCGCGCAGATACTCCTCGGTGTACGAGTACTTCTCGGCCTCCGGCGTCGAGAGGGTGACGCCCAGGGCCCGGCCGCGCGGCACGATGGTGACCTTGCGGACCGGGTCGGCGCCCGGCTGGAGCATGCCGAGCAGGGCGTGTCCGCTCTCGTGGTACGCGGTCCTGCGGCGCTCCTCGTCCGACATGACCAGCGAGCGTTCCGCCCCCAGCTGGACCTTCTCCAGGGCTTCCGAGAGATCGGACTGGCTGACCTCGGACTGCCGGCGCTTGACGGCGAGCAGCGCGGCCTCATTGGCCAGGTTGGCGAGATCGGCGCCGGTCATACCGGGGGTCGTACCGGCGACCTGGGCCAGGTTCACATCCTCGGCGAGCGGGATCTGCCGCGTGTGGATCTCCAGGATCGCCTCTCGGCCGCCCCTGTCCGGCGGGCTGACCGGAACGATCCGGTCGAAGCGGCCCGGCCGGGTGAGGGCCGGGTCGAGGACGTCGGCACGGTTGGTGGCGGCAAGCACGACGACACCCTCCGAACCGGAGAAGCCGTCCATCTCGGTGAGGATCTGGTTGAGCGTCTGCTCTCGCTCGTCGTGGCCGCCCATGCCGGAGCCGCCGCCGCGGGCCCGGCCGATGGTGTCGATCTCGTCGATGAAGATGATGGCGGGTGCGACCTTGCGCGCCTCCGCGAAGAGTTCCCGCACCCGGCTCGCGCCGACGCCGACGATCATCTCGATGAATTCGGAGGCCGATGCCGAGAAGAACGGCACCCCGGCCTCGCCCGCGACGGCCCGTGCGAGCAGTGTCTTGCCGGTGCCGGGCGGTCCCGCGAGGAGCACTCCCCCGGGCATCCGGGCGCCCATCCTCCGGTACGCCTGCGGGTTCTTCAGGAAGTCCACGACGTCGCTGAGCTCGCCCTCGACCTCGTCGATCCCGGCCACGTCCTGGAAGGAGGTGCGCTTGCCGCCCTCCAGCTCGACGGGTTTGGGCGGGGCCTTGCGCCCGAAGCCTCCCATGCCGCCGCCCATGCCCTTGGACATCCGCCGGGCCATGAACACCCAGAGCAGGACGAGCAGCAGCATCGGGGCCAGCGAGATCAGCAGATTGGCGAGAAGGCTGCGCTGCTGGACGACGGGCTCCGCGGTGACCGTGGCACCCTCCTTGACCAGTTCGGCCCAGAGGTTGTCGTCCGCGAAGGAAGGCCGCTGAGTGACGAACTTGGTGTATTTCTTGTCGCTCCCCGGGACCTTCGCCTCCTTCTTGAGCTGTCCCTGGATGGTGTCGCCCTTGGCGTAGACCTTGGAGACATTGCCCGAGGTGACCTGCTTGCTGAACTCCGTGTACGCGATCGTCGGCTCCCCTGTCCCGTTGAAGAAGGACAGCACCAGATTGGTGATCAGATAGACGGCGAGCGCGGTCAGCAGCAGTCCGCCCCAGCCCCCCGGCATCTTCCGGCCCGGCGGCGGAGGCGGCGGGGCGCCCTCGGAGCGCCATGGCTGATCGGTCCGGTCGCGGGGAGGTACGGGGGTGGTCACGCGCTCTCCTCTACAAACACCATTGAGAATGTGACATTAGATGAAAACCCGCCCCAAAGGCCACTGTGGGCCCATCGAGTGGGCCCACAGGGGGGAATCGAGGCCCGACGGATGAACCCTTCGTGAACTTCGGCGCGCCGCACAGGAACATGCGGAAGGGGCGCCCACCGTCGGTGGGCGCCCCTTCCGCATGTTCTTCAGGCAATCAGCCTTCAGGCAATCAGCCCATGAACTTCTTGAACTCGTCCGGCAGCTCGAAGTTCTTGTCCGCCTGCGCCGGCAGACCGAACGCACCGCCCTGCGCCGCCGCCTGCTCGCGACGGGCCGCCGCGGCCTGCTCCTCGGCCTTGCGCTTCATCGGGTTGCCGCTCTTGCGCTTGCCCTTGGCCTGCTTGACCTGCTTCTTCTGCCGGCCGGGGCCGCCGCCCATGCCCGGCATCCCGGGCATCCCCGGCATGCCGCCGCCCTGCGCCATCTTCGACATCATCTTGCGCGCCTCGAAGAACCGCTCCACCAGGTTCTTCACGGCACTGACCTCGACGCCGGAGCCCTTGGCGATACGGGCCCGCCGCGAACCGTTGATGATCGTCGGCTCGGCGCGCTCCTTCGGGGTCATCGACTTGATGATCGCGGCGGTACGGTCCACGTCGCGCTCGTCGATGTTGTTGATCTGGTCCTTGATCTGCCCCATGCCGGGCAGCATCCCGAGCAGCTTGGAGATGGAGCCCATCTTCCTGACCTGCTCCATCTGCGCCAGGAAGTCGTCGAGCGTGAAGTCCTTGCCCTTGCTGGACGCCAGCTTGGAGGCCATTTTGGCGGCCTCTTCCTGGCTGAAGGTCTTCTCCGCCTGCTCGATCAGGGTGAGCAGGTCACCCATGTCGAGAATGCGGGACGCCATGCGGTCGGGGTGGAAGGCGTCGAAGTCATCGAGCTTCTCACCGTTCGACGCGAACATGATCTGCTTGCCCGTGACGTGGGCGATCGACAGGGCCGCACCACCACGGGCGTCACCGTCGAGCTTGGAGAGCACCACGCCGTCGAAGCCGACGCCGTCGCGGAAGGCCTCGGCGGTATTGACCGCGTCCTGACCGATCATCGCGTCGACGACGAAGAGGATCTCGTCGGGACTGACGGCGTCGCGGATGTCCGCGGCCTGCTGCATCAGCTCCTGGTCGATACCGAGGCGGCCGGCGGTGTCGACGATGACGATGTCGTGGACCTTGGCCTTCGCGAACTCGATCGAGTCCTTGGCGACCTGGACCGGGTCACCGACGCCGTTGCCCGGCTGCGGCGCGTACACCGCGACGCCGGCGCGGTCGGCGACGACGCTGAGCTGGTTGACGGCGTTGGGGCGCTGGAGGTCACAGGCGACGAGCAGCGGGGAGTGGCCCTGGCCCTTGAGCCAGAGGCCGAGCTTTCCGGCGAGGGTGGTCTTACCGGCACCCTGGAGACCCGCGAGCATGATCACAGTGGGCGGGTTCTTGGCGAACCGCAGCCGCCGGGTCTCGCCGCCGAGGATGCCTACCAGCTCCTCGTTGACGATCTTGACGACCTGCTGGGCGGGGTTCAGCGCCTGGGAGACCTCGACGCCGCGCGCCCGCTCCTTGACGTTGGCGATGAAGGCGCGGACGACGGGCAGCGCGACATCCGCCTCGAGCAGGGCGATACGGATCTCGCGGGCCGTGGCGTCGATGTCCGCCTCGGACAAGCGGCCCTTGCCCCGGAGGTTCTTGAAGGTCGCGCTAAGGCGGTCGGAGAGAGTATCGAACACGGCGCTCGTCGGTCCTCAGGGTCGGGGGCGGGGCAGGTCAGTCGTCCCCAAGGGTATCCGGCCCCCGGGAATCCCAAAGCCCTCGCCCGGTTCTCATCGGCGGCGAAAGCCTGTGGACGGCACAGCGGCGCTCAGCCCAGCGCCTTCTCGACCTCCCGGGCCACCTCCGCCGCCCGCGCCTCGGGCAGCGGCTCACCGTCCGTATCCGTGACGTAGAAGGCGTCCACCGCGTTCGCCCCCAGCGTCGACACATGCGCGCTGCGCACCCGGACCTCGCACTGCTCCAGCGCCCGGCCGATCCGGTGCAGCAGTCCCGGGGCGTCCTGGGCCCGTACCTCGATCACCGTCGCCAGCTGTGAGCCGGCCGCCGCGACCGTCACCCTCGGCGGTGGGGCCTTCACCCCGCGCCGCCTCGGGTACGCGGCCTCGCGTTCGGCGAGGCGGGCGCGGATGTCCAGGGAGCCGTCCAGGGCGCGTACGAGGTCGGCGCGCAGGCGGGTGGGCTGGGGCAAAGAGCCGTACTCGGCCGCGACCCGCCAGCTGAGCAGTAGCAGGCCGGCGGCATCGCCCTCGCCGAGCTCGGCGGGGAGTTCCACGGCCCGCAGATCGGCTGCTCGCACGGTGAGGCGGTGCAGGGCGAGGACGCCCGCCGTTGCGGGCAGGACGCCGGGGCGGTCGGGCAGAGCGATGAGGAGTTCGACGCCGACGGGTTCCGGTGCGTCGTCCTCGTTCGGGGTCTCGGCCTGGGCGTGCAGGGCGAGGACGGGTTCGCCGGTGCGCAGGGCCTCGATGGCGAGGCGTTCCTGTTCGGCACTGGGCGCGGCGGCTTCTTGTTCCTTTGGGGCCTGGCCGGCGAGCACGGCGGCGACGCGTTCGACGAGGTCGGCGACGAGGGAGGCGCGCCAGGTGGACCATGCGGCGGGCCCGGTGGCGAGTGCGTCGGCCTCGGTGAGGGCGTGCAGGAGCTCCAGGATGGAGGTGGTGCCGACCGCGGTGGCGACGGAGCGGATTGCCGCCGGGTCGTCGAGGTCGCGCCGGGTGGCGGTCTCGATGAGCAGCAGATGATGGCGTACGAGGGTGGCGATGACGCCCACGTCGTGCCGGTCGAAGCCGATCCTGGCGGCCATGTCGCGGGCGATGACCTCACCGGCGACGGAGTGGTCGCCGGGCCAGCCCTTGCCGATGTCGTGCAGGAGTGCGGCGACGAGGAGGAGGTCGGGGCGGCCGACGCGGCGGGTGAGGGAGGAGGCGCGGACGGCGGCTTCGACGAGATGGCGGTCGACTGTCCAGGTGTGGACGGGGTTGCGTTGGGGGCGGCAGCGGACGCGTTCCCAGTCGGGGAGCAGCCGAGTGATCAGTCCTTCGGCTTCGAGTGCTTCCCAGACGGGGACGGTGGCCTCGCCCGCACCGAGGAGGGTGACGAGTTCTTCACGGGCCTCGGCGGGCCATGGCACCGGCAGCGGGCGCGCGGCGGCGGCGAGGTGACGTACGACGTGACGGGAGAGCGGGAGTTCGGACTGGGCGGCCGCTGCGGCGGCGCGCAGTACGAGCACGGGGTCGCGTTCGGGGCGGGCGGAGCGGGCGAGGATCACTTCGCCGTCGGCCTCGACGACGCCCTCGGCAAGCGGGGTGCGTTCGGTGGCGCCGCTCCTGCCGGCACCGAGAATCGAGCGGAGACGGGGGCGCGCCGAGCGGGCGCGCAGGACGCGGTTGACCTCGCGCCAGGTGACGTCGGTTGCGTACGAGACGGTGCGGGCGGCCTCGTACACCTGGCGGAGCAGGGCGTCCGCGTCGAGGAGGCCGAGGGCGGTGGCGACCTGGTCCTGTTCCTGGAGGGCGAGGCGGTCGGTGGCGCGGCCGGTGGTGAGGTGGAGGGCGTCGCGGGCGTCGAGGAGGATGCGGCGGGCCTCGGCGAGGCCTTCGCGGGGGGCGTCGGCGACCCAGGATGCGGCGACGGCGCGCAGGGCGGTGGCGTCGCGCAGTCCGCCGCGGGCCTCCTTGAGGTCGGGTTCGAGGAGGAACTGGAGTTCGCCCTGGCGTTCGGCGCGTTCGCGGCAGAGCTCGTCGAGGGCGGGGAGGCGTTTGGGAGCCTGATTGCGCCAGTCGGCGAGGATCGCGGTGCGCATCGCGGCGACGGGTCCGAGGTCTCCGGCAACGGGTCGGGCGTCGAGCAGTCCGAGTTGGACCTTGAGGTCCTCGCCGGCCGCCCTGCGGGCTTCGGCGGGGGTGCGTACGGAGTGGTCGAGGGCGAGGCCGAGGTCCCAGACCGGGTACCAGACGCGGTCGGCGAGGGAGGCGAGGGCTCCGGTGTCGGCGTTGCCGTCGTGCAGGAGCAGAAGGTCGAGGTCGCTGCGCGGGGAGAGTTCGCCGCGGCCGTAGCCGCCGACGGCGACGAGGGCGGCGCCGTGGACGCCGGTCTGTTCGGCCGCGGCGGTGAACAGCGCGGTGAGCCAGTCGTCGGTGAGCGATGCGAGGGCCGCACGGCGCGGCGGTCCGGACTGCGCCGTCCCCCGGAGGAGGCTCAGCCGGGCCGCCGCGTAGCCGCCGGGTTCCGAGTCTTCGGATTCGGTGCTCATCACCCGGCTGCCTTTCGTTTCGGGACCGTCGGTTCAGAGTGCGTCCGGGCCGCGTTCGCCCGTTCGTACGCGAACCGCGGTGTCGACCGGCACGCTCCAGACCTTGCCGTCGCCGATCTTGCCGGTTCGGGCGGCCTTCACGACAACGTCGATGAGCTCTTCGGAGTCCTCGTCCTCGACAAGGACCTCGATGCGGATCTTGGGGACGAGGTCGACGGTGTACTCGGCGCCCCGGTAGACCTCGGTGTGGCCGCGCTGACGCCCGTATCCGCTGGCTTCCGTGACCGTGAGGCCCTGGATGCCGAAGTTCTGGAGGGCCTCCTTGATCTCGTCGAGCCGGTGTGGCTTCACGACTGCGGTGATGAGCTTCATGCGTCCACCTTCTTCGTCTGCGGTGCTGCCGTCGTGCCCGGTGCCGTAGTCAAGGCCGTGCGCGGGGCCGCGCCGCCGCCCGCTCCGCTGAAGTCGTACGCGGTCTCGGCGTGTTCGGTCTGGTCGATGCCGGAGATCTCGTCGTCCTCCACGACACGCATGCCGATCGTCCTGTCCAGGAGGAAGGCGAGGATCGCGGAGACGACCAGAGAGTACGCGAGGACGGCGAAGACACCGGCGGCCTGCTTGCCGAGCTGGTCGAGGCCGCCGCCGTAGAAGAGGCCCTGCGCCTTGGACTGGACGCCGCCGGTGGCGAAGAGGCCGACGAGGAGGGAACCGACGACGCCGCCGACGAGGTGGACGCCGACGACGTCCAGGGAGTCGTCGTAGCCGAACTTGTACTTCAGGCCGACGGCCATGGCGCACAGGACACCGGCGATGGCGCCGACCGCGATGGCGCCGAGCGGGCTGACCGCACCGCCGGACGGTGTGATGGCGACGAGACCGGCGACAGCGCCGGAGGCCGCACCGAGGGTGGTGAAGGAGCCGTGGCGGAGCTTCTCGTAACCGAGCCAGGCGAGCATCGCGGCAGCGGTGGCGACCTGTGTGTTGACGAACATCACCGCGCCGACGCCGTCGTCGTTGCCGAGCCACGAGCCGGCGTTGAAGCCGAACCAGCCGAACCACAGCAGGCCGGCGCCGAGCATGACGAGCGGCAGGCTGTGCGGCCGCATGGGGTCCTTCTTGAAGCCGATGCGCTTGCCGATGACGAGGATCACGCCGAGCGCCGCGGCACCTGCGTTGATGTGGACGGCCGTACCACCGGCGAAGTCGATGACACCGAGTTCGAAGAGCCAGCCGCCCGCGCCCCAGACCCAGTGGGCGACGGGGAAGTAGACAACGGTGGCCCAGAGCGTGATGAACAGGGCCCAGGAGGTGAACTTCACCCGGTCGGCGAGGGCGCCACTGATCAGTGCGGGGGTGATGACGGCGAACATCAGCTGGAATGCGGCGAAGACGTAGACGGGGATCGTGTAGCCGTCCCAGAGCTGGGTGATACCGATCCCGCTGAGACCGGCGTAGTCCGAACTCCAGCCGATGACGGAGCCGATGTCGGAGCCGAAGGCGAGGCTGAATCCGTAGAGCACCCACAGGATCGTGACGATCCCGAGGCTGATGAAGCTCATCATCAGCATGTTGAGGGTGCTCTTGACGCGGACCATGCCGCCGTAGAAGAAGGCCAGGCCCGGGGTCATGAGCATCACCAGGGCAGAGCAGATGAGCATGAACCCGGTGTTGGCGGCAGACAGCGTCGGGGCGGCTGCGACTGGCGTCGTAATACCTGGGGACATCGGCGTCTCCTCGTCGTCGGTGCGGCCGCGTGCAGGCGAAAAGAGCTGGACCACGTGCGGGACCACTGGAAAAAGGTGCGGGCCGGTTATGCGCCATGAGATTCGCCCAGCACGGTTTCCGCCGATGCCGCACGGTGTTTCGCGGCAGTGACAAAAGGTTCGGTGTGTTACGTCCCAATGAACCGGCCGTGGCGTATCCGGGGTTGGGACTGCTCTGCGGCCGGAACCGCACACGGTGCGGTGACGACTCTTCCGTACGGGAGAGGCAACGCGAACCGGCCACGCCGACCACCCGCTGACCTGGCAATCGGGGGAGCCGAAGTCGGTCTGTTCGGGGTGGTTGCCGTGGCCGGGGCCCGGGGTGCGGCTCAGACCGCTTCTGCGGACTCGGGCAGCTGCTCGGTGAGGAGATCGGTGAGCCTGGCCACTTCGGGAATGTCTCCGAAGTCCCTGGCGGCGGTGTCGACGGTCTTGCGGAGCCGGTTGTTGACGCGCTCGGAGCGGATCTTCTTGGCGACCCGCAGCGCCTTCTCGGCCAGCACCGTGGACTGTTCGGGCTCGCGCTGGAGGAGGTGCACGGTGGCGAGGCCGATCAGATTGAGTGCGTACGACCGCTGGTGCTCGTGGTCCTCGCCGAAGAGCCGGACGGCCTCCCTCATGAGGGGTTCGGCGAGCGCGGCGTACGTGGGGCTGCGGCCCGCGACATAGGCGAGGTCGCGGTACGAGTGGGAGTTCTCGCCATTGAGCTCGGCCTTCGAGAAGAAGCGGATCCAGTCGGGCTCGGGCTCGCCGTCGATCCCGACGTCGAGGAAGGTGTCCTCGGCCATCCGGACAGCTCGTTTGCACTTGCTCGGCTGGCCCATGTTGGCGTACGCGCGAGCCTCCAGCGCATACAGCATGGCCTGGGTGCGCGGAGTGGCGCAGTCCCGGCTGCCGTACTGCGCGAGATGGATCAGTTCGAGGGCGTCGTCGGGCCGTCCGAGGTGGATCATCTGGCGGCTCATGCTGGACAGAACATACGAACCGAGCGGTTTGTCACCGGCCTCTTTCGAGGCGTGCAGCGCGAGGACGAAGTACTTCTGGGCGGCGGGCTGGAGGCCGACGTCGTAGCTCATCCAGCCCGCCAGCTCCGCCAGTTCGGCCGCGCAGCGGAAGAGCCGCTTGGCCGTGGCCGCCGGCTGCGGTTCCTGCAGCAGGTCGGTGACCTCGTGGAGTTGTCCGACGACGGCCTTGCGGCGCAGTCCGCCGCCGCACTGCGCGTCCCACTGGCGGAACATCGCGGTGGTGGACTCCAGCAGGTCGAGCTCGGGGCCGGAGAGCCGGGAGGGCCGACGGGCCGCGGCGGCCGAGTCCGGCTGCGGAGGTCCGGTGGTGGTGACGGGCGCCAGCCAGCGCTGCATGGGCTCGATCAGGGCGGGTCCTGCGGCGAGCGCGAGCGAGGAGCCGAGGAATCCTCGGCGGGCGAGCATGAGATCGCTGCGGGAGAACTCGCTGAGCAGGGCGACGGTCTGCGGGCCCGCCCAGGGCAGGTCGACGCCGGACACGGACAGTGACTGGTGCGCGGAGCGCAGCCCGAGGTCCTCGATGGCGACGACGGAGCCGAAGCGCTCCGAGAACAGCTCGGAGAGGATGCGCGGGATCGGCTCGCGCGGCTGTTCACCGTCCAGCCAGCGCCGCACCCGGGAGGTGTCGGTGCTGATGTGGTGGGCGCCCATCTGGCGCGCCCGGCGGTTCACCTGCCGCGCCAGCTCGCCCTTCGACCAGCCGCTGCGCACGAACCATGAGCCCAATTGCTCGTTGGGGCGCTTACCGGCATTCGTATCGCCTGCGCCACTGCCACTCACTGGAACGCCCCCATCCCGCTGAATACTGTCGCGCGAACCACTGTCGGATTGCCCTGATCCGATGCCGCCCATACGGAGGTTGTGCACGATCGAACAGGAAATCGGATTGCCTCTGGCATACCCATGGGCGCACATACTTGCACGGCTCGCGTACCGACGGTAATCCTACGATCACTCACTCCGCGAGGGCGATTGGAGAAACGCCACCATTCGCCACCCCTTCGAATGAACGCCACCACCGCCGGGCGCGATTCACTTGACACAGGACGATCAGCAGCGAACGCGGTGATGCACGACGGGGCGCGTGGGCCATGCCGCACGACCGCGAGCGCACTGGCGCGTCACGGATCGACAGGACCGACGGAGCGTCACGATTGCACTCCACGTCGTAACCACCCACGAGTCGGACACGTTGGAGGGGGCATGGGCTTCACGATCGGCGGCATCCGCGAGATGCGCACCGGCTCACGGCGCCGCGGCCGTTCGGCCGAGTGCACGGCAGTGGCCGAGTACACAGGACTGTGGGGCTGGGCCGTCGCGCCGGGAGCGCGGGTCGCAGCCGGCCGCTGCTCGTGCGGCGAGGCCATGTGCCCCTCCCCCGGCGCCCATCCGCTGGACTCCGCCCCCGAGGTTCCCGCGGGTGCCACGCTCGACGCGGCGGCGGACGCCTGGGCCCGGGTGCCGGGCGCCGCGATGCTGCTTCCGGTGGGCCGGACCTTCGACATCCTCGACGTCGCCGAAGCGTCCGGGCGCCGGGCCCTGGTCCGCATGGAGCGGATGGGGCTGCCGCTCGGCCCGGTCGCGGTGACGCCGGGCGGGCGGGTGCAGTTCTTCGTGGCCCCGGGGGCCGCCGCCGAGCTTCCGCGGCTGCTGTACCGGATGGGCTGGGACGACGCGGGTCTGGATCTGCGAGCGCTGGGGCCCGGCTGCCACATCACCGCCCCTCCGTCCGACGAGGGCGGCCTGGGCCCGGTCCGGTGGCTGCGCCCGCCGGTACTGGACACGGCGGCCGCGCCGCCAGAGGCGCGGCTGCTGCTGGGCACGCTGGCGTACAGCTGCCATCGCGCACCCCTGTGCGGCTGAGCCGCTCCCGCTTCCGCGCGAAGAGCCCGACCGCAGTTGCATCATGCGGTCGGGCTCTGTTGCGTATGCGCTGCCATCGCGCACCCCTGTACGGCTGAGCCGCCCCCGCTTCCGCGCGAAGAGCCCGACCGCAGTTGCATCATGCGGTCGGGCTCTGTTGCGTATGCGCGGGGCTCGGTCTCCGATGCGTGTGCGCGGGGCTCAGTCTCCGATCAGGGCGTCCACGAACGCCTCCGGCTCGAACGGAGCCAGGTCGTCCGGCCCCTCGCCGAGACCGACCAGCTTCACCGGTACGCCCAGTTCACGCTGGACGGCGATGACGATGCCGCCCTTGGCGGTGCCGTCCAGCTTGGTGAGCGCGATGCCGGTGATGTCGACGACCTCGGCGAACACCCGGGCCTGCACCAGACCGTTCTGTCCGGTCGTGGCGTCGAGGACGAGCAGGATCTCGTCGAGCGGTCCGTGCTTCTCGACGACGCGCTTGACCTTGCCGAGCTCGTCCATGAGCCCGGTCTTGGTGTGCAGCCGTCCCGCGGTGTCGATGAGGACGACATCGGCGCCCTCGGCAATCCCTTCCTTCACCGCGTCGAAGGCGATCGACGCCGGGTCTCCGCCCTCGGGGCCGCGCACGGTGCGGGCGCCGACGCGCTCCCCCCAGGTCTGCAGCTGGTCGGCGGCGGCGGCCCGGAAGGTGTCGGCCGCACCGAGCACGACGCTTCGGCCGTCGGCGACGAGCACCCGGGCCAGTTTGCCGGTGGTGGTGGTCTTGCCGGTTCCGTTGACGCCGACGACCATCACGATGCCGGGGGTGTCGACACCGCTCTCCGTCTTGACCGCGCGGTCGAAGTCGGTGCCGAGCAGGGTGAGGAGCTCCTCGCGCAGCAGCGAGCGCAGCCCTTCGGGGGTACGGGTGCCGAGAACGCGGACGCGTTCACGGAGCCGCTCCACCAGTTCCTGGGTAGGTGCGACGCCGACGTCGGCAGTGAGGAGGGTGTCCTCGATCTCCTCCCAGGTCTCCTCGTCGAGGTTGTCGCGGGACAGGAGCGTGAGCAGCCCCTTGCCGAGGGAGTTCTGCGAGCGGGCGAGCCGGGCACGCAGCCGCACCAGACGGCCCGCGGTGGGCTCGGGCACCTCGATGGCGGGGGCGGCGGGCGCCTCCGGCTCGACGGCCTCGGGGGCTTCCTCGGCGGGAGCCTCGACCGGAGGGGGACCGGCCTCCTCGATGGTGCGGCGCGGTTCCTCGCGCGGCGTCTCGGCTTCCTCGCCGACATGGGGCTCGGCGGGAGGAGTGATGGTCGGCGTGCTCGACGGCGCCGGGGGCAGCTGCTTCTTCTTGCGGCTGCTGACCACGAGCCCGCTGATCATGCCGACCGCGACCAGGGCGATGACTACAGCAAGGATGACGAATTCCATAACCCACCCAGTATCGGTCACGTCCACCCGCGGGGGGATGCCCCGAAGGATCATCCCCGCACCCCCATGGGCGTTATGCACCTTTTGGCGGTAAGGGTGCGATCCCGCGCGCGGAGACCCGTGACCTCGAACCCGTTCCCGACAGCGAGCACACAGGCCGGGCCCGACCCCCGCTTTCGGCGCGGATCGGATTCGTCACACCCCTACACTTCTGACACTACGTCAGCTAATGTCCCGCCTCGCCGAGTCCGCCCGACGAAGGGGACGAGTGTCATGGCCTTCACAGTGGTCCGGTTCAATCTCGTCGATCCCGATGCCACCCCCGAGTCGCTCTCGGCCCGGTACCGCGCCGCGCTGGAGATGGCCGCGTACGCCGACGAGCACGGCGTCGACACAGTGCAGACCGAGGAACACCACGGCGCCGCCAACTCCTGGCTCCCCTCCCCCTTCGTCTTCGCGGGCTCGGTCTTCGGCGCCACCCGCCGGATCGCGGTCACCGTCTCGGCGATCATCGGCCCGCTGCACGACCCGTTGCGGCTGGCCGAGGACATCGCGGTCCTGGACCTGCTGAGCGCGGGCCGGCTCGTCACGGTGGCGGGGATCGGCTACCGGCCCGAGGAATACGAACAGGCGGGCGTCGAATGGGGCAGGCGCGGGCGGCTCCAGGACGAGCTTCTGGAAACGTTGCTGCAGGCGTGGACCGGAGAGCCGTTCCCGTTCCGGGGCCGCAGGGTCCGGGTCACGCCACGCCCGTACACCCAGCCGCATCCGCTGCTGCTGGTGGGCGGCAGCTCGCGGGCGGCGGCGCGGCGGGCGGCCCGGTTCGGGCTGCCGTTCTTCCCGAGCGCGCATCTGCCGGAGCTGGAGGCCTACTACCACCAGCGGCGTGCGGAATTCGGGACGGACGGCTTCTGCATGATGCCGTCCGCCGAGACGCCGCTGCTGCATGTGTCGGAGGACCCGGACCGGACCTGGGCGGAGTACGGCGAGCACTTCCTGCACGAGGCTCGTACGTACGCCTCCTGGCAGTCCAAGGACATCCGCTCGGCCGTGCGTTCGGCGGCGACGACGGTGGCGGAGCTGCGGGACGAGGGGGTCTACCGGGTCATCACGCCGGACGAGTGCGCCGGGCAGGCCGGGGAACCGGACAGCCTGGTGCTGCATCCGCTGTGCGGGGGGATGCCGGTCGAGGAGGGGTGGCGCAGTCTGCGGCTGTTCTGCGAGGCGGTCGCACGCTGACCCGGCCCGCAAGGAACTGCCCCGGCGCGCGGGTGCGGGCCGGGGCATCGCGTTGTCGAGGAGAGGGCCGGTCGGTCTCAGCCCATCTCCTCCAACGCCTTGCCCTTGGTCTCCTTCACGAACTTGAGCACGAAGGGGATCGAGAGCGCGGCGAAGCACGCGTAGATGATGTAGGTGCCCGACAGGTTCCAGTCGGACAGGCTCGGGAAGCTTGCGGTGATCGCCCAGTTGGCGATCCACTGTGCGGACGCGGCGACGCCGAGCGCGGCGGCGCGGATCCTGTTCGGGAACATCTCACCGAGGAAGACCCAGACCACGACACCCCACGACAGGGCGAAGAAGAGCACGAACGCATGGGCCGCGGCGAGCGCCACGACGCCCTGGGTGTGGGGCAGCTTGCCGTCGACCAGGTGGGCGGAGAAGGCCCATGCCTCGCAGGCGAGGGCGACGGCCATGCCGGTGGAGCCGACCAGTGCGAGCGGCTTGCGCCCCACCCGGTCCACCAGCACCATCGCGATCACGGTACCGACGATGTTGATGATCGACGTGGTGAACGAGTAGAGGAACGAGTCGGACGGGTTGATGCCGACGGACTGCCACAGCGTCGCCGAGTAGTAGAACGCCACGTTGATGCCGACGAGCTGCTGGAAGACCGACAGGCCGATACCGACCCAGACGATCGGCAGAAGGCCGAAGCGGCCGCCGAGCAGGTCCTTGAACCTGGACTTGTGCTCACGGCGCATGGCGGTCTCGATCTCGGCCACCCGGACGTCGAGGTCGACGTTCTTGCCCTCGACCTCCTCGAGGATCCGCCGGGCCCGGTCCTTCTTGCCTACCGAGATCAGGAACCGCGGCGACTCGGGGATCGCGAACGACAGAAGCCCGTACAGGATGGCGGGGACGACCATCACGCCGAGCATCCACTGCCAGGCCTCGAGGCCGCCGATCTTGCCGCGCTGATCTCCGCCGGCGAGCTGCAGAATCCCGTAGTTGACCAGTTGGGAGACGGCGATGCCGATGACGATCGCCGCCTGCTGGAAGGCGCCGAGCCGGCCGCGGTAGGCGGGCGGCGAGACCTCGGCGATGTACGCCGGGCCGATCACCGAGGCCATGCCAATGGCGAAGCCGCCGATGATGCGCCACATCGCCAGGTCCCAGAGCGCGAACGGGAGCGCGGAACCGACGGCGCTGATGGTGAAGAGCACGGAGGCGATCTGCATGCAGCGGATACGGCCGATGCGGTCGGCGATGCGCCCCGCCGTGGCCGCGCCGATCGCACAGCCGATCAGGGCGATGGCGATGACCTGGGCGAGCGTCGCCGAGCCGATGTCGTACCGGCTGCGGATCGCCTCGACGGCACCGTTGATGACGGAACTGTCGTAGCCGAACAGGAAGCCACCCATCGCAGCGGCTGCCGTGATGAAGATGACATGGCCGAGGTGGTCCGGATGGGCCTCCCGGGCTCCGGACGCCGGTCCCTGCGCTGTGCTGGTCACTTGTACTCCTGATGCCTGGCCACGTCGTCAGGTGTGGGGGGCGAGCTCTTGTGGGGGGAGCGAGCTCTTCCAAGTGGCGCATAACTTCTCAACTGTCACCACATGAACGTTAAAGACGACTTCGCAGAGAATATGCGTTCAAGTTTCGAAGTCAAAATGGCATATTCAGCAGATCTCTACTCAAAGTACCCAAAAAGGTCATAGGAGTGTTGAAGATTGAGTAAAGGGATCAGCGGAGCCGCTGGCTGATCACCTTGGAAACGCCGTCGCCCTGCATCGAAACGCCGTACAGCGCGTCGGCGACCTCCATCGTCCGCTTCTGGTGCGTGATCACGATCAGCTGAGAGCTTTCCTGGAGCTCCTCCATGATCCGGATCAGCCGCTGCAGATTGGTGTCGTCGAGCGCCGCCTCGACCTCGTCCATCACATAGAACGGACTCGGCCTGGCCTTGAAGATCGAGACCAGCAACGCCACCGCCGTGAGCGAGCGTTCCCCGCCGGACAACAGCGAGAGCCGCTTGACCTTCTTGCCGGGCGGCCGGGCCTCGACGTCCACACCGGTCGCGAGCATGTTGTCGGGGTCGGTGAGGACGAGCCGTCCCTCGCCGCCCGGAAAGAGCCGCGCGAAGACCCCCTCGAACTCACGGGCGGTGTCCCGGTACGCCTCGGTGAACACCTGCTCGACCCGGTGGTCGACTTCCTTGATCACCTGAATCAGATCGGCCCGGGTCTTCTTCAGGTCTTCGAGCTGCTCGGAGAGGAACTTGTGGCGCTCCTCCAGCGCCGAGAACTCCTCCAGGGCGAGCGGATTCACCTTTCCAAGTTGCTGATACGCCCGTTCGGCCGACTTCAGCCGCTTCTCCTGCTCGGCCCTCACGAACGGCTTCGGCTGGTTGCGCGGGTGCTCCGGGTCCTGAGGCAGCTCCTCGCCCTCGGCGGCCTGTGACGGCGGTACGAGCTGGTCGGGGCCGTACTCGGCGGCCAGCCCGGCCGGCTCGACGCCCAGCTCCTCCAGCGCCTTCGCCTCCAGCTGCTCTATCCGCAGCCGCTTCTCGGCACCGAGTACCTCGCCGCGGTGGACGGAGTCCGTGAGCTTGTCCAGCTCGTTCTTGAGCTCGCGGCCCCGGGTGCGCTCGGCCGCCAGCTCCCGCTCCCGCTCCGCCTTCGCCGCCTCGGCCGCGACCCGCTCCTGCTCGGCCCGTACAACGGACACCTCGACATGGGCCAGCAGCTGACGGGCGCCGGACGCGACGGCGGAGGCCACCGCCGCCTCGTGCCGCAGTCTGGCGCGGCGCTGCTCGGCGCGGGCACGGGCCTCGCGTTCGGCGCGGGCGCCCCGGTCGAGGGAGTCCGCGCGGCCCGCGAGACCCTTCACCCTCTCCTCATGGGTACGCACCTGGAGGCGGGCCTCCATCTCGGTCTGGCGGGCGTTGGCACCGTCGGCGGCGAGCCGGTCGCGTACAGAGGTGTCCGGCTCCTCCTCGACCGGTGTCTCCTCGGCGACGAGCAGCCGCTCGGCCAGTTCCTCGGCCTCCTGCGTCGCCCGCTCCAGCGCCTCCTGGGCACGGGCGGCGGACGCGGTCATCCGCTCGGCCTCGCCCACGGCGCCACGGGCCTGCCCGGCGAGCCGCCCGAGCTGCTGGGCCACCCCGGACTTCTCCCGCTCGGCGGCCCGGCGCCGCTCCCCCACCTCCTCGACCAGCCCGGCGCTCGCGCTGCGCCTCTCCCCGGCGAGCCGCTGGGCATCGGTCAACTCCGCGCACTGCACGGCCAGTTCCTCCAACTGGGCGGCGGCCTCGTCCACCGATGCCTGCACTTCGAGGAGGGTCGGCGCCCCGGCGGAACCGCCGTGCGCGAAGTGGGCCGACAGGATGTCCCCCTCGGCGGTCACGGCCGTCAGTTCCGGGTGTACAGCGACGAGATCCTCGGCATCCTCCAGGGTGCCGACGACCACCATGTCCCGCAGCAGCCTCCGTACGGCGCCCACCAGTTCGACGGGCCCACGGACGAGGTCGGCCACTGCGGGCGGTCCTCCGGCGGGCGCTCCGGCCACATCGGCCGCACCGGCACTCGAGTCGCCACCAGCACCACCGTGATCAGGCACCCCGCCCCACACCCTGCCCGACAGCAGCGCCGCGCGCCCCGCGTCCTGCTTGCGCAGCAGTCGGATCGCTTCCGCTGCCGTGGCCGGGTCCGTCACCGCGACCGCGTCCGCCGCCGTGCCCAGTGCCGCCGCCACCGCCACCTCGTACCCCGGGGCCACCGTCAGGAGTTCCGCGGCCGGGCCGAGCAGGCCCGACAGACGGTCTCGCGCGCCGAGCAGCACACCGGTGCCGTCCTTGCGGCGCAGGCCGAGGGCAAGTGCCTCATGGCGGGCCGCGACCGCCGCCCGCTTCCGTTCGGCGGCGGTGGCGGCCTCCCGGGCCGCGGAGAGCGCCGCCTCCGCCTCTGCGAGTTCCCGCTTGGCAAAGTCGTGCCGCTCGCCCAGCTCCGCGTCGTCCGCGTCCAGGCTTTCGACCTCGCCCTTGAGCTGTTCGTACTCCTCCTGGGCGGCAACCGCCCGCTCCTGCGCCTCGTCACGGGAAGCGGCCAGCCGGTCGATCTCGGCCTGGGCCGAACCAGCCCGGCTGCGGGCCGCGTTGACCTGTCCGTTCAACCGGGCGAGTCCTTCGCGGCGGTCCGCGATGGCCCGGGCGGCGTCCCTGAGCCTGCGCTCCTCGACCGCCAACTCCCGTTCCAGACCGGCGCGATGGGCGGCGGTGTCCTCCAACGCGTGTTCAGCCGCCTCCAGTGCGGCTTCCAGCTCCGCCTCCTGCTCACGAATGCGGGCGGCCTCGCGCTCCATGCTTTCGGGGTCCCTGAACCCCGTGCCGCGCCGCTCCTCCTCAGGGGCGGCACCGGCGCTCTTCACCCGGGCGTCGGCCAGCGAGATCGTGCCGCGCACCCGTTCGGCCAGCTGCGACAGCTCGTACCAGGTCTGCTGGGCCCGCTGGAGCCGCGGCGTCAGCCGCCGTACCTCGTCCTCCAGCTCCGCCTCTCGCGCCAGGGCCGCCTTGAGCTCCGCCTCCGCGGCCTCCCTGCGCTGCTTGAGCGCCGCTTCGTCGGCGATCTCACTGCGCAGCGCGGTGTGCAGCCGCACCAGGTCGTCGGCGAGCAGCCGCAGTCTGGCGTCGCGCAGGTCGGCCTGGATGACGGCGGCCCGGCGTGCCACGGCCGCCTGCCGGCCCAGAGGCTTCAGTTGCCGTCGCAGCTCGCCGGTCAGGTCCTGGACACGCGCCAGATTGGCCCCCATCGCGTCCAGTTTCCGCAGCGCCTTCTCTTTTCGCTTGCGGTGCTTGAGCACACCCGCGGCTTCCTCGATGAATGCGCGCCGCCCCGTCGGGTCGGCATGGAGTACGGAGTCCAGCCGGCCCTGGCCGACGATGACATGCATCTCGCGGCCGATACCGGAATCGGAGAGGAGTTCCTGGATGTCCAGGAGCCGGCAGGTGTCGCCATTGATCTGGTATTCGCTGCCGCCGTTGCGGAACATGATCCGAGTGATCGTCACTTCGGCGTACTCGATGGGCAGTGCGCCGTCGGAATTGTCGATGGTCAGCGATACTTCCGCCCGCCCGAGCGGCGGCCGCCCGGTGGTACCGGCGAAGATCACGTCTTCCATCTTGCCGCCGCGCAAGGATTTTGCCCCCTGCTCCCCCATCACCCAGGAGAGCGCGTCCACCACATTGGACTTGCCCGACCCATTCGGACCGACGACGCACGTGATACCGGGTTCGAACCGCAGCGTCGTGGCGGAGGCGAACGATTTGAAACCACGCAGGGTCAGGGCCTTGAGGTGCACGCCGCCGGACTCTACCTTTCGCTCTCGGTTTCGCTGATGAAGGTGCAGGGCACGTCAGACCGTAAGGGAAGGGGCATGCGTCCGCCGCGGGTCACACAGGTCCGGCAGAAAAGAAAGAAGGGACGCCGAAGCGCCCCTTGTACATCTTGTGCCTTGTGCGGTGTTGCGTGTGCGGTGTTGCTGATGCAGCGCATGACGGATCAAGGACATGTCACGGTGGTGACAGATCAAGAGCAGTGATCTTCAATGATCCGGCGACGATCCGGGTGATGATCTCGGACGGCTGACGCGGACAGCCCGACCGGCCCTGGGGGCCATCGGTCAGGTCAGCGCGGGTTCCGCCTGAGGAACGTCGATGTCGATGCTGTCGAGCAGCGACTCTTGGTGCTGGGCGGCGGCGTTGAGTGCGTCGTTCTCGTCCTGAATCCGTACAAGCTCGGATTCGAGGTCCTGGACGCGCTGCTGGAGCCGTCGCATCTCGGCGAGGAGTCGCGGGTCGGAACCGCCGACATAACCGAGAAGCGCCTTTGCCATGATGGATGGTCCTCCACACTGAGTGACCGACCGATGCGGTGTGGGTCGTGAGGGAATCGCACCCGCGGTGCTCGGCAGTGCTCTGTATTCACTGCTGTTCTGCTGCCAAACAGCTCTGCCAAACAGCTAAGGTGCGCGGGGATTTCAGCGTCTCACCAAAAAGTTTGACGGTCAACACGATCACGCCCGGTAGAGACGGGGACCCGGGGGCGCGCGGCTTGACGATCATGCGGCGCGACTCTCCTGCGGGGCCCTCGGGGGCGTGGAGATCATCCTTACTGCCGCAGCCTGGCATGCCAAGCGAATCTTGGCAACCACCCGGACATTTCGCAGGTCATTTCATGTGTGCGCAGATGAGCGCCCACCCCGTCACCCCGCGCTGCCCATCGAACACATTCCGAACACAGCCTCCCGCGACGCAGCCGGATCGAGCCCGGATCAGCGGATCGCGAAGCCCTCGTATCCGCCGCGCGGGGTGTCCCAGATCTCAGTGACTCCGTCAACGCGCCCGGGTGTGTCGTCCGAGCGCAGCCATTCCAGCAGACGGTGGCAATCCTCACGCCGTCCCTCGGCGACGACCTGCACCCTGCCGTCGTCGAGATTGAGGGCGAATCCGGTGAGGCCACCGATCTCCAGAGCGTTTGCCCTGGTGAACCAGCGGAACCCTACTTGCTGTACTCGGCCGCGAACCCAGGCGGTGAGCCGTACATCTTCGTTCATGCCCGAACGCTAACCGGCGGATTGCTCTCGGAGCACTTCCCCCCACCAGGGATGGGCCGGCAGGTCGCCGAGCGGCTGCTCGGACTGTTCGAGCTCGTCGAGGGCCGGATTACGCCGAGGTCCGCCCGAGCCCGAAGGTCCGGGACGGGGAAGCCGCGCGCGGCGGTCGCTGACAGCGCGGGCAGAAATAGCTGGAGCGGTTCATCCACGGGCGGCGGCGCATCGGCGTACCGCAGCGGTGGCAGGGCTCGTCCTCTCGCCCGTACGCGTCGAGCGAACGGTCGAAGTAGCCGGACTCGCCGTTCACATTGACGTAGAGGCTGTCGAAGCTGGTGCCGCCCTGGTGGAGCGCCGCGTTCATCACGTCGCGGACATGGCCCAGCAGCTCGGCCGACTTGGGTCGGGTGAGGGTCGCGGTCGGCCGGTCGTAGTGCAGCTTGGCGCGCCAGAGCGCCTCGTCCGCGTAGATGTTGCCGACTCCGCTGATCAGCGACTGGTCGAGCAGGGCGCGCTTGACCGTTGTACGGCGCAGTCGCAGGGCCGTATGGAAGGCAGCGTCGTCGAAGGCCGGGTCCATGGGGTCGCGCGCGATGTGCGCGATGGTGTCGGGCAGCCCGTCCGTGCTGTCGGCGGCGCATTCGTGGAGCGAGAGCCCGCCGAAGGTCCGCTGATCGACGAAACGCAGCTCGGTGCCGAGCGAGTCGTCGAAGCGGATCCGGATGCGCAGATGCTTCTCGTCGGGGGTGTCCTGCGGCTGCACGAGCAGCTGGCCGCTCATGCCGAGGTGGCCCAGCAGCGAGCTGGACGCATCGTCCAGCGGCACCCAGAGGTACTTGCCGCGGCGCATGGCCGTTCCGAGACGGGCGCCGCCGAGGCGGGCCGCGAAGTCCAGACCGCCCGCGAGATGGCGGCGGACCGCACGCGGGTGCAGCACCTCGACGTCACCGACCGTGCGGCCGGTGACCCAGCGCTCAAGACCGCGTCGTACGACTTCGACCTCGGGCAGCTCCGGCACGGTGTCGCTCCTGAAGAAAGTGAACTGGAGAAATGAAAAGAATATCCGGGCAGGGAAAACCCCTCGGTGCGCAGGGCACCGAGGGGTTCTCGGGTCAGGCCGGAGCGACGTCCGTGGACGGCGACGGGTCGGCAGGGGTGTCGGCGGCCCCTCCGTCGGCAGCGGCCTTCGCCGCGGCCTCCCGTGCTTCCGCGGCGGCGCTGATCTCGCGCCAGGCGGACTCCGCCGCCTGCTGCTCCGCTTCCTTCTTGCTACGGCCGGTGCCGGTGCCGTACGAGACACCACCGACGCGAGCAGCAGCAGTAAAAGTCTTCTCGTGGTCCGGGCCGGTCTCCGTGACGAGGTACTCGGGGACACCGAGGCTCTCGCTCGCGGTGAGTTCCTGGAGGCTGGTCTTCCAGTCCAGGCCGGCGCCGAGGTTCGAGGACCTGTCGATCAGCGGGTCGAAGAGCCGGTGGACCAGCTCCGAGGCCGCGCTGAGCCCCTGGTCGAGGTAGACCGCGCCGATCACCGCTTCAAGGGTGTCGGCGAGGATGGACGCCTTGTCCCTGCCGCCCGTGCCCTCTTCACCGCGGCCGAGCCGGATGAAGGAACCGAGTTCGAGGCCGCGGCCCACTTCCGCAAGTGCACGCGAGTTGACCACCGCGGCCCGCAATTTGGCCAGCTGGCCTTCGGGCAGGTCGGGGTGGGTACGGTACAGCGTGTCCGTGACCACCAGGCCGAGCACCGAATCCCCGAGGAATTCGAGCCGCTCGTTGGTGGGCAGACCGCCGTTCTCGTATGCGTACGAACGATGGGTCAGCGCACGCACCAGAAGGGCGGACTCGAGGTGATACCCGAGCCGCCCTTCCAGAAGCGTGTGGGACGAGGCTGTGTTGACGTTGTCTGCCTGCTTCTTGGCGTTGGACAACTCAGACATCGGGCCTCTCACCAGCCGCTCAGACCTCGAGGACCTGGCGCTTGTTGTACGTGCCACAGCTGGGGCACGCGATGTGCTGCAGCTTCGGCTCCTGGCAACGCTCACACGAAACCAGGGTGGGGACCGCAGCCTTCCACTGCGACCGGCGGTGGCGCGTGTTGCTGCGCGACATCTTCCGCTTCGGAACAGCCACGGCTACTTCTCCTGCTTCTCGTCGACGCCCGCTTCGGCGCCGCCCATGTTGTCCTTCTCGCCGTCCTGAACGGTGTCGGCGAGTCCTTGCAGTGCCGCCCAACGGATGTCGACGGCATCGTGGTGGTGACCGGGGTTCTCGTCCAGCCTGATTCCGCATTCGGAACACAGACCGGCACAGGACTCCCGGCACACCGGCTGCATCGGCAGTGCGAGCACCACCGCATCGCGCAGCACTGGTTCGAGGTCGAACAGGCCGTCCTCGATGAAGAGCCTGTCCTCGTCGTCCTCTGCGTCGTCGGCCGGTTCCGCCTTGCTGCTGCGGCCCCGGTCGTCGGCGTCAGGGTACGAGAACATCTCCTGGAAGTCCGCCACAACCTCTTGGTGCAGCGGCTCCAGACACCTTACGCACTCCCCCTCGGCCGACGCACGGGCGGTGCCTGTGACAAGCACCCCCTCCATGACAGATTCGAGACGGAGGTCCAGCTCCACGGGTGCGCCTTCCGGCACACCGATGACCCCGTCGATACCGAGGGCCGGCGAACCGGGTGCGTCCACCGTGCGGGTCAGCCGCTGGAGGGCACCGGGACGCCGACCCAGCTCGTGCGTGTCGAACACGAGGGGGTTTCGGTGATCGAGGTGGCCGTTCAGGGCTTTTCCTGCTTTCGAGATCATGTGCATCACGCATTGTGGGGAGGGCCGACCGGATTCGGATTCGAAACGGGCAGCCGGAATCGCGGACATACGCGCGACCGAGGAGCCAGGATACTGGACGCGCCGCCCAGCTCCCAATCCGGTCCGCCGGGCCCCTGTACCGCCCGGTCAGCGCCCCTGTTCGTACCGGCGGAGCTGGTCCAGGTCGATCATGCTGGTGTCGAACAGGCTGGTCTCTTCGAGGGCGCTCTCGCCCTGCGGCTGGAGCGCCTGCTGGGGCTGCATGGGCTGCTGCTGCCAGCCGTCGTACCCCTGGACCGGGGCCTGGGCCTGGCTCTGGTCGTAGCCCTGCTGCTGATAGGCGGCGTACGGGTCCGACTGCTGCTGGTACCCGTAGACGTCCTGCTGCGGCTGCTCCTGGTACGCGTATGTCTGCGCTGTCTCCGCGTAGCTCGGCTGGGTCTGGGCGGGGAAGTGCGGCTGAACCTGCTGGTGCACCGGCTCCGGCTCCGGGGTGGCGAGCCCGGCGAGGCCGGCCCAGTGGTCCTCGTCGCTGATGTGCCCCTGGTCGCCCGCCGCGTCCTGGGCGGCCACGTGCGCGCCGAGTTCATCCGTGGCGACCCGGCCGTGCAGCTTCTGCCGGCCGCGGCCGACCGCCTCCAGGGTCTTGGCGAGCACGGCCTCGAAGGCGCCGAGCTTGGTGTCGACGTACTCGTCCGCACGGCGCTGGAGCGTGGCCGGGTCGGTGCTGCGCTCGGGGGCCTCGGCGAAGTCCGGGTCCTCGTATCCCTGCTCGTCGAAGGGCCGGCCACGGCCGAGGAGCTTCTCGCGGCCCCGGTCGACGGAGCCGATGGTCTTGGTGAGAACGACCTCGAAGTTGGCGAGCTTGCTGTCGACGTACTCGTCGGCCTCGGCACGGACCTCCTCGGCCTCCCGGCGGGCCTCGTCGAGGATGCGGTCGGCCTCGCCGCGGGACTGCCTGGCGACCTCGGTCTCGGAGATCAGCGCGGTGCGTTCGGCGCGTGCGGTCTCGATGATCCGCTCGGCCTCCTGACGGGCCTGCTCGGCCATCTGCTCCCGGCCGCCGATGAGCTCCTGGGCATGGGCGAGCGAGCCGGGCAGGGCCTCGCGCACCTCTTCGAGCATCGCGAGCAGCTCGGCGCGGTTGACCACGCACGAAGCCGACATGGGCATGGACCGGGCGCTCCCGACCGCCTTGACGATCTCGTCGAGCTTCTTCTGCACGTCCACCGTGTGCTCGCCACTCTCTACAGCCGATTTGGAGACGGACGGGACGACTGTACGGCCAGTCGGCACCCGTCCGACACCGGGTGGCGGTCCGTCAGCTGCTCAGCGCTGAGCGAGGCGCTCGATGAGGGCGTCGTGGACCACCGGGGGCAGCAGGTGGGATACGTCGCCGCCCCAGGCTGCGACCTCCTTGACCAGGGAGGACGACAGGAAACTGTAGGTGGGATTGGTCGGCACGAAGAGCGTTTCGACGCCGGAGAGGCCGTTGTTCATCTGGGCCATCTGCAGCTCGTAGTCGAAGTCGCTGACGGCCCGCAGGCCCTTCACGATCGCCGGGATGTCGCGCTGCTTGCAGAAGTCGACCAGGAGGCCATGGAAGGACTCGACCTGGACGTTGCCGAAGTCCGCGGTGACCTGACGGATCAGGTCGATCCGCTCGTCGACCGTGAACAGGCCCTTCTTGGACTGGTTGATCATCACCGCGACATGTACGACGTCGTACAGCTTCGAGGCACGGCCAATGATGTCGAGGTGTCCATTGGTGATGGGGTCGAATGACCCTGGACAGACGGCGCGGCGCAACTTGATTCCCTCGCTCTCCGGTCCGGTCATCGTGCGTCTTCGCACGTAGAGGCGGCGCGACCGTACCAAAGCGTTCCCTCGCCGTAGCGACGGGCCCGCAGTGGCTCGAATCCCTTGGGCCAGTTGAATTCTCCGCCTCTGGTGCTGCGTTCCACGGTGACGAGCGCATCGACTGCGAGCCACCCCTGGGCACGGAGTGTGAGGAGTATCTCGCCTAGATCGTCGTCGGTCACGGCGTACGGCGGGTCCAGGAACACCACGTCGTACGGCTCCGCGGGCGCCGGTCCCGTCGCGATGTGTTCGGCTCTGCCGGTACGGACTTCCGCGCCGGGCAGGCCGAGTGTGCGGACGTTGTCCCGGACGGTGCGGACGGCCTTGGGGTCGGCCTCGACGAGCAGGGCGTGGACCGCGCCGCGGGAGAGCGCCTCCAGGCCGACGGCGCCGGAGCCCGCGTACAGATCCGCGATACGGGTGCCGTGGAGGCTGCCCAGGAGGGCCTCCCAGGTGGAGAAGAGGCCCTCGCGTGCACGGTCGGAGGTGGGGCGGGTGCCGGTGCCGGGCGGGACGGCCAGGCGGCGTCCGCCGGCCGAGCCGGCGATCACGCGAGTCATGGGTGTCTGGTCCTCGGTTCGTGGGTGGCCCACAGGGTGCTGCGGCGCCGTGTCACCCACGATATGGCGTCGTGGCGGATCGGGCCCGTGCACCCGTCGTCCCTTGTCACCCCTGTCATCCCTTGTCCAGGTACTGCTCGCGCTCCTTGTCGAGCAGCGCGTCCAGCGCGATCCGCAGCTCGGGCAGGTGCTCCAGCTCCGGGTCGGCGGCGACGATCGCGACGGCCTCCTCGCGGGCGGCGACGATGACCTCCTCGTCGTCGATGACGGTGAGCATCCGCAGCGAGGAGCGGACCCCGGACTGGGCCTGGCCGAGGACATCGCCCTCGCGGCGCTGTTCGAGGTCGATCCGGGACAGCTCGAAGCCGTCGAGGGTGGCGGCGACGGCGGAGAGCCGGGCGCGGGCGGGGCCGGCCTCGTGGGCCTCGCTGACCAGCAGGCAGAGCCCGGCGGCGGAGCCGCGGCCGACCCGGCCGCGCAGCTGGTGGAGCTGGGAGACCCCGAACCGGTCGGCGTCCATGATCACCATGGCGGTGGCGTTGGGGACATTGACCCCGACCTCGATGACGGTGGTGGCGACGAGAACGTCGACCTGTCCCGCGGCGAAGCGGCGCATCACGTCGTCCTTGTCGTCGGGGTTCATCCTGCCGTGCAGCACTTCGATGCGCAGGCCGGCGAGCGGGCCCTTCGCGAGCTGTTCGGCGATGTCCAGGACGGCGAGCGGCGGGCGCTTCTCGCCGTCGTCCTCGGCCGCCTTCTTCTTCCCTTTCTTGCCCGCCGTCTCGTCCTCGGCGTCGTCGCCGATGCGGGGGCAGACCACATAGGCCTGGTGCCCGTTCTCCACTTCCTCCCGGATCCGTTCCCAGGCGCGGCTGAGGAAGTGCGGCTTGTCCTTGGCGGGTACTACATGGCTGGCGATCGGTGAGCGGCCGGCCGGCAGCTGGTCCAGTACGGACGTCTCCAGGTCGCCGAAGACGGTCATGGCGACCGTACGGGGAATGGGGGTTGCGGTCATGACCAGCAGATGCGGCGGCTGCTTCCCCCTGGAACGCAGAGCGTCGCGCTGTTCCACCCCGAAGCGGTGCTGTTCGTCGACGACGACCAGGCCCAGGTCGTGGAACTGCACCTTGTCCTCGATCAGCGCATGTGTGCCGATCACGATCCCGGCCTCGCCCGTGACGAGGTCGAGCAGCGCCTGGCGGCGGGCCGCGGCGCCCATCGAACCGGTGAGCAGCACCACCTTCGTGCCCTGCTCGGAGCCGTCCGGCATTCCCGCCTGTCGCCCGCCGCCACCCTTCTGGGGAGGCGCTTCGCGCCACAGTCCCCAATTCTCGGCCAGCTCGCCCATCATTTCCGTGATGGACCGGTGGTGCTGCTGGGCGAGCACCTCGGTGGGTGCGAGCATGGCGGCCTGTCCGCCCGCGTCGACGACGCCGAGCATCGCGCGCAGCGCGACCAAGGTCTTCCCCGAGCCGACCTCGCCCTGGAGGAGCCGGTGCATCGGGTGCTCGGTCGCCAGGTCGTCGAAGATCTCCTTGGAGACCTTCTGCTGTCCTTCGGTGAGGGTGAAGGGCAGCTTGGCGTCGAAGGCGTCGAGCAGTCCGCCGGGCCTGGGGCTGCGGGCCACCGCCGGGAGCTGGGTGTCGGCGTACCTGCGGCGGGCCAGCGCGACCTGGAGGACGAAGGCCTCGTCCCACTTCAGCCGGTCCCTGGCCTGTGCGATGTCCGCCTTGGTCTGCGGGCGGTGGATCTTCAGCAGCGCTTCCGGGAGCGGGGTGAACCCGCGGCCCTCGCGCAGACTCGGCGGCAGCGGGTCGACGGCCTCCCGCGCGCTGGGGAGCACGGTGTCGACGGCCTTGGCGATCCGCCACGAGTCCAGCTGCTTGCAGGCCGGGTAGATCGGCAGCAGCCGTCCGGCGAAGGCGTCCACCGCTTCCGTGGCCTCGGCCCCGTCGATGGACTCGGCGTCCAGCAGCTGGTACGTGGGGTGGGCGAGCTGCATCTTCCGGTTGAAGACGGAGACCTTGCCCGCGAACATCGCCCGCCGGCCGGGCAGCAGTTCCTTGTGCGGTTTGTGGACGCCATGTCCGAAGAAGACCAGCTGGAGACGGCCGTTGCCGTCGGTGAGGGTCACCTCGAGGCGCTTGCCGCGGCCGTTGTTGAACATCATGATCCGGGCGTCGGCGACCTGGGCGACCACCGTCACATGCTCGTCCAGCGGGAGGTCGGTCAGCGCAGTGAGCCGGCCGCGCTCCTCGTACCGCCGCGGGTAGTGGTGCAGCAGATCACCGACCGTGTGCAGGTCGAGGTGGTCGGCCATCACCTTCGCGGTGGCTCCGCCGAGCAGCTTCTTGAGGGGTTCGTCGAACGCAGACACGCGATCCATTGCACACCACACCACTGACAGATGTCCGGCGGGCACCACGCGGAACGCCGGAATCCTCTGGTCGGAATTGTCGCCGCACCCCCTGGACCCGCTCCCCCGCTTCCGGCTCGAGATCGCCTTTCACGGGATCGCCCGACCCGCGCCGTCGCCCGAGGCGCTCGCACGCCACTGCCACGAGCAGTTCGGTTTCTCACCGGGTCACCGGGTGCATCTGAAGGAAATGCTGCCGGCGGCCGGGCCGACGAACTGCTGCCCGACCGGGCGTGCTCCGTGCGCTGTGTCAACCCCTGCGCGCCGAGGGCGAGTTGGCCACCGGATCGCGGAGGCGCTGGAGCGCGGGGCGGCATTCGTCACGGCTCCCGGACGGGCCCGGTTGCGTCTCCGGCTCGCCGAAGTCCCCGGTGGCACCAGTCAGTTCGACGAGGCGACCGAGCATGCGCCGGATGGGCGCGCCGGGCGGAGGCGGAGGCGCTGCTGAAGTACGTGGACGGGAATTCAAGGGACGGGAATTCAAGCCCGTCCGGCGCTTGAGGAGACCCGCGTCGGCCGCGCGCCGTCCTACTCCACCCCGATCAGCAGCGGAGCGCACTGGTGGCCGCCCCGGTACACCACGGTGTCGACCGCCAGATAGCCCTCGCGTACGTGCTCCTCCAACGCGTCGGCCAGGCTGTCGGGAACGTCCTCACCGAGGACCAGGGTGACCAGCTCGCCGCCCGCCGCCAGCATGCGGTCCAGTACGTTCCGGGCCGTTTCCGGTACGTGCTCGCCGATGACCGCGACGTCGCCGTCGATCAGGCCCAGGATGTCGCCGGCCTGGCAGATGCCCGCCATGGTCCAGGACTGCCGTTCGGCGACGGCGAGTTCGGCGTAGCGGGTGGCGCCGGCCGCGGCGGTCATCGCCACCACGTCCTCGTCGAAGCTGCGGCCGGGTTCGTGGACGGCGAGGGCCGCGATGCCCTGGACGGCGGCCCGGGTCGGGATCAGGGCGACCCGGACGCCCTCCGCGCGGGCCTGTTCGGCGGCGGCAGCGGCGGTGTGGCGCAGTTCCGCGTCGTTGGGCAGCAGAACCACCTCGCGGGCGTGCGCCCGGCGGATCGCGTCGACCAGTTCGCCGCTGGCGGGCCGCTCCCCGGGACGCGCCAGGACCGTCGTCGCCCCGGCCTCCTTGCACAGGCCGCGGAGCCCGTCGCCGGGGACCACCACGACGACCGCACGCTGCACGGGTTCGGTATGGGGGTGCACCCGGTCCGCGCCGAAGTGGGTGATCCGGATGCGGTACGGCCGCCCTGCCTCGACACCGGCCTCCACCGCCGCACCCGCGTCGTCGACATGCACATGGACGTTCCACAGCCCGTCGCCGCCCACCACCACGAGCGAGTCGCCGAGCCCGTCGAGCCGGGTCCGCAGCCGGTCCACGGCGTCGTCCGCGGCCTCCAGCAGGTAGATGACCTCGAAGGCCGGTCCGCCCTCCGCGCAGTCCTCCGGCGCGGAGACAGCGGAGACCACGGTCGCGGGCACCGCCACGTAAGTGCGCTCGGGAGCCCGGCCGGAGACCGCTTCGACGAGCGCCCCGAGCACTGTCACCAGGCCCTGTCCGCCGGCGTCCACGACGCCTGCCCGTCCGAGGACGGCGAGCTGTCCGGGGGTCGCTTCCAGGGCTGTCCGCGCTCCTTCGTACGCCGCGCGCGCGACCGCCGCGGTTCCGCCGTCGGCCGCTGTGCGCCCGGCGGCCTCGGCGGCTGCGGTGGCCACGGTCAGCACGGTGCCCTCGACGGGGTGGGCGACGGCCTGCCGTGCGGCCGCTGCCGCCTTGGTGAGCGCCCGGCGCAGATGGTCCGCATCGTGCCCGTCGGACAGCACTCCTGCCATGGCACGCAGCAGCTGGGCCAGGATCGTGCCGGAGTTTCCGCGGGCACCGATCAGTGCTCCGTGCGCCATGGCCCGTACCACGTCGGCGGCGACGGGCACGGTCGTACCGGTCTCGTGGGCGGCGAAGACCGCTTCGACGGCCTGGGCCGCGGACTCCACGGTCAGATAGAGGTTCGTGCCGGTGTCCCCGTCGGCGATGGGGTACACGTTGATCGCGTCGATCGCCTCGCGCTCCCGGCCCAGCGCCTCCAGGGCCAGTGAGCACCAGGTACGCACCGCGACGGCGCCCATGTCGTCGGCGGTCTGCGGCACCTGTCGGTCCTCCTCGAAATCGGCCGTGGGTGGCCGGCTGCACCGCAGAGTAGCCCCGTGCGCCGGGTCCGGCGGGGACAGGGGCGGGACGGGGGGCGGCTGAACCCATGGTAGTTTCGTTCCATCGACGCAGCCGTTGTATGCTGCTTCGGTTGCCCGATGAGAATCGGGCCATTCCTCTGGTGCCGCCACTTCAGTCAAATGAATCCGGCGCGCCGGAATTCACTGTAAGTGCACCTGAAGTCTTTGGAGTGACCCGTGGCTGCCAACTGCGACGTCTGCGGCAAGGGGCCGGGCTTCGGCAACAACATTTCGCACTCGCACCGCCGTACGTCCCGTCGCTGGAATCCCAACATCCAGCGCGTGCGTGCCGTGGTCGGTCGGACGCCGAAGCGGCTCAACGTCTGCACCTCGTGCATCAAGGCCGGCAAGGTCGCGCGCTGACGTTCCCGTCGTAGCGCAGCCTTCCGGTTGCCCAAAAAGCCGGTCCACCTCGGTGGACCGGCTTTTTGCTGTGCTTGTGGGGGCACTCGGGCGATCACCGGGGCGAGCGTGCACCGCCGCCGGAATCGGATCCGGCGACGGTGAGCACACGGGCGGGAGCAGCAGCGGACAGGGGCATACGCCGAAAGCTATTGGGCGTCCTCGATGTCCCCGAAATGGTCCCAGCCGCCCTTGCTGGTCCAGGGCGCCCCGTCGACCGTGACCTGCGGCAGCGCCGAGGGGTTGAGGACTTCGCCGATCACCTTCCAGCGGGCGGGCAGCTTCACGTCCGGCGGGAAGGTGGCGACGATCGCGTGGTCCTCTCCCCCGGTCAGCACCCACTGCATCGGGTCCACGCCGACGGCCTGCCCGATGTCGGACATCTGCGAGGGGATGTCGATGAGTCCGGAGTGCAGATCGATCCGGACCTTGCTGGCTTCGGCGATGTGCCCGAGGTCGGCGACGAGTCCGTCGCTCACGTCCGTCATCGCGGTGGCGCCGAGCCCGGCGGCCGCGGGGCCCGCGTGGTACGGCGGTTCGGGGCGCCGGTGGGCCTCGACGAAGGCACGGGGCGAGCGGAAGCCGCGGGAGAGCACGGCGTATCCGGCAGCGGACCAGCCGAGCCAGCCGGTGACGGCGACGACGTCGCCGGGCTGGGCACCGGACCGGGTGACCGGTTCATGGTTGCGCAGATCGCCGAGTGCGGTGATCGACACGGTGATCGTCTCGCCGCGCACCACATCGCCGCCCACCACGGCCGCGCCTGCGACCTGGCATTCGTCACGAAGGCCATCCATCAGCTCACCGGCCCAGGTGACCGGGAGTTCGACGGGGACGACCAGGCCGAGCAGCAGCGCGGTGGGCACGGCGCCCATGGCGGCGATGTCGGCGAGGTTCTGGGCGGCGGCCTTGCGGCCGACGTCGTACGCCGTCGACCAGTCGCGACGGAAGTGCCGTCCCTCCAACAGGACGTCCGTACTGGCCACGACCCTGCGGTCGGGAGCGGACACCACAGCGGCGTCGTCGCCGGGGCCGAGCAGTACTGCCGGAGTGGTGGTGAGCCGGGAGGTCAGCTCCCTGATGAGCCCGAACTCCCCCAACTCGCCCACGGTTCCCTTCACCGAGTCTCACCTCTCATCTATCGCCCCGGACGATCGTCCGGGCTGCTTCAGCGGCCGGGGGTCCGGACCGTGGACCGGCCGCCGCCGCAGGGAGCAGTCTGCACCCGTTGTCATCGGCGTACCTGTCCCCCTTTCGCACCGCTGCACTTGCGGTCGCGGGCCGTCACTGCTGTCGGTACTGTCAATGGATACGTCAACTTGTGTCTTGTCTGCGCCACGCTGTGGACGTCAACCGCCCCGTAGGTCTCCCCTCGGCCCGCGGCGACGCGATACCGTGGCGTCCCTTTCCCCCACATGATCCTCGTGGCCGCCCTGGAGGTTCCGTGGTACAGGCGTACATCCTTATTCAGACCGAGGTGGGCAAGGCGTCGACCGTCGCCGAGACCATCTCCAAAGTTCCGGGAGTGATCCAGGCAGAGGACGTCACCGGCCCCTATGACGTGATCGTGCGCGCACAGGCCGGCACGGTCGATGAACTCGGCCGCATGGTGGTCGCCAAGGTCCAGCAAGTGGAAGGCATCACCAGAACCCTGACCTGCCCGGTCGTTCATCTGTAGTCCCCGTCTACGCTGGGCCGGTGACATCATTGCGCCGGTTTTGCCGCCCCGTGTTCCTCGGTCCGTCCGTTGCCGCACTCCTGCTGGCCACGGCGGGCTGCTCCTCGACGGATACCGCGGCGTCGATCACGGTCCCCACACCGTCACCGGAAGCCGCAGCCTACTGCCGTGCACTGCACAAGGAGCTGCCGAAGACCGTTGCCGGGCTCGACCGCGGTGACACCGGGACGAAGTCCGAGCTGACCGCCATGTGGGGGGACGGAGCGATCGTACTGCGCTGCGGTGTCCCCCGGCCCGCGAAGATGGACGACCCGACGGCGAAGGGGATCGAGGCGAACGGCGTCAACTGGCTGCTGGAGCAGCCGGAAGGCGCCGGTCCGCGTTTTACGACGACCTACCGCAAGGCGTATGTCGAAGTGAGTCTCTCGACGGCGTACGCGCATGACGCGAGCCCGTTGGCCGCGTTCGCCCCGGCCATTCGGAAGACGGTTCCCAGCAGCCTGTAGGGCGTGCACTCCCGTTGCGGAGCGCACGCCCTACGGCGCGGGTTCTCGTCTTCTCAGCGCAGGCCGGTCGGCCGGTTCAACGCGGCCTGGATCAGCCGGTCCACCAGCTCCTGATAGCTCACGCCGCTCTCCTGCCACATCCGCGGGTACATGGAGATCGGGGTGAAGCCCGGCAGTGTATTGATCTCGTTGATCACGAAGCCGCCGTCCTCGGTGAGGAAGAAGTCGGCGCGTACCAGGCCCTCGCAGGACACGGCCTCGAAGGCGTCGACGGCGAGGCGCTGGACCTCGGCCGTCTGCTCCTCGGTGAGCGGCGCGGGCACGATCCCGGAGGCCGAGTCGATGTACTTGGCCTCGAAGTCGTAGAAGTCGTGCGAGGTCACAGGAGGAATCTCGGCGGGCACGCTGGCGCGCGGTCCGTCCTCGAACTCCAGCACCCCGCACTCGATCTCCCGGCCGCGCAACAGCGACTCGACCAGGAACTTGGGGTCGTGACGGCGGGCTTCCTCGATCGCCTCGTCGAGGCCGGACAGATCGTCGACCTTGGTGATGCCGATGGACGAGCCGGCCCGGGCGGGCTTGACGAAGAGCGGCCAGCCGTGGTCGCCGGCGAAGTCCACGATGCGCTTGCGGGCAGCGGAAGGGTCCGTGTCCCATTCGCGGGGGCGTACCGCGATGTACGGGCCGACCGGCAGCCCGAACGAGGTGAAGACCCGCTTCATGTACTCCTTGTCCTGGCCGACCGCCGAGGCGAGCACCCCGGCGCCGACGTACGGCACACCGGAGAGCTCCAGGAGCCCCTGAAGGGTGCCGTCCTCGCCGTAGGGGCCGTGCAGCACGGGGAAGACGACGTCGACCTCGCCCAGTGCCTTGGGGACCGAGCCGGGCTCGCTGTACACCACCTCACGGCTGCCGGGGTCGACGGAGAGCACCACGCCGCCCTCGGTGGACTCGGCCAGCTCGGCCACGTCCGGCATCTTCCGGTCCGTGATGGCCATGCGTTCGGGCTCGTCGGCGGTGAGCGCCCAACGGCCGTCCGTCGTGATGCCGATCGGCAGGACGTCGTACTTCGTCCGGTCGATGGCGTTCAGGACGGCACCTGCCGTGACGACCGAAATACCGTGTTCGGAACTGCGGCCGCCGAACACGACGGCCACGCGCGGCTTACGGAGCTGCCGCTCCGGGCTCTGGGGGAGGTTCTCGCTGCTCATATCGCGTTGAGCGTACCTGCTGGTACCACTCGCGTCAGCGTGGCCGGGGCCGCTGGAGCGGTGACGGCGAACGTTCACCGGCCCCCGCGCACCCCTCGCTCCTCCCCCGGCCAAGAGGCCACCCGCCAGCCTCTGACCCGTCAGCGTCGCTCCGGCTTCGCGCTGCGCGACATCAGCTCGCCCAGTGCGACCATCGGCGGCTTGCCTTCGTGGACAATGCCGACGACCGTCTCGGTGATGGGCATGTCGACGCCGTGCCTGCGCGCCAGATCGAGCACCGATTCACAGGACTTGACGCCCTCGGCGGTCTGCTTGGTGACCGCGATCGTTTCCTGGAGCGTCATTCCGCGGCCGAGGTTGGTGCCGAAGGTGTGGTTGCGCGAGAGCGGCGAGGAGCAGGTCGCCACCAGGTCGCCGAGGCCCGCGAGTCCGGAGAAGGTCAGCGGGTCGGCGCCCATGGCGAGGCCGAGGCGGGTCGTCTCGGCGAGACCGCGGGTGATGAGCGAGCCCTTGGCGTTGTCACCGAGCCCCATGCCGTCGGCGATGCCCACGGCGAGGCCGATGACGTTCTTGACCGCGCCGCCGAGTTCGCAGCCGACCACATCGGTGTTGGTGTACGGGCGGAAGTACGAGGTGTGGCAGGCGGTCTGGAGGCGCTGGGCCACGGACTCGTCCTGGCAGGCGACAACGGCCGCGGCGGGGCGGCGCTCGGCGATCTCCTTGGCCAGGTTGGGGCCGGTGATGACGGCGACGCGGTCCGCGGAGACCTTGGTGACGTCCTCGATGACCTCGCTCATCCGCTTCGCGGTGCCGAGTTCGACCCCCTTCATCAGCGAGACGAGGACGGTGTCCGAGCCCAGGTGCGGGGCCCAGGCGGCGAGATTGGCGCGCAGTGTCTGCGAGGGCACCACGAGCACCGCGAAGTCGGCGCCGTGCAGCGCCTCGGCGGCGTCGGTGGTGGCCCGGATCGACTTGGGGAGTTCAATTCCCGGCAGATAGTCGGGGTTGGTACGGGTCGTGTTGACGGCCTCGGCGACTTCGGCCCGGCGGCCCCAGAGAGTGACCTCGCAGCCGGCGTCGGCGAGAACCATGCCGAAGGCCGTACCCCATGAGCCGGTTCCAAAGACGGCTGCCTTTGCGGGGTGCGTCACTTGGGTTCCTTTCCTTCGGCCTTGCGCCGCAGTTCTGCACGGGCCGTGCGGTGGTCGTACGGCTCCATAGGTGCCTTCTCGCCCCGTACGATCTCCAGCTGCGCGGTCACCGCGGCCATGATGGTCTCGGTCGCCTCGCGCAGGATCTCCGGCGTCGGCTCCTTGTCGTAGAACCGGGAGAGGTCGACGGGCGGTCCGGCCTGCACCTGAAGGGTCTTACGGGGGAAGAGCCGGAGCTTGTTCTCCTTGGCGTACGGCGGCATGACCAGGTTGGCGCCCCACTGGGCGACCGGGATGACGGGGGCCTTCGTCATCAACGCGACGCGGGCCGCACCGGTCTTGCCGGCCATCGGCCACATATCGGGGTCGCGGGTGAGGGTGCCCTCCGGGTAGAAGGCGACGCATTCACCGCGCTCGATGGCGTTGACCGCGGCCCTGAAGGCATCCAGCGCGTTGGTCGTCTCGCGGTACACGGGGATCTGCCCGGTACCGCGCAGCATCATTCCGATGAAGGGGGTCTTGAACAGGCCCGCCTTCGCGAGAAGCCGCGGCACCCGTCCGGTGTTGTACTGGAAGTGACCGTAGGAAAGCGGGTCCAGATACGAGTTGTGGTTGACCGCAGTAATGAATCCGCCGTCGGCCGGAATGTGTTCCATTCCCCGCCAGTCTCGCTTGAACAGAGCCACCAGCGGCGGTTTTGCGATGACCGCCGCCAGGCGGTACCAGAAGCCGATTCTGCGGCGGGACACTCGGACACCTTCCTCTAAGGACCTGACTACTGCCTGGCTACCGACGGTCAAGTCTCGCCCCAGGCCCCTACTCTGTCGAGAACACCGTACGCCCCGCTTTCGGGGCCGACCCTCCAGGTTCTCGCACCGGCAGGCGAGAATAAACGGCGATGCGCATCGAAGGGGAGATCGCCACGAACACCGACCCGGCCGGTCCTTGGACCCTGGTCGTCCCGTTGAAGCCCTTGGCACGGGCCAAGAGCAGGCTCACACCCGCAACGGGCGCCGCACTGCGCCCGGGGCTCGCCCTGGCCTTCGCCCGGGACACCGTGGCCGCCGCCCTGTCCTGCCGGACGGTGAGGGATGTGGTGGTCGTCACGGACGACACGGAGGCCGGGGCGGCTCTCGCGGCCCTCGGGGCGCGCATCGTTCCCGACGAACCGGACCGCGGCCTCAACGCCGCCCTGGCACACGGTGAGCGGACCGTGCGGACCCGACGGCCCGGGGCGGCTCTCGCCGCTCTCAATGCGGATCTCCCCGCGCTGCGTCCCGGAGAATTGGCCCGGGTGCTCGACTTTTCCGCCGCATTTTCCCGCGCATTTGTCACCGATATGGCAGGAATTGGTACAACATTTCTGTCGGCCGCACCGGGAGTGGAATTGCGACCTGATTTCGGCGGTTCTTCCCGGACCCGGCATCTGGAATCCGGAGCGGTGGAGATCAGCCTGACCGGCATCGATTCGGTCCGCCAGGACGTGGACACCGGCGACGATCTGCGGGCGGCACTGGCCCTGGGCGTCGGCCCGCACACGGCGGGCCGCTGGGCCGCGGGAGCCCCCGCGGCGGACCGATAGGCTGCCGTTCATGCAGGCGACCTCCTACACGTACGACCCCGAGACCCGCACCGGCAGTGTGCTGCTGGACGACGGCACCCCGGTGGAATTCGACGCCCGGGCCTTCGATGCCGGCGGTCTGCGGCTGCTGCGTCCCGGGCAGCGGGTGCGGATCGAGGGCACCGGCGAGGGCGCGGATCTGCAGATCACGCTGGTGACGCTGCAGACGTTCTGAACGGCTCCGCGCACACTGGGCTCCGCGCACACTGCCCACAACAGCCCGCGGGCCGGGCTCCCCAAGGGGAGCCCGGCCCGGCGCGTGAGTAGCCCTGCGCTGCTCGGCCTCACTTCTTCCGCGCAGTGGCCTTCTTCGCCGTGGTCTTGCGCGCCGTGGTCTTCTTCGCAGGCGCCTTCTTCGCCGTGGCCTTCTTGGCGGGCGCGGTCTTGGCGGCGACGGCCTTCTTGGCGGCCGTCGTCTTCTTCGCCGCTGCCGCGGTCTTCTTGGCCGCCGCGGTGGTCTTCTTCGCGGTGGCCTTCTTGGCGGCGGTAGTCTTCGCCGCGGTCACGGCCTTCTTGGCGGTGACCTTCTTCACAGCCTTCTTGGCTGCGGCCTTCTTGGCTGCGGCCTTGGTCGTCGCACGGGCGGAAACACCGCCCGAGAGGCTGCCCTTGGGCGCCTTCTTCACGGCCACATCGTGCTTGGGAAGCTTCTTCGAGCCGCTCACCAGGTCCTTGAAGCCCTGTCCCGCACGGAAGCGGGGCACCGAGGTCTTCTTGACCCGCACCCGCTCCCCCGTCTGCGGGTTGCGGGCGTACCGGGCGGGGCGGTCGACCTTCTCGAACGAGCCGAAGCCGGTGACCGAAACACGGTCCCCCGCGACAACCGCACGGACGATCGCGTCGAGCACCGCATCGACGGCGTCTGCGGCCTGCTGACGGCCGCCGACCTTGTCGGCAATCGCTTCTACGAGCTGCGCCTTGTTCACGTCTTCCCCTTCGGAGACATTGCCAGAACGAAAGTGTTCAAGCGTTTTCGCACATTAGGCAGATATATACCGCAAATCAAACACGAAACGGGCTAATCACCCTAGTGCCGCAACGAACTCGACCGCTGCGCAGTTCCGCAGAGTCAGCCACCTTCGGGGAATCGACCCTCATCGAGGTCCTTCATCAACCGGTCCAGACGCCTTGCCGCGTCCGGGAGATCGTGCTTAGCCGCGGCAGTGATGACCAACAGCTTCCGGGACAGCGCCATCCTTACGCCCTCCGGGACTTGCAGTGCGCGCACTCTTGCGTGCGCTTCCTTCAATCGGTCGGCGACTTGGCCGTAAAGCTTGAGTTGGCTGTCGCGTTCCATGCACCGATTGTGCCATCTGAGGCGAGTTGTCGCCGTACGGGGTCTCAACAAGCGACTGCGCCCCCTACCAGATGGCAGGGGGCGCAGTCCTGGAAACGCGCTGCTCAGGCGTTAATTGTACGCGGCTTGAAGGTCGGCCTTACCGCCTCATATGCCGCGATGTCCGCTTCGTTCTGAAGGGTGAGGCTGATGTCGTCCAGCCCGTTCAGCAGTCGCCAGCGGGCGTTCTCGTCAAGATCGAAATCGGCCATGATGCCGTCGGCGCGGACCTGGCGCGCCTCCAGGTCAACGGTGATCTCGGCCGTCGGGTCGGCCTCGGTCAGCTCCCAGAGCGCGTCGACGACCTTCTGGTCGAGTACGACCGTCAACAGCCCATTCTTCAGCGAGTTGCCGCGGAAGATATCGGCGAACCTGGAGGAGATGACGGCCTTGAAACCGTAGTTCTGCAGCGCCCACACGGCGTGTTCACGGGACGATCCGGTGCCGAAGTCGGGACCGGCCACCAGCACCGTGGCGCCGCTGCGCTCCGGGCGGTTGAGGACGAAGTTCTCGTCCTTGCGCCATGCCTCGAAGAGTCCGTCCTCGAAGCCGTCGCGGGTGACCTTCTTCAACCAGTGGGCGGGGATGATCTGGTCGGTGTCGACGTTGCTACGACGCAGCGGGACGGCCCGGCCGGTGTGTGTGGTGAAAGCTTCCATGATTCTCAGACTCCGGCGGGCGTACGGGCGTCGGACAGGTCGGCCGGCGAGGCCAGGTGGCCCAGCACGGCGGTGGCGGCGGCGACCTGCGGGGAGACCAGGTGCGTACGGCCGCCCTTGCCCTGCCGGCCCTCGAAGTTGCGGTTCGAGGTGGAGGCGGAGCGCTCGCCGGGGGCCAACTGGTCGGGGTTCATGCCGAGACACATCGAGCAGCCCGCGTGCCGCCATTCTGCGCCTGCGGCGGTGAAGACCTTGTCCAGGCCCTCCTCGACGGCCTGCAGAGCGACCCGGACCGAGCCCGGGACGACCAGCATCCGTACGCCGTCGGCGACTTTGCGGCCGTCCAGGATCGCGGCCGCGTTACGCAGGTCCTCGATCCGGCCGTTGGTGCAGGAACCTACGAAGACGGTGTCCACGTTGATCTCGCGCAGCGGCTGGCCGGCGTTCAACCCCATGTATTCCAGGGCCTTTTCGGCGGCATTGCGCTCCGAGGTGTCCTCGTACGAAGCCGGGTCGGGGACGTTGGCCGACAGGGGCGCGCCCTGGCCGGGGTTGGTGCCCCAGGTGACGAACGGCGCCAGTTCGGCAGCGTCGATGACGACCTCGGCGTCGAAGACCGCGTCGTCGTCGGTGCGCAGTGTCTTCCAGTACGCGACGGCGGCGTCCCAGTCCTCGCCCTGCGGGGCGTGGTCGCGGCCCTTCAGGTAGTCGAAGGTGGTCTCGTCCGGGGCGATCATGCCTGCCCGGGCGCCGGCCTCGATCGACATGTTGCAGATGGTCATCCGGGCTTCCATCGAGAGCTTCTCGATGGCCGAGCCGCGGTATTCGAGGATGTAGCCCTGGCCGCCGCCGGTGCCGATCCGGGCGATGATCGCGAGGATCAAGTCCTTGGCCGTCACACCGTCGGGCAGTTCGCCGTCGATGGTGATCGCCATCGTCTTCGGACGGGCCAGCGGCAGCGTCTGGGTGGCCAGCACATGCTCGACCTGGCTCGTGCCGATGCCGAATGCCAGCGCGCCGAAAGCACCGTGCGTGGAGGTGTGGGAGTCACCACAGACGACCGTGGTGCCGGGCTGGGTCAGACCCAGCTGCGGGCCGACCACGTGCACAACACCCTGCTCGACGTCGCCCAGCGGGTGCAGCCGTACGCCGAACTCCGCGCAGTTCTTGCGCAGCGTCTCCAGCTGAGCACGGGAGACCGGGTCGGCGATGGGCTTGTCGATGTCGAGGGTCGGGGTGTTGTGATCCTCGGTGGCGATGGTGAGGTCGAGGCGCCGCACCCGGCGTCCGGCCTGACGGAGGCCGTCGAAGGCCTGGGGGCTGGTCACCTCGTGCAGCAGGTGCAGATCGATGAAGAGGAGGTCGGGCTCGCCATCGGCGTGCCGGACGACATGGTCGTCCCAGACCTTCTCCGCGAGTGTCCTACCCATCGCTTTCCCTCCGGCCGGCGTCGTCGCCGGCCCAACTAGAGATTCGGTGCACCACCGTCCGGACCCCCGTGCGGGGCGGTGGCTACGGGCCGTTGTGTGGCCGCCCGTACAGGTTCGCAACTTCCGCCGGAAATTGAACTTGCGTTTCACAGAGTGAGACGGGAGTATCGTCGTATGGACAACTCTAGCGGCGTCGGCGTTCTCGACAAGGCGGCTCTGGTTTTGAGCGCCCTGGAGTCCGGTCCGGCCACCCTCGCCGGGCTGGTCGCGGCGACCGGGCTCGCACGACCCACGGCTCATCGACTGGCTGTGGCACTGGAACACCACCGCATGGTGGCGAGGGACATGCAGGGCCGTTTCATTCTCGGCCCGCGGATGGCGGAACTCGCGGCGGCGGCGGGCGAGGACCGTCTGCTGGCCACGGCGGGTCCGGTGCTCACCCACCTCCGCGACATCACAGGCGAGAGCGCGCAGCTCTACCGGCGACAGGGCGACATGCGGATCTGTGTGGCGGCGGCGGAGCGGCTGTCCGGCCTGCGGGACACCGTGCCGGTCGGCTCCACGCTCACCATGAAGGCCGGCTCGTCGGCCCAGATCCTGATGGCCTGGGAGGAGCCGGAGCGCCTGCACCGCGGCCTCCAGGGCGCCCGTTTCACGGCGACGGCACTCTCGGGCGTACGGCGCAGGGGCTGGGCCCAGTCGATCGGCGAGCGCGAGCCGGGCGTCGCCTCGGTCTCGGCGCCGGTGCGCGGCCCCTCGAACCGGGTGGTCGCCGCCGTCTCGGTCTCCGGACCGATCGAGCGGCTGACCCGGCACCCGGGCCGGATGCACGCCCAGGCGGTCATCGACTCGGCGGCCCGGCTCAGCGAGGCCCTGCGCCGCAGCGGCTGACGCACGTGATACGAAACACCTCCCGGCCGCCCCGGCGTCGTGGCGGCCTCCATCAAGTCGTTGTCCAGGAAACGGACATGACGGGGAGACACATACCCCCACCGGCAAGCGAAAGAGAAAGGCCCCTCACTTCGGTGAGGGGCCTTTCTCTTTCGCTCTGTTGTACCCCCGACCGGATTCGAACCGGCGCTACTGCCGTGAGAGGGCAGCGTGCTAGGCCGCTACACAACGGGGGCTTGTTACTGCTGTTGCATTTCTGCGCTGGGCTACCAGGACTCGAACCTAGAATGACGGTACCAGAAACCGTAGTGTTGCCAATTACACCATAGCCCATGGTGTTACAAGTACCCCCGACCGGATTCGAACCGGCGCTACTGCCGTGAGAGGGCAGCGTGCTAGGCCGCTACACAACGGGGGCCCTAGCGATCCTGCATCGAGAGCGTGGGTGCGACCCAGATGATCTCGCGGGAAGGATCTGTACCCCCGACCGGATTCGAACCGGCGCTACTGCCGTGAGAGGGCAGCGTGCTAGGCCGCTACACAACGGGGGCTTGTTACTGCTGTTGCATTTCTGCGCTGGGCTACCAGGACTCGAACCTAGAATGACGGTACCAGAAACCGTAGTGTTGCCAATTACACCATAGCCCACCAAAACTCAACCCCCATGAGGGGTTTTGTTCGGTTTGCGCTTCCCGTTCGGATCTTTTGTTCCGCTCGGGCGGCGCAGGAAGAACATTACCCGAAGGTGTCCGGCGCTCCAAAACGGGTATTGCCCGCCAGCAGGCCGGGCAGCTGATCGAGCCCGCTGATACGGACGAGTTCGGGCCGCCCGCCACGTCCGTCCCGGTCCAGCCAGATCCCCGTCAATCCCGCGGCGACCGCGCCCCCCGCGTCGATGTCCGGCTCGTTCCCCACGTACGCCACCTCCTGCGGTTCCAGCGCCAGCGCCTCGCAGGCGGCGTGGAAGGCGCCGGCCTCGGGCTTGGAGACGCCCAGCTCCACGGCGCACACCACGGCCTCGAACCGGTCCCGCACCCCGAGTTTGCGCAGCTTCCGGTCCTGGTTGTGGATGCTGGAGTTCGACAGCACCCCATGCCGGAACCCGTCCGCCAATACATCCAGAGCGGGCAGCACATCGGGGAAGAGCGACCAGGCGGCCTCGTAATGGGCCACGTGGCGGTCGAACCAGTGGTCGGCCTCGACGTCCTCCAGGGCCCGCGAGAGGAACTCCCGGACCCGGTCCCGGCGCTGCCCCTGGAAGTCCGTCTCCCCGGCGGCGAACCGCGCCCAGTGGGCATCGGTGATCGTCCGCCAAGCAGTGAGGGCCTGCCCGACGGAGTCGTATCCGTCGGGCAGGCCCTCCTGTTCGAGATGCTTGCTCATGCCGACGCGGTCGGCGCCCGTGTAGTCGAAGATCGTGTCGTCGATATCCCAAATCACGGCTCGGATCGGCATGCGGTCAGGCTACCGGTCACGTGACGAGCGCGGTGGTCGTCACTGCCGCTCCGGAGCCGAAGCCCGTCAACTCCACGCAACGATGAACTTGACCCTCCACACGGACCGTTGGCAGCAGCCGAGCCGGCAGACAGCAGCCGATGCCCTCGGCACAGAGCCACGACCGCGGTGTGATCGAGAATGATCACCGGCGACTTCCGATACGCCGGGCAACAATCGCCTGCCGCCACTCCTCGCCTGCGGCCGGATCGTCCGGCCCGAGATCCGTACCGAAGTGGGCCGATGGGGTGGCCGCTCTGCCCGAGCAACCACCCCATCGTGCTGATGCGAAGCCGCTACGCGGCCAGCTTGGCCAGTGCGGCGTCGATGCGGGCCAGGGTCTTCTCCCGGCCCAGGATTTCCAGGGACTCGAAGAGCGGCAGGCCGATCGTGCGGCCGGTGACGGCGACGCGGACCGGGGCCTGGGCCTTGCCGAGCTTCAGGCCGTGCTCCTCGCCGGCGGTGAGGATGGCGTTCTTCAGGGCGTCGGCGTTCCACTCGGCGTCGGCCAGCTTGGCACGGGCCGTGACGAGCAGCGCATCGGAGCCTTCCTTCATCGCCTTGGCCCAGGACGCCTCGTCGGTGGCCGGCTCGTCGAGGAAGAGGAAGTCGACGTTGGCCGTGATGTCCGAGAGGACCGTGACGCGTGTCTGGGCGTGCGGGGCGATCGCCGCGAACTGGTCCGCGTCGAAGGACTCCGGCGCCCACGGGGCGAACGGGGCCTTCAGCCAGGGGCCGCACGCCTCGGTGAACGTCTTCACATCCAGCTTGCGGATGTGCTCGGCGTTGATGTGCTCGCACTTCTTCAGGTCGAAGCGCGCCGGGTTGGCGTTGACGTCCTCGATGTCGAACGCGGCCACCATCTCCTCGATGGAGAAGATGTCGCGGTCCTCGGCGATGGACCAGCCCAGCAGGGAGAGGTAGTTGAGCAGTCCCTCGGGCAGGAAGCCGCGCTCGCGGTAGAGGTTGAGCGAGGCCTGCGGGTCGCGCTTGGAGAGCTTCTTGTTGCCCTCGCCCATGACATACGGAAGGTGGCCGAAGGCGGGGGTGCCCTTGGCGATGCCCAGCTCGATGAGCGCCTTGTAGAGAGCGAGCTGGCGCGGGGTGGAGGAGAGCAGGTCCTCGCCGCGCAGGACGTGGGTGATCTCCATCAGCGCGTCATCGACCGGGTTGACCAGCGTGTAGAGCGGGGCGCCGTTGGCGCGGACGATGCCGTAGTCCGGCACGTTCTCCGGCTGGAAGGTCAGCTCGCCGCGGACCAGGTCGGTGAAGGTGAGTGCCTCGTCGGGCATCCGGAAGCGGACGATGGAGGTGCGGCCCTCGGCCTTGTACGCGGCGATCTGCTCGGCCGTGAGGTCGCGGCAGTGGCCGTCGTAGCCGGACGGCTTGCCGGCGGCGCGGGCGGCGTCGCGGCGGACGTCGAGCTCCTCGGTGGTGCAGTAGCAGTGGTACGCGTACCCGCCTGCGAGAAGCTTCTCGGCGACATCCTTGTAGATGTCCATACGCTGCGACTGGCGGTACGGGGCGTGCGGGCCGCCGACCTCGGGGCCCTCGTCCCAGTCGAAGCCGAGCCAGCGCATCGAGTCCAGGAGCTGGTTGTAGGAGTCCTCGGAGTCGCGGGCCGCGTCGGTGTCCTCGATGCGGAAGACCAGGGTGCCGCCGTGGTGCCGGGCGAAGGCCCAGTTGAAGAGGGCGGTGCGGACCAGGCCCACATGGGGGTTGCCGGTCGGGGAGGGACAGAAACGTACACGATGGGGTGTCCCCTGCTCGAGCGGAGCCGAGAGCTTGGGGAAAGGTGCGTTAACCACGCTTGATCACCTTGTTGGTGAGAGTGCCGATGCCTTCGATGGTGACGGCGACCTCGTCGCCGACATGGAGGGGTCCGACCCCTGCGGGAGTGCCGGTGAGGATCACATCGCCCGGGAGCAGCGTCATGGCTTCCGTGATGTGGACGACCAGATCCTCGATCGAGCGGATCATGTCGCTCGTACGGCCCAGTTGGCGTTGCTCGCCGTTGACCGTGGCCTGAATGGTCAGGTCGCTGGGGTCGAGGTCGGTCTCCACCCAGGGGCCGAGCGGGCAGGACGTGTCGAAGCCCTTGGCCCGGGCCCACTGCTTCTCACGCCTCTGGGCGTCGCGGGCGGTGACGTCATTGGCGCAGGTGTAGCCGAAGATGACGTCCTTCACGCGCTCACGCGGCACTTCGCGGCACATACGGCCGATGACCACGGCCAGTTCGGCCTCGTGGTGGAGCTCATGGGAGAAGGAGGGGTACTCGATGGCGTCGCCGGAGCCGATCACCGAGGTGGTGGGCTTGAAGAAGGCGACGGGGACGTCCGGTACCTCGTTGCCCAGCTCTGCGGCGTGCTCCGCGTAGTTGCGGCCGATGGCCACGACCTTGTTGGGGAGCACCGGAGGCAGAAGGCGGACCTTGCTCAGCGGGACCTTGGTGCCGGAGAGCTCGAACTCGGCGTACGGAATGCCCTTGATGATGTCGAGGACGAGACCATCGGGCCCCTCGCCCTCGACGGCGCCGAAGGCGACATTGCCGTCGATGGAGAACCTGGCGATGCGCACGGGATGCTGTCGCCCCTCACTTGCTTACTGGCTGAAGACTGACGCTCCAGGCTAACGCGGGTGAGGGGAGACAACGCGCGCATCGGACCTACTCCGAGGCTGCCACGGCTGCCGCGGCCGGGGCTTGCATGAGGATGGTGCGGCGGGGGTTGGCCGTCTGGGTCGGCAGGTCGACGGCGTGCTCCGGCAGTTCCCGCGTCTGCAGCTCGTCGGCGTCCTTGAGGTGCGCCAGCGTGGTGCGCCGGGGGTTGGCAATGTTGCGGAACATCATCGTCGTCTTCATCTGCCGTTCGGACCCTGTCGGTACGGGCGCCGCCCGGAGGGGCGCCGGTTTTCGGATGTGCCATCCCTTTAAAGCGTCAGGCTAAACATTCAATTCCCTTCGAAAGCCCGGATGAGACGACGATCATCATGTGAGTTTCCTCACGATCACATCGACAATTACCCTATTTCGGGCGGCCGATCGCCCCAGCGGAAACGGACATTGCATCACTGAATGATCCATTCCGCTCCTGATCATGGCGACTGGGACACCCTTCACCCCTCGTCGATTCATCCTTGTCAGTCCGCTTTGCCCTTGAATGCGATCCACGGCTCGTCACTCACTCATCACAACGTGTCACCTGGGTCGCAGCCCGGTACGGGCCCCTTGTTGGAGATCCAGCACTGTGCTGGAATTCCACGAACCGCCGCGGGTTTCAGGGCCGGCGCGCAGGGGCGCAACGGAGCGCCGAGTGGCCGCGGGAAGGGGAAGAGCGCCGGTCACTCACGACCACCAGGGGCGGGCACAACGCCCCACGACGCCGACACCGTCCCACCCGTCTTCGCACGGAGGGACGCCTGGTCCAGAGGTTGCGACGCTAGTGCAGGGACGTTTCAAGAGGGATGGCAGCGCTGCGGCGGAACAGGAGCCGCACGGCGGGAGCAACCGCGGTTCCTCGCCCCAGCACGCCCAGAACCCCGGACCGGCCTCAGCCGGCGACGGCGGTGACCGCGACCGGGGCCCGGGTGCCACGGCAAGCACTGGTGCCGATCCGATCTCGTCGCCCAAGCCCCGGGCCTCCGTCAGCACAGGCTCGCGAGCAGCTATTCGCAACTGGCGGATCAGTACGCGTCTGGTCTCTCTGCTCGCCCTTCCCGTGGTCGCAGCGACCACGCTGGGCGGACTGCGGATCAACGACTCCATGAACGACATCCAGCAGCTGGATCACATGCAGCTGCTGACCAAGATGACCAAGCAGGCGACCACGCTCGCCCAGGCGCTCCAGGCGGAGCGCGACAGCTCGGCCGGTCCGATGTCCAACGGAGTGAAGGCCGACGACTTCAAGGTCACCCAGCCCCGCAAGCAGACCGACCGGGCGAAGGCGGCGTTCCTCGACGCGACGGAGGAGATCGGCGACCCGTCGGGCGACGAGTCCCTCGAGGGCATCTACTCGAGCGTCCATCAGATCGCCAGCCAGCTGACCTCGATCCGCGAGATCCGCAAGACGGCGTACGCCGAGGGCTCCCCGAGCCTCCAGACCATCGACCAGTACAGCCAGCTGATCACCTCGCTGCTGAGCCTCTCGCAGGACATGGCGCAGGCGACCAGCAACTCGGAGATGATCAAGCGGACCCGGGCGCTGGCGGCCTTCTCCTCCGCCAAGGAGTACGCCTCGGTCCAGCGGGCTGTCATCGCCGCGTCGCTGCCCGCCGGCAACGACAAGGAGTCGCACCTCGACGAGAACGACCAGCAGTTCGGCCGCGCCGCGCTGCGCAAGGAAGAAGCTGCGCTCCGCTCCTTCAAGACGGTCTACACGGCGACCGGCAACAACGCCGAAGAGCTGATCGCCACGCTGCAGGAGGGCAACCCGGAGATCAAGGCTTCCGAGGCCTACGCGAAGAAGGTCCTGGACAGCCCCTCCGGCATGGACGGCATGCCGCGGCGTTCCTACCTGGACTGGTACGACCAGAGCTCCACCAAGATCCAGGCGATGAAGACCATCGAGCAGACCCTCCTCAGCGACATGGAGAGCAAGGCCCGCGAGCTCCGCGACGAGTCGAAGCGCGAAGCGATCGTCAGCGGTGCGCTCATCCTGCTGGTGCTCGGCGTCTCGCTGGTCGGCGCCTTCGTCGTCGCCCGGTCGATGATCCGCTCGCTGCGGCGGCTGCAGGACACTGCTACGCGCGTCGCCCAGGACCGGCTGCCCGAGCTCGTCAAGCAGCTCTCCGAGGCCGACCCGCAGGACGTCGACACCTCGGTCGAGTCGGTCGGTGTGCACTCCCGGGACGAGATCGGCAAGGTGGCCGCGGCCTTCGACGACGTGCACCGCGAGGCCGTCCGCCTCGCCGCCGAACAGGCCCTCCTGCGAGGCAACGTCAACGCGATGTTCACCAACCTCTCGCGCCGCAGCCAGGGCCTCATCCAGCGTCAGCTCTCGCTCATCTCCGAACTGGAGTCGCGCGAGGCCGACCCGGACCAGCTGTCCTCGCTCTTCAAGCTCGACCACCTCGCGACCCGTATGCGCCGTAACGGCGAGAACCTCCTCGTCCTCGCGGGTGAGGAGCCGGGCCGTCGGTGGACCCGCCCCGTCCCGCTGGTCGACGTGCTCCGTGCCGCCGCCTCCGAGGTGGAGCAGTACGAGCGCATCGAACTGGCCGCGGTGCCCGCCACCGAGGTCGCGGGCCGCGTCGTCAACGACCTCGTGCACCTGCTCGCCGAGCTGCTGGAGAACGCCACGTCGTTCTCCTCGCCGCAGACGAAGGTCAAGGTCACCGGTCACGCGCTGCCCGACGGGCGGGTGCTGGTCGAGATCCACGACACCGGCATCGGTCTCTCCCCCGAGGATCTCGCGGCGATCAACGAGCGGCTCGCCTCGCCGCCCACCGTGGACGTCTCGGTCTCCCGCCGCATGGGTCTGTTCGTGGTCGGCCGGCTGTCCTTGCGTCACGGCATCCGGATCCAGCTGCGGCCCTCCGACTCCGGTGGTACGACTGCGCTGGTCATGCTCCCCGTCGATGTCGCGCACGGTGGCAAGCAGCCGGCTCCCAAGCCGGGACCGGGGCAGCAGCAGCCTTCCGCCCCCGGCGGTCTGCTCGGCGGTGCGGGCGCGGGCAACGGCTCCGGTCCCGGCCTCGGAGGCGCTCCGTCGGCCCCGGCCGACCAGCTCGCCGCGGGCCCGGGTTCCGCGCGCGGTCAGGTCGGTGCGGGCTCCGGTCCGCGTGCCGCGCTGCCCACGCGTGACGGCGGCCCCCGCCGACAGCAGAACAAGCGGGACAAGCAGAACAAGCAGAACAGGAAGGACCAAAAGGGTCAGCCGGGTCAGTCGGATCAGCAGAACGCCGGCTTCCAGTCCGCCGGGCTGTCCCACACCGGCCCTCAGGACACCTCGCGCCAGCAGCCGCAGCGTCAGGGCGGCGGCCTCGCCGGTGCCTTCGGCAACGGTGCCCGGCTCGGCGCCCGCCGCCAGGGTGACGGAACGGGCCGTACGGACTCGTCCCAGCCCGATCTGTTCAACCAGAACCGACAGGCCCATCACCGCGAGGGTCCGAACCGCCAGGACCGCAGCGACCAGCAGGACCGATCGAACGGCCCGACCTCGTGGCAGGCCCGGCAGAACCCGGCCGGCCAGGGCGGCTTCCAACAGCCCGGCGGCCCGGTCGACCCCGGTCGTCAGCTGCCCCCGGTCGGCGGTCCACGTGCCGAGCTGCCCGGTGGCAACCCCTTCCCAAGCTCTTCGAGCAGGGGATACCCCGTGCCGCAGCACCCGCAGACCACCAGCTGGGGCACCGAAGAGCTGTCCGCGCCGCGGCCTACTCCGCTGGACGCCCCGCGCGGTCACGAGGAGCCCGAGTCCACCGGCCGGTTCCAGCGGCCGATGAGCCCGCCGCTCACCGCGCGGCCGCCCATGGACGACCGGCAGGGCCCCGGCTCCACCGCCGAGTTCGCCCGCCCCGACTTCTCGGCTCCGGCCCCGCAGGCTCCGGCCCCGCAGGACCCGGCGAGCACCGCGCAGTTCGCCCGCCCCGACTTCGGACAGCCGCAGCCCGCTCGGGTGCAGGACCAGGGCCTGCCGGCACCGCGTCAGCGCGGCCGGGACAACGGGGACTTCGTTGCCCCGCGTCCGTCCGCCACACCCGACGGTGACGCGCAGCACCGCCCGGTCCTGCCGTCGCAGCCGCAGCCCGAGGCGCTGCCTCCGGCAGGGCCCGGGGACGGTCGTACGCCGCTGTACGACACCCTGGAGACGAACTGGTTCCACGGCCCGCAGCAGGGCGGCCAGCAGTTGCCCGCCGAGCCGCAGCCGCCCGCCGAGCCGCAGCCGCCCGTTGTTCCGCAGCAGCCGGCCCAGGAGCGCCCCGCGCCGGGCCGCGACGGCGGCGACGCCGACGCCACTACAAGCTCCTGGCGCCCCTCGCCGAACGACGAACTCGTCCGGCAGGCGGAGCGGGCCAAGAACCCCGCGGCAGGCGGAATCACCACCTCCGGACTGCCTCGCCGGGTACCTCGCGCCAATCTGGTGCCGGGCACCGCGCAGGAGCAGAACCACCAGTCCGGTCCTCAGGTGTCGCGTGCGCCCGATGATGTGCGCGGACGGTTGACCAATCTCCGCCGGGGCATCCAGCAGGGACGGCAGGCCAACAACGGCCAGTCGACCGGAAGTTTCCCCCTTGGCCCCACTCACCAGCAGGAGCGTTAGTTGAGCCCGATGAGTCAGGCCGCGCAGAATCTGAACTGGTTGATCACCAACTTCGTGGAAAACACCCCCGGGGTGTCGCACACGGTGGTGGTCTCCGCCGACGGACTCCTGCTGGCCATGTCCGAAGGTTTCCCGCGCGACCGCGCGGACCAGCTGGCGGCCGTCGCCTCCGGTCTGACCTCGCTGACCGCGGGCGCCTCCCGGATCTTCGAAGGCGGCGCCGTCAGCCAGACCGTGGTGGAGATGGAACGCGGGTTCCTCTTCCTGATGTCCATTTCGGACGGCTCCTCGCTGGCCGTGCTGGCCCACCCGGACGCCGACATCGGTCTGGTCGGGTACGAAATGGCACTCCTGGTCGACCGTGCGGGCACCGTCCTCACCCCGGACCTCCGTGCCGAGCTCCAGGGCAGCCTGCTCCACTAGGCCGCCATGGATCGCTGACAGACCCGATTGCCCAGGTAACGCCCTCATCCCTCGCCCGTCCGGCCGCTCAGATCCCCCCACCGGCCCCTACAGACGGCAAGCCGACACCCTGCTGTCACGCCCGGAGGATTCATGACCCCGCCACCCGCCTCACCTGATCCGTACGGCGCACTGCACCACGCGTCGTACGACGGTGAAGGCGACCAGCCGCTGGTCCGTCCGTATGCCATGACCGGCGGCCGGACCCGGCCCCGCTACCAGCTCGCCATTGAGGCGTTGGTCTCCACCACGGCCGACCCCGCGCATCTGGCGACGCTGCTCCCCGAGCACCAGCGGATCTGCCACCTCTGCCGCGAGGTCAAGTCGGTGGCCGAGGTCTCGGCGCTGCTGTCGATGCCGCTCGGTGTGGCCCGGATTCTTGTCGCGGACCTGGCGGAAGCCGGCATGGTGGCCATCCACCAGCCGGGCAATGGAGAGGCCGGCGGCGCGCCGGATGTGACGCTGCTCGAAAGGGTTCTCAGTGGACTTCGCAAGCTCTAGCGGCGGTGCGGCCCGCTCCACCACCTCGGCGAAGATCGTGGTGGCAGGGGGCTTCGGCGTGGGCAAGACCACGTTCGTCGGTGCCGTTTCGGAGATCAACCCGCTGCGCACCGAAGCCGTGATGACGTCCGCGTCCGCGGGCATCGACGACTTGACGCACACCGGCGGCAAGACGACGACCGTCGCCATGGACTTCGGCCGTATCACCCTGGACCAGGACCTGATCCTGTACCTCTTCGGTACACCCGGACAGGACCGCTTCTGGTTCATGTGGGACGACCTGGTCCGCGGCGCCATCGGCGCCGTCGTCCTCGTCGACACCCGCCGCCTCGCCGACTGCTTCCCCGCAGTCGACTACTTCGAGAACAGCGGACTCCCCTTCGTCATCGCCCTCAACGGCTTCGACGGACACCAGCCCTACACCCCCGACGAGGTCCGCGAAGCACTCCAGATCGGACCCGACACCCCGATCATCACGACGGACGCGCGGCACCGTGCGGATGCCAAGAGCGGCCTCATCACGCTCGTGGAGCACGCTCTGATGGCGCGGCTGAAGTAGTGACAAACCTGTATTGATATACGGAAGTTACCGTGATCAAACGGGGGGTGGACTGTGTCCTTTGACACGATCCACCCCCGTGTTCATAACGTTTCGACAGAGAATTGCCTCGCGTTCAACACCCGATGCATACGATCGGTACCGCTGCGCTCACATGAGCCCCGCCTTTTGACGGGGCTCGCTCTTTATGCCCGTTTTATCCGAGGCCTGTACCACTCGGAATGGCTGGTTCCGACTGTTTGGAACGCGACCGGTCCGCATGCTGGAATTCGACGAACTCCCTAGTAGTACGGCCCTGTACAAAAACGGCACAACGTAGGTGCCGACGCCGAGAGGTTGTTGGTCGAGTGAGGCGTAGCAACGAGCGCTCCGCGGCGCAGCATGAGCGGGGCAACTTCACCCCGCCGCCGCGCGCCGCGGCGACGCCTGCCGGTGTGTCCGGGGCGGTGAGGTCCGGTGGCAGCAGCAGCCGGATGTCCCCGCGCAACTGGCGGGTGCCGACCCGGCTGAACGCGATCCTCCTGATTCCGGTGCTGGTCGGCCTGGTCATGGGCGGCTTCCAGGTGAAGGGGTCCGTCGACACCTGGCGAGAGGCTCAGGACGCCGAGAAGACCGCGCTGATCGTGCGTGCGGCTTCGGCGTACGGCCAGGCGCTCCTCAACGAGCGTGACCTCACCGCACAGCCCCTGTTGTCGAACAAGCGTGACGCCGCTGTCGTCAGCGAGGCCCGGGCCGCCACCGACGCGGCCGCGGCCGAGTTCGACGCGGCCGTGAAGGACCTGCCGAAGAAACAGGGCCTGGAGCGGCGTCTTGAGCTGTTCCGGCTGGAGGAGCCCAAGCTCCCCGACCTGCGCAAGGCCGCCTACACCGAGGCCATGGACCCGGTGAAGACGGAAGAGGGCTACGTCCAGGTGCAGCACTCCCTGATGGAGTTCTCCAATGAGCTGGGGCTGGGCACCGGCAACATCACCAGCTATGGCCGTACGGTCTACGCGATCGAGCTCGCCAAGGCTGCGGAGTCGCTTCAGCGCTCCATCGGTATGCATCTCCTGGTGCGTCCGAGTCAGGAGAGCGCCAAGTTCGACGCACAGGTCAAGGCTTTCGGCTCGTACAACTACATGGAGCAGATCGCCCTCGGTGAGTTCGTCTCCGGTGGTACGGAGGCCGACGCGGCCCGGCTGAAGGAGGTCATGGCCGCCAAGTCGGCCGATGGCGCGAAGAAGCTGAAGAAGGCCGAGGAGCAGGCCGACGCCGCGGGTGTCCCGTTCGTGGCGCCGCCCAGTGTCGACGGCTCGGTCTTCGACGGCATGGCCCAGCAGATCGCGCAGGGCAAGTCGCCCGAGAAGCTGGCTGCGAAGGGCATCACACCCGAGACCTGGATGGCGGCCGCCACCGCCAAGTTCGACGGCTACGCCACGATCGAGGACGAGCTCGTCGACAAGGCGGTGGCCGAGGCCGCGGACATCTCGTCCAGCGCCAAGAACGATGCCCTCATCAATGCCGCCGTCGTGATCGTCGCCCTGCTGGCCGCCTTCGTCCTGGCCGGGCTGATGGCCCGGCAGATGAGCCGCTCGATGCGCCAGCTGCGTACAGCCGCCTTCGGGATCGCCGAGCAGCGGCTGCCGATGCTGGTCGACCAGCTCTCCAGGACCGCCCCCGGCCGGGTCGACACCCGCGTCCAGCCGATCCCGATCGACAGCCATGACGAGATCGGTGAGGTGGCACGCGCCTTCGACCAGGTGCACCGCGAGGCGGTCCGGCTGGCGGCCGAGCAGGCCATGCTGCGGGGCAACGTCAACGCGATCTTCACCAACCTGTCGCGTCGCAACCAGTCGCTGATCGAGGGCCAGCTGACCCTCATCACCGACCTGGAGAACAACGAGGCCGACCCGGACCAGCTGGCGAGCCTCTTCCGGCTGGACCACCTGGCCACCCGTATGCGCCGCAATGGCGAGAACCTCCTCGTCCTCGCCGGCGAGGAGCCGGGCCGCCGCTGGAACCAGCCGGTCCCGCTGGTCGACGTGTTGCGGGCCGCCTCCTCCGAGGTGGAGTCGTACGAGCGCATCGAGCTCTCCGGGGTACCGGAGACCGAGATCCACGGCCAGTCCGTCACCGACCTCGTGCACCTGCTGGCCGAGCTGCTGGAGAACGCCACCACGTTCTCCTCGCCGCAGACCAAGGTGCGGGTCACGGCGACCCGGCTGCCCGACAGCCGCGTGATGATCGAGATCCACGACAAGGGCATCGGCCTCACCGCCGAGGACTTCGCCGACATCAACCACAAGCTGGCCAACCCGCCGATCGTGGACGCCTCGGTGTCCCAGCGGATGGGTCTGTTCGTGGTCGGCCGGCTCGCCGACCGGCACGGCATCCGGGTCCAGCTGCGCCCCTCGGGCGAGCAGGCCGGAACGACCTCGCTGGTCATGCTTCCGGATGCCATCACCCATGGTGGCGGTGGTGAATCGGCCGCCGCGCAGGACGACTTCACCGTCTCCTCGATCATTCCGCAGCAGCAGACCTTCGAACAGCAGCCGTCCCAGCCCCAGATGCGCACGGCGGCGGAACTCGGCTTCGACGACTCGCGCTACGAGCAACCGTCGGTGGACGCCTCACAGCTGGACCCGGTGGGCCGTTCACTGATGCGTGAGGAGCGCCGGGCCGCGCTGGAGGCGCAGACGGCCGGCGAGCGGCCGCAGTTCCCGCAGTTCCCGCAGTTCCCGCAGGAGGGGTACGCCGCGAACCGGCCCGCCGGGAACGAATACGCCGGCAACGGGTACGCCGAAGGCGAGTACGCCGAGAACGGGTACGCCCAGGAGCCGCAGCAGGGCCGGCAGCAGGAGCAGTACGAGCAGGCTTCGTACGAGGGCGGCTACGCCCCCTACCGCGGTGACGCGGGCTTTGCCGAGCAGCCCGACCACGCTCATCAGGGCGGTTATGCGGAGGCCGGGTATGCGGCCGGTGAGGTCCCGCAGCCGTCGCACGAGGAGCAGTTCACCCCGCAGCCCCACCAGGACGAGTGGCCGGATCAGAACGCCCACCAGGGCGCGTACGAGCCGCAGGCAGAGGCCGGAGCGGAATCTGCCCCGAGCACCCCCGCCGAGCCGCAGGAACGCGTAGGCTTCGACCGTCCGGGGCCCACCCCGAACTCCGGCCACGAGCTGACCGAAGCCGGTCTGCCGCGCCGGGGCGGTCAGCAGCACTGGCAGCCCACCGGCCGCGGGAACAACCGGACCGTCGCCGCGCAGCAACAGCCACCGCAGCGGCAGTCACCCGCGCAGCAGGACGGGAACGGCTCCGACGACTGGCGCTCGGCGAACGACGAGCGCTGGGAGCGGGCCGAGCAGCTCCGGGAGCCGAAGGCGGGCGGGATCACCTCGTCCGGACTTCCCCGGCGGGTACCCAAGGCCAATCTGGTCGAGGGCACGGCGGAGCAGAGCCTGCAGGACGGCCCTCAGGTCTCCCGCGCCCCCGAGGACATCCGCGGCAGGTTGAGCAACCTGCGGCGCGGCGTACTGCGGGGACGTAACGCGGGTTCGGACGCAAGTAATACCTACAACCAGGAGCGTTAGTGTGAGCCCGATGAGCCAGGCGGCGCAGAATCTCAACTGGTTGATCACCAACTTCGTGGAAAACACCCCCGGGGTGTCGCACACGGTGGTGGTCTCCGCCGACGGACTCCTGCTGGCCATGTCCGAAGGATTTCCGCGCGACCGCGCGGACCAGCTGGCGGCCGTCGCCTCCGGTCTGACCTCGCTGACCGCGGGCGCCTCCCGGATCTTCGAAGGCGGCGCCGTGAATCAGACGGTTGTTGAGATGGAGCGGGGGTTCCTCTTCATCATGTCCATCTCCGATGGCTCTTCGCTGGCCGTTCTCGCGCATCCGGACGCTGACATCGGTCTGGTTGGGTACGAAATGGCCCTTCTTGTCGATCGTGCGGGCAGCGTCCTCACCCCGGACCTCCGCGCCGAACTTCAGGGAAGTCTTCTTAACTAGTAACCAGACAGTGCGTTTCGCGCCACCGAGCCATAAGGTGCGGTGGCGCGGACCCACTGGGATCGGGACCGGCAGGCGGAGGAGGAATCGTGGCAACACCCCCAGGCGGACACCGGTACGACGGTGGCCAGAACGTGCCGGGTGAGCACGGGGACAATCGTTTCAACTTCCCCTCCACACCCAGCAGGCAGGGCACACAGCAGCCGTATCAGCCGTATCAGCAGCCGCCGCAGGGCGCCCAGCAGAGTCCCGGGTGGCCTCCGCAGCGGCCGCACCGCTACGACTCGCCCCAGTCGCCCCGCATTCAGCCTGTGCAGCCGCGGCAGGCCCCCGATCCGGCCCCACCGGCCCCACCGGCCGCGCACAATCCGCTGGTCCGTCCGTACGCCATGACCGGCGGCCGGACCCGACCGCGCTACCAACTCGCCATTGAGGCGTTGGTCAGTACCACGGCCGATCCGTCCCGGCTGCAAGGGCAGTTGCCCGAGCACCAGCGGATCTGCCGGCTGTGCTTCGAGATCAAGTCAATCGCCGAGATTTCGGCACTGCTCTCGATCCCGCTCGGCGTTGCCCGGATCCTCGTAGCCGACCTGGCAGAGGCCGGACTCGTCGCTATCCATCAGCCCGGCGGCGACGAGTCCGCCGGCGGCCAGCCAGATGTGACACTGCTCGAAAGGGTGCTCAGTGGACTTCGCAAGCTCTAGCGGCGGAGCAGCCCGCTCCACTACCTCGGCGAAGATCGTGGTGGCAGGGGGCTTCGGCGTGGGTAAGACCACGTTCGTCGGTGCCGTTTCGGAGATCAATCCGCTGCGCACCGAAGCCGTGATGACGTCCGCGTCCGCGGGCATCGACGATCTGACGCACACCGGGGACAAGACCACCACGACGGTGGCCATGGACTTCGGCCGCATCACCCTGGACCAGGACCTGATCCTGTACCTCTTCGGTACACCCGGACAGGACCGCTTCTGGTTCATGTGGGACGACCTGGTCCGCGGCGCCATCGGCGCCGTCGTCCTCGTCGACACCCGCCGCCTCGCCGACTGCTTCCCCGCAGTCGACTACTTCGAGAACAGCGGACTCCCCTTCGTCATCGCCCTCAACGGCTTCGACGGACACCAGCCCTACACCCCCGACGAGGTCCGCGAAGCACTCCAGATCGGACCCGACACCCCGATTCTCACAACGGACGCGCGGCACCGTGCGGATGCCAAGAGTGCGCTGATCACGCTTGTGGAGCATGCGCTGATGGCGCGGTTGCGGTAACGACCGCGCCGGGTCGTCCGGTAGCCGTCCTGTTCTCGTACGCCGGGCGGGCTCGATCTTCGAGCCCGCCCGGCGTACGAGAACGGAGCGTGGCCGGAAGTCGCGCAATACGTGAGGCCCCCGCACTCCTTCGGGAGTGCGGGGGCCTCACGTGTGAGAGCCTCTGTCAGCCCTGCCAGGAGTGCGGGGCGCGGAAGCCCGGGGTGCGCTCCAGGCGGCGCCACCCTGCGGTGCTGCGGCCACGGTGGGCTGGGGTCGCTGCGGGCTGGGCGGCGGCGCGGGCGAGCAGGACCGCGGTTATGGCGGCCAGCTCTTCGGGGTCGGCAAGACCCTTCTCGACACGCAGCACGGACTCGGTGGCAGTGCTCATGGGTGATTTCTCCGTCTTCTCGGCAGGTCTTCGCGGGCTCGGCAGGTTTGCTGCGCAGCTGCGGACTACTGCGGGGGGTTGCCGTGCTTGCGGGACGGCAGGTCGGCGTGCTTCGAGCGGAGCATGGCGAGCGAGGCGATCAGCACCGCGCGGGTCTCGGCAGGATCGATGACGTCGTCGACCAGGCCGCGCTCGGCGGCGTAGTACGGGTGCATCAGTTCGGCCTTGTACTCCTTGACCATGCGGGTCCGCATGGCTTCCGGGTCCTCGGCATCGGCGATCTGCCGACGGAAGATGACGTTGGCGGCACCTTCGGCGCCCATTACCGCGATCTCGTTGGTCGGCCAGGCGTAGGTCAGATCCGCCCCGATGGACTGGCTGTCCATCACGATGTACGCACCGCCGTACGCCTTGCGCAGGATCAACGAGATCCTCGGCACAGTGGCGTTGCAGTACGCGTAGAGGAGCTTCGCACCGTGCCGAATAATTCCACCGTGCTCCTGATCCACCCCGGGCAGAAAGCCGGGTACGTCCAAAAGAGTGACGATGGGGATGTTGAATGCATCGCACATCTGGACGAACCGGGCCGCCTTCTCCGACGCCTCGATGTCCAGGACACCGGCGAGGGACTGCGGCTGGTTGGCGACGATGCCGACGACCTGGCCGTCCAGACGGGCCAGGGCGCAGATGATGTTGCGGGCCCAGCGCTCGTGGATCTCCAGGTAGTCGCCGTCGTCGACGAGCTCCTCGATGACCTTGTGCATGTCGTACGGGCGGTTGCCGTCGGCCGGCACCAGGTCCAGCAGGACGTCGCCGCGCCGGTCGGCCGGGTCGTCGCTCGCCACGATGGGCGGGTTCTCCCGGTTGTTGGACGGCAGCATCCCGATGAGGTAGCGGACCTCGGCGATGCAGGTCTCCTCGTCGTCGTACGCGAAGTGCGCGACACCCGAGGTCTCGGCGTGCACATCGGCGCCGCCGAGGCCGTTCTGGCTGATCTCCTCACCGGTGACCGCCTTCACGACGTCCGGTCCGGTGATGAACATCTGGGAGGTCTCGCGGACCATGAACACGAAGTCGGTCAGCGCCGGGCTGTAGGCCGCGCCGCCCGCGCACGGGCCGAGCATCACGCTGATCTGCGGGATGACACCCGAGGCCCGCGTGTTGCGCTGGAAGATGCCGCCGTACCCGGCCAGCGCCGAGACGCCCTCCTGGATACGGGCCCCCGCGCCGTCGTTCAACGACACCAGCGGCGCACCCGCCGAGATGGCCATGTCCATGATCTTGTGGATCTTGGTGGCGTGAGCCTCGCCCAGCGCGCCGCCGAAGATCCGGAAGTCGTGTGCATAGACGAAGACCGTGCGGCCGTCGACCGTGCCCCAGCCGGTGATGACACCGTCGGTGTAGGGCTTCTTCTGCTCCAGGCCGAAGCCGGTCGCCCGGTGCCGGCGAAGCTGCTCGACCTCCTTGAACGAACCCGGGTCGACCAGCAGCTCGATGCGCTCACGCGCCGTCAGCTTGCCCTTGGCGTGCTGCGCCTCGGTCGCGCGGTCACTCGGTCCGCGCCGGGCCTGCTCACGCAGCGCCAGCAGTTCGGCCACACGGCCACGGGTGTCACTCGGCTCGCCCGGAGTTTCGTCCACAACGGTCATGCATCGACCCTACGAAGCCGGACAAGTAAATCCTGCCGTCGACTCCGTACAGTCTCCCGACCTGTTTCCTGGCGGAGCCGGACAGAAGCTTGGCGGCACGCAGGCGAAGTGCCAGCTCTTACGGCTCCGTCTTTGTTTGGATCCAACAAAGGGTGATTGTGGTCTGCTGCACATTCGTGTCAGCCTCGGAGTGTGGTCCGGTCGGGGGGGTCCAGACCCTTGCGGACGGCTTCCGGCCGGTCCCTTACCGCTCCCGCGGTCACCGGGGCGGGGCGGGGCGCACGGCGGAATGCCGCGAGAATACCGTTTCTGACCGGTGCGCATGAGTGAGTCCTGGACCCACTGCTTCGCGCAGGGTGCGCAGGTCGGCGCCGCCGGGGAAGAGCGAAGCGCGGAGCAGCAGCTGTCGACTGCCACGGCTCGGCATGGCCGACGCTCCCCGAACCAGCGCAGCGACTCCGCCTCCGTCGCCTCGTAGGCACAGAAGTAGAAGCCGCCCGCAGCCCGGGCGAGCGAGTCGAGGAGGAACGACTTTCCCTGCCGCCACCGCCCCGACACAACGCCGAGAGTCGCCTCGGGGCCGGGATCGGCGGCGAACGCGGTGAGCTCGCTCCACTCCCGGTCCCGGGCGAACATGTCGGACGGCTTGGCGAGATTGCGGGGTTTCCCAGCCATGAGGAGCGACCACCTTCGTGCGCGAATTAAGAAATCACACTTCCCAGAAGTACGTTTCCGTTATCGATTGCGGCCGGCTCGGGACACGGGCCCGGTCCGCGCATCGCGAACTCGCACCACACCACCTTGCCGGGGTTCCGCTCCCCCACTCCCCACTTGTCCGCGAGTGCCGCCACCAGCAGCAGTCCCCGCCCGCTCTCCGCATCGGGCGTCGCACCCGAATCGGAGGGGCGCACCTCCCCGTCGCCGCTGTCGTGGACCTCTACACGCAGTACGCCGTCAGCCGGCTCCAGGTAGAGGTGGAGGCGGAATCCGCGACCGGGCGGGACGCCGTGCCGCAGGGCATTGGTGGCGAGTTCGCTCACGCAGAGCAGCACGTCGTCGGCGCGGGCGTCGCATGCCCAGTCGACCAGAGCCTCGCGCACGAACCTCCGTACGAGCGGCACGGAACGGCGTTCGCGACGGTAGAACGCCTCGCAGAAATGGGGGAGTTGAGTTGGTTCGTTCACGCAGCCAACGTCACACAAAGTCACTACCGTTGATCAGCGCGTCGAGTCGTACAACGCACTTGTACGGCTCCCGACGGGTCATCCGGGTTTCGCGACGGGGAGAGGCAGTTCATGCACTCGGCAAAGAGGAACAAGCGGATCACGTCCTGGCACCTGATCGGCGCCCAGTTGGCGACGTTCCGCAAAGCGGCACGGATGACACAGACGGCGCTGGCTGATCAGTGCTGCGTGGGCGAGGACACGATCGCATCGATCGAACAGGGGCGCAGGCCCCTACAGGCCGATTTCGCGGCACAGCTCGACGAATTGCTCGGCACGAAAGGGGTGTTGCAGGTCGCGGTGTCGAAGGTGCCGAAGAAGGAGCGGTTCCCTGCGTTCGTACAGGACTTCGTGAAGTACGAGCGGGAGGCGGTGACGCTGCTCTGGTACGAGAACCAGGTGGTGCCAGGGCTGCTTCAGACCGAGGAGTACATCCGGTTCGTCTTCTCCTGCCTCTATCCACCCCTAGAAGTGGACGAACAAGAGGAATGGGTGGCCGGTCGGCTCGACCGACAGAGGCTCCTCGAACGTAAGCCGCGAAGGGGATTACGCGGATCGAGGCGACCGCACGGGTGCGAAGTCGTTGGTACGTCAGCTACCTGTGTCTGTTCGCCGTCTGGCAACTGGTCCTGGTACCTGCCGTGCTGCTGTGGCACGGGCCGGCGATGGCACTGGTCAGCGCGTTTGCGAATGCCTTCGTGGTCATGGGGCTGTCTCTGTTCGCCACGCGACAGCCTGTGATTCCGCACGGATACGGCGGCCTGCACCTCAAAGTGATCGGCGCCTGGGCGGCTGCCTACGTCTTGACCCTCCTGCTCGGCTTTACGGTCTTCGTGGACAGTGTCGCTTTCGCGGCCGTGGCCGCTCTCGCATGCGCGCTGCCGGCCTCCGCGGCAGCCCGGCGGGAAGCGCGCGCCGTATGATGCCGGAAACCTCGGTCGGCGCGGGACAGGGCCCTCACCCGCGACACGCACTCGCCCCTCTTCTGGCCTCGGCTGTGCGTCTGTCGATCGTCGCAGCTCTCGCCGCTGTGGAGAAGGCGGAGTTCGCCTACGTGCGGGATCTCGTGGAGATCACCGACTCCGCCTTGTCGAAACAGGTCTCGCGCCTGGAGCAAGCGGGCTGGGTGACAGTCGAGAAGGGGCAGGTCGGACGCCGGCCGCGGACCTGGCTGCGTCTGACCGAGGACGGAGCACATGCTTACCGGCGCCACCTCGCCGCGCTCACGGCAATCGCGGGCCCACTGCACTGAAGTGACATGGGCAGGGGCGAACGGCTGGTCACACGGGTGACCAGCCGTTCTCAGCCGGCTCGTCGGTTTCTCCTCGGTGTCGCCCGGATGCCTCCTATGATCGCCGTCGCCGAACGTGTCCTTGAACGGATGAGCGAGCAGCTCGCCGACGAACGCGCCTCGGCCGCGCCGTCGGCCGGTGCGTGACGGCGCCTCCTCACCAGCGGACGGCCGTGAAGTCGATCGGCTGGGGTCGCAGCAGTCCCGCGCGCTGTGCCAGTGCGCGCAGTCGCCGGGACATCTCGTCTGCGTCCAGACGGTGCCGGTCGCCGTGGCCGGGCAGCACCCACTCGAACCGCAGCTGTCCCGCCGTCCTCGCCAGGGAGGCGGCCAACTCCTCGATGGAGTACCAGGTCACGCTCTCCACGACTTCGAGATCAGCGGTCGTCCGCGACCAGTAGAAGCTGTCGCCGCTGAAGCAGTACCGGCCGTCCGCGAGGTAGAGCACGCTGCCCCGGGTGTGGCCGGGCAGCGGATGAGCGGTGACGCCCTCGCCGATCTCCACGGGGTCGAGCCCCCGGATCACCCGGTCCGCGTCCGGTGCCGCGTCGAGGTCGCCTTCGTGAATCCACAGCCGGGCGCCGAAGTGGTCGGCATAGCGGCGCCCGTGCGCGGCGTGATCGCGGTGGGTGAGCAGCACATCGGTGACGGCACCCGACGCCGCGTACCGGTCGGCGAGCCCGGGACTCCAACGCGGGGTGTCGATCATCATGACCGTGCCGGAGGGGCGCCGGAGCAGGTAGGAGTTGGCGCCGGCGGTGCGCCGGGAGTTGTGCCCGCATACCAGTACACCGTCGTCCAGCGCCATCGGGAACGGGTCGAGCGCCGGGTCCGGCTGCCCCGACGCGAGGCGGATCGAGCGGGTGTGGCAGGCGAAGACGGCGGCGTGTAAGCGCCGGTTCTCCGCGTCATCGCCCGGCTGCCGCAGAATCCGCGACGCCCCTTCCTCCTCGACGATCAGCTCGGGCGCGAACTGTCGGGCCACGTCGCAGTTGGTACAGCGGTCGTCCACGTACCAGTCGGTCATGGCAGGGCTCCTTCCACCTCCACGGAAACGACCCCGTCCAGGGCCGCCGTTCCAGGGATAACCCACGCGCGACCGGAACCGGTAGGCCCACCGGCACTTCGTGCGACCACGGTGCGCGCGTGGGCTCCGTCGTTGCCGTGGCTCCTGAGAACGCAAAAACAGTGGCGGACTCGGGTCGTTGGGGACGAGCATGGGGCGTATGAGTGATCAACCCGCACGATGGAGCCAGGCGACCGTCTACCCCGATATGTGGGCCGACCCGGACAACGATCCCCGCAACAACAACGGAACCAGTCCGGACGGCGAGCTCGCGACGCTGGAAGACTTCCTGTCGGGGTACCGCTTGACCCTGCGGATGAAGTGCGAGGGCCTGGACGCGGAGCAGTTGGCCCGGCGGTCGGTTCCGCCGTCGACGATGTCGCTGCTCGGTCTGCTCCGTCACCTCGCCAGGGCGGAACGGGACTGGCGCAACTGGATCAGCGATGGCGATCCGCTCCCGAAGCTGTACGGCGTGCGTGACGCGGACTTCGACGGAGCCGTCGCCGATCAGGCCCTGGTCGACGCCGCGTACGCCGATCTGGAGCGTGAGCAGGCCGCGACCGACGCCGCGCTGGCCGAGCACCCGGATCTGAGCGAGCGTCTGGGGAAGGACAAGATCGCGGTCCGGGAGTTGCTGGTGCATCGGGTCGAGGAATACGCCCGTCACTGCGGGCACGCCGACCTGTTGCGCGAGTGCGTCGACGGAAGGGTGGGCCAGTGACGAGGGCGAGCGTGAGGGCCTGAGCCCGGGTCGGGGCGGCCCGCGGTGCCGAGGTCGTAGCCAGTGCCCCACATTCGGGCGGCGGCGGGCCTGCGGAGTGCTTTCAGGGGCCGGAGCCATCGGTCACCGCGTCCGTCACGGGCTGCGGCTGCGGCTGCGGCTGCGGCTGCGGCTGCGGAGAACCGTGATGTGGTGACTCCACCCACGACTGAAGTCGCGGGCTTCCTGTGTCGGTGGCTAAGCCACGTCGCAGAGGACCAGCCCGGCCCTGTTGATGACGTTCACTGCCCCGACGTGGTCCGCGTTGGCGGTGAAGCCGCACGCGGTGCACGTGAAGTCGGCTTGGGTGGTGCGGTTCTCCTTCGCGACGTGCCCGCAGCCGGGGCAGGTGCGGGAGGTGTTGCGGGCGTCCACCGGGATCACGCGGCGAGCGGCACTTTCAGCCTTCTGCGCCAGGATTTCCAGGAACAGCCCCCAACCCGCGTCGAGGATGCTGCGGTTGAGTCCGGCCTTCGCGGCGGCCCCGTTCGGCAGGAAACCGCCGGGCCGCTCGGGGTCGGGCTTGGGCGCCGGGCTTCTGGTCATCCCGGCAGTGTTCAGCTTCTCGTGGGCGATCACGTCGTGATCGCGAATCAGCTCGTTCGCCCGCTTGTGGTGGTGGTCGAGCCGCTGACGCCGGATCTTCGCGTGGATCTTGGCGACCTTGCGGGCTGCGGCGCGGTGCTTCTTCGTGCGGCGCCGGGCGCGTTTGGGGAACGTCGCAAGGTGCTGCTGAGCTGCGGCCAACTCCTCGGCCATCGCGGCAAGGAAGCGCGGGTTCTCGACGTGCTCACCGTTGGACGTGGTGAGGAAGTGCGTGACGCCCATGTCGATACCGACGACCGAGCCGGTCGCGGGCAGCGGCTCGACGGGAACCTCGTCGCAGGCCAGGACGACGTACCAGCGCTGGCCTTCCCGCTTGATGCTGATCGTCTTCACGCGCCCGCGCACGGACCGGTGCTGGTGCACCCGGACATGCCCGACGCCTTGCAGGCGTACCCGGGTCTGCCGGTCGTCGGGGGTGGAGTCCCAGCGGCACCCGTCCCCGTCCTTGGGGAAGGTCACCGTGTCGAAGTGCCCGACGCCCTTGAAGCGCGGGTAGCCCGGGGTCTGACCTGCCTTCACGCGCTTGAAGAAGGCCTGGAATGCCTTGTCCAGGCGCCGCAGGGTGGCCTGCTGGGAGCTGAACGACCAGCGGCCCTGACGCTCCGGATCGAAGGCGCGGATCTCCTTAGCGGATCTCCTTGAGCTGCGCGGACTGGTCCCCGTACTTGACGCTCGTCTTCGAGGCGTGCCGGTAGGCGTCACGGCGTTCCTGCAGGGCCCCGT
>NZ_JBIRGM010000012.1:0-166997 GCF_044328025.1 Streptomyces sp. NPDC018000
AGTCAAGTCCCGCAAGGGCTGACCCGCTGTCGAGCTGTACCCCGTCCCAAAGCCCGGGGCCGCGCGGTGTGAACCCACCACGCGGCCCCGGACCGTTTCTGAGCACCATTGACGCAGGTCCGACAGCCTCATAGCTTCACCATATGGACTGTTGATTCCGAAGCGCGGAAGCATTGAGTGTGGAGGGTGTGGAAATGGGCCAACAGGAGAAGGTGGCAACGAGCCTCGTCGGTGCGGTCAGCGACGAGATCAGCGCCTCCCTTGCCGCAGTCGACGCCGAGCTCGCCCATCGCTATCCGGGTGACCCGGGAACGCGCCAGCCGGTCCACACGGTCTACGTCCCCGGCGACACGTTCACCGCCGGCACCATCCGCTCCTGGGGCGACCAGGCGCTGAAGGCCCTCGACGAGCACGCCGCCGACGCGGCCTCGTTCGCCGCCGTACTCGGCATCCCGGACGAACTTGCCGTACCCGTCCACGACCGGGTACGCGCCAAGCTGGAGCGCGAGCCCGTCGAAGACCTGCGCATCGACTTCGAGGACGGCTACGGCCCCCGTCCCGACGTCGAGGAGGACGAGGCCGCCGCCCGCGCCGCCCGGCTCGTCTCGGAGGCGTACGGGAACGGCACGGCGGCCCCGTACATGGGCATTCGGATGAAGTGCATGGAGGCCGCCGTACGCGACCGCGGCATCCGCACCACGGACATCTTCCTCACCGGTCTGATGCAGGCGGGTGGCCTTCCGGACGGGCTGGTCCTCACCCTGCCCAAGGTGACGTACCCCGAGCAGGTCACCGCCTTCGTCCGGCTCCTCGAAGCGTTCGAGCAGGCGCACGGGCTGCCGGCCGGCCGGCTCCGCTTCGAGATCCAGATCGAGACCAGCCAGGCCGTCCTCGCCGCCGACGGCACCGCCGCCGTCGCCCGAATGATCGACGCCGCGCAGGGTCGCGCCACCGGTCTGCACTACGGCACCTTCGACTACAGCGCCTGCGTCGGCGTCAGCCCTGCCTACCAGGCAAGCGACCACCCGGCCGCCGACTACGCCAAGGCCGTCATGCAGGTGGCCGCCGCAGGCACCGGCGTACGGGTCTGCGACGGCTCCACCAACGTCCTCCCGGTCGGCCTCACCCACCAGGTCCACGAAGCCTGGCGGCTCCACTACGGCCTCACCCGTCGTGCCCTGGCCCGTGCCTACTACCAGGGCTGGGACATGCACCCGGGCCATCTGCCGACCCGCTACGCGGCCGTGTACACCTTCTACCGCGAGGGCCTGGAGCAGGCCGCGGCCCGCCTCGCCGCGTACGTGGCCAAGGCCGGCGGCGATGTCATGGACGAACCCGCCACCGCCAAGGCGCTCAGCGGATACCTCCTGCGCGGCATCGACTGCGGCGCCCTGGACACCGCAGAGGCCGCCCGCCTGACCGGGCTGACGCGCGCGCACCTGGACGCGTTCGCTTCGCCGCGGCGCGGCGGGCTCACGGTGACCGCGCCGTAGCGGGTGCTCGCGCCGGCCGTCGTGTCCTGGTGGCCGTGGCAGCGCGGATCAGGCGGGCGGCAGTTCGCCCGAGCCGCGCTGGATGAGCGTCGTCGGGAGCTCCACGCGGGCCGGGGCGTGGTCCGCGCCGTCCAGGCGGCGGAAGAGGTGCTCGGCGGCGGTGCGGCCGACGGCGGCGGCGTCCTGGGAGATGACGGTGATGCCGAGCAGGTCGGCCAGTTCGATGTCGTCGAAGCCGACCAGGGCGACCCGGCGTTCCTGCTCCGCGAGGACACGGACCGCCGTCACCGTCACCCGGTTGTTGCCCGCGAACAGCGCGGTGACGGGCTCGGGGCCGGAAAGCATCTGCTCGGCGGCGGCCCGGACCCGGTCGGGGTCGGTCGAGCCGAGGGAGACCCATGAGTCCTGGACCGTGACCCCGGCGTCCGTCATGGCTGCGTGGTAACCGCGCAATCGCTCGGTAGCGGTGTGGATGCGCGGCTGGTCGCCGATGAAGCCGATCCGGCGATGACCGTGCGCGATCAGATGCGTGACGCCCTCGCAGGCGCCGCCGAAGCTGTCGGAGAGGACCGTGTCGGCGTCGATGCGGCCTGCCGGGCGGTCCACGAAGACGGTGGCGACGCCGGCCTTCATCTCCGGCTCCAGATAGCGGTGGTCGTCGCCGGCCGGAATCACGATCAGCCCGTCCACCCGTCGGGCGCACAGCGCGAGCACGAGCTCCTGCTCGCGCTCCGGATCCTCGGCGCTCGACCCGTTGATGAGCAGGGCGCCATGTGCCCGGGCGACCTCCTCCACCGCGCGGCTCAGAGGTCCGTAGAACGGGTCGGCGAGATCCTCCAGGACCAGGCCGATGGAGGCGGTGCGGCCCTTGCGCAGGACGCGCGCGCTGTCGTTGCGGCGGAAGCCGAGCGCCTCGATGGCCTCCTGGACCCGGCGTTCGGTGTCGGGCGTGACGCCCGGCTCGCTGTTCACCACACGGGAGACCGTCTTGAGGCCCACTCCGGCACGGGCGGCCACATCCTTCATGGTCGGCCGGTTACCGTAACGGGTCTCGGAATGACGGGCGGTCTCGGCCACGGTGCGCTGTCCTGTCGTCGGGTGCGGGCCGTCCGGCGGACCCGCGAGTGGTGCCGCGGAGAGGCCGGAGGCTGTGCCGTCGAGCATAGGCCCTGGACAACGTTGTCAGCTGACTGGAGACTGGGCAGACTGTTTACCGAAGCCGCAGGTCCTCGCCCTCTACTCACGGAGCCTCACCGATGCATACCGACCTCGTTGCCGCGCTGGACATCGGCGGCACCAAGATCGCCGCCGCACTGGTGGACGGCAGCGGCGCGCTCCTCGTACGGGCGCAGCGGCCGACGCCCGCCCGGGAGAGCGGCGAGACCGTGATGGGGGCCGTGACGGAGGTGCTCGCCGAGCTGGAGGGATCGCCGCTGTGGGAGCGGGTGACCGCCGTCGGTATCGGCAGTGCGGGCCCTGTGGACGCCTCGGCCGGTACGGTCAGCCCCGTCAATGTCCCCGGCTGGCGCGACTTCCCCTTGGTGGAACGGGTCGGCAAGGCGGTCGGTGGGCTGCACGTCGAACTGGTGGGCGACGGCGCCGCCATGACGGCGGCCGAGCACTGGCTGGGCGCGGCTCGCGGCTATGACAATGCGCTGTGCATGGTCGTGTCGACCGGCGTCGGCGGCGGACTCGTCCTCGGCGGAAAGTTGCACCCCGGCCCCACGGGCAACGCCGGGCACATCGGCCATGTCAGCGTGGACCTGGACGGTGACCCGTGCCCGTGCGGTTCGCGCGGCTGTGTCGAGCGCATCGCCAGCGGACCGAACATCGCCCGCCGGGCGCTGGAGGCCGGCTGGCGGCCGGGACCGGACGGCGACGCCTCGGCCGCCGCCGTGGCGGCCGCCGCGCGCGCCGGGGACCAGGTCGCCGTTGCCTCGTTCGAGCGCGCCGCTCAGGCGCTGGCCGCCGGAATCGCCGCCACCGCCACGCTCGTCGAGATCGACATCGCGGTGATCGGCGGGGGAGTGGCCGGAGCGGGCGACATCCTCTTCGCTCCGCTGCGCCGCGCTCTGCGCCGGTACGCCACGCTCTCCTTCGTCCAGCAGCTCATGGTGGCCCCGGCAGTGATGGGCACAGACGCAGGGCTGGTGGGCGCGGCAGCCGCGGCGGTGCGGGTGGGCTCGGGTGAGGCCGAGGCCGTTTGAGGGCTGTCCCGTAATCCGTGGTGGATCAGCGTGCGGCGTCAGATGTGGCGCATCGCAGGGGTGAGGGTCTTGCCCAGCCAGGCCGGAGCAAACGCGTCATCGATGGCATCCAGGAGTGCGAACCCGTCCCGTCCTACCTGCTCGGCCCACTCCGGGCGGGCATTGTCATCCGGCCGCGACTCCAGCGACATCCCGCTCTCCCCGTCCCCCCAACGACCCATCAGCAAGACGAACGACACAGTCTGCTCGAATCACGACTTTCCCAACGGAGTCGTGAACGCCGGGGCTTTCTGCAAGAGTCCCGGTAACAGCATCGCCACATCGGAGTTTTCGCGGCAGGGTGTTACGGGCAAGCCACAGGGGGCTACGGAAGAGGGGGAACCGTGATCGTCTGGATCAACGGTGCGTTCAGCGCGGGCAAGACGAGCGCCGCGCGCGAGCTGGTCGATCTGATCCCGAACAGCACGTTCTACGACCCCGAGCTGATCGGCGCGGGGCTGCGGTATCTGCTGCCCCAGAAGAGACTTGCCGAGGTGACGGACTTCCAGGACCTGCCGATCTGGCGGCGTCTGGCGGTGGACACCGCCGCGGCCCTGCTCGCCGAGGTGTCCGGGGTGCTGGTGGTGCCAATGACATTGCTGCGACAGGAGTACCGCGACGAGATCTTCGGAGGGCTGGCCTCCCGGCGTATTCCGGTGCGCCATGTGCTGCTCTCACCTGAGGAAACGATCCTGCGTAAAAGGATCGCCAACCGGGTGGAATTCGCCGACGACCCGGAACACAGCGAACGGATCCGGCAGTGGGCCTACGAGCACATCGAGCCCTACCGGGCGGCGCTCGGCTGGCTCACCCGGGACGCCCACACCATCGACACCAGCGCGCTCACGCCACGCGAGACCGCCGAGCGGATAGCCGAGGCTGTCCGCACCGGAGCGGCCACCGCATGCGAGATCGTGCAGACGCCCGAGCCGACGGCGGAGACCGTCGCGGCCGGTGTGCTCCTCTTCGACGAACACGACCGGGTGCTGCTCGTCGACCCGACGTACAAACCCGGCTGGGAATTCCCTGGAGGCGTGGTCGAAGCCGGTGAGGCACCGGCACGGGCCGGGATCCGCGAAGTGGCCGAGGAGATAGGTATTCACCTCGAACAGGTGCCGAAACTGCTCGTCGTCGACTGGGAGGAGCCGAAACCGCCCGGCTACGGCGGTCTGCGGATGCTCTTCGACGGCGGTCTGCTGGCCGCTGCGGACGCCGAACAGCTCCTGCTGCCCGGCTCCGAACTCCGCGGCTGGCGGTTCGTCACCGAGGAGGAGGCGGCCACCTTGCTGCCGTCCACCCGGTACGAACGGCTGCGCTGGGCGCTGCGCGCCCGGGAGCGGTCAACCGTGCTCAACCTGGAGGCCGGAATCCCGGTCGGCTGAGGCACGCAGCACCGCCGCGGCGTCGACTGTGAGCGGATCACCGTGCCCGAAGCAGGCCGTGGCCGGTTCCAGCGAGGCAAGCCGCCGGAACGAGGCCGCGGCCTGCGCCGGATCGATGTTGAAGACGCCCAGCATCACCTGACCGACTCCGGCCACGCAGTCGCCGGTGAACAGCACACCGTGGTGCGGCAGATGGATGCCGATGGAGCCGGGTGTGTGGCCGGGGGCGTGGACGACCCGGGCCCCCGAGCCGAAGCCGATCTCGTCGCCGTCGGTCAGTTCGCGGTCGACTCTGGTCGGCGGGGCCGGCGGCACCGTCAGCCCGTGCTCGTACAAAGGGCGTTCCCAGTCCAGCAGAACGGGGTCGGCGATCTCCTCCTCGCCACGGATCACCGGGGCGTCCAGCCGATGGGCCAGGATCTCGGCGCCGTGCCGGTCGGCGAGCTCCTGGGCGGCGCCGTAGTGATCGCGGTGCCCGTGGGTGACGACGATCCGGTTGATCCCGTCCGGATCCAGGCCGAGGCCGCGTACCGCGTCCTCGATCGCGGGCGCCGCATCGATGTCACCCGCGTCGATCAGAGTCAGGTTCGCGCCTTCGCGCCACAGATACGCCTGGCCGATGCGGAAGCGGAACATGTGCAGTTGAGGAAGTACTTCGACGAGATCCATACGGCGAACGTACGCAGACGTAACCGCCCGCTGCCCGGATCTACGCTCTGGGCGAGCTTCGCTCAGCGCGTAGTGCGGCTGTACGGACGGCGAGGAACCCGCGGGGCCGGGCGTGAACCGGGGGCATCGCCGGGGAATGTTCCGCACCTTCGGCGGCAGCAGTTCTTCGGTGCGGAACCGGCCTTCGTACCGGACGAGTTACCGCAGCAACTCCTTGATGGGCGTGAGGTCGCCATGGCCCGGCCCGGTGTTGCCGGGCGCGCCCGGCGGCGGTCCCGCCGCCGGGCGGCGGGACCGGACCGAACGGGTGACGCGCGGTCAGGACCGCTTCGACTCCGCGTAGTTCCGTAGGAACAGGGCCTCGGCGAGCGAAAGCCGCTCCAGCTCCTCGGGTGACACGCTCTCGTTCACCGCGTGGATCTGCGCCTCCGGTTCACTCAGGCCGATCAAGAGGATCTCGGCCTCCGGGTAGAGGGCGGCGAGGGTGTTGCAGAGCGGGATCGAGCCGCCCATCCCGGACGTCTGCATCTTCTCGCCGGGGTACGCGGCCTCCATCGCCTGGGCCATGGACGTGTACGCCGGGCTGGAGGTGTCCGCGCGGAACGGCTGGCCCTGGCCGACCTGTTCCACGGACACCCTGGCCCCCCACGGAGCGTGCGCCTTGAGGTGGGCGGTCAGCAACTCGGTCGCCTGCGCGGCGTCCTGACCCGGCGGCACCCGCAGGCTGATCTGTGCCCGCGCACTGGCCTGCAGCGACGGCGTCGCGCCGACCACCGGCGGGCAGTCGATACCGATGACGGTGACGGCGGGCCGTGCCCAGATCCGGTCGGCGACCGTGCCCGTGCCGATCAGTTCGACGCCGTCGAGGACCTTCGCGTCCTTGCGGAACTCGGCCTCCGCGTACTGCAGTCCGTCCCATTCGGCGTCCGTGGCGAGCCCGTCGACGGTCGTGGTGCCGTCCTCGGCGCGCAGCGACGACAGCAGCTGGATCATCGCGGCCAGCGCATCCGGGGCGGCGCCGCCGAACTGTCCGGAGTGCAGGTTTCCTTCAAGGGTTTCGAGAGTGACCCGCAGCATCGTCATTCCGCGCAGCGTCGCGGTCACCGTCGGCAGACCGACCCGGAAGTTGCCTGTGTCGCCGATGACGATCGTGTCGGCGGTCAGCAGCTCGGGGTGCGCCTCGGCGTACCGCTCCAGACCGCCGGTGCCCTGCTCCTCGGAACCCTCGGCGATCACCTTGACGGAGACCGGGACGCCGCCGTCGGCCTTGAGGGCGCGCAGGGCGAGGAGATGCATGATGAAGCCGCCCTTGCAGTCGGCCGCGCCGCGCCCGAACCAGCGGCCGTCGCGCTCCGTCAGCTCGAACGGCGGGGAGAGCCAGGCGGACTCGTCGAGCGGCGGCTGCACGTCGTAGTGCGCGTAGAGCAGTACGGTCGGGGCGCCGGCCGGGCCGGGCAGGAAGCCGTACACCGACTGGGTGCCGTCGGGGGTGTCGAGCAGGGCGACATCCTGGAAGTCCTCGGCGCGCAGCGCGTCGGCGACCCAGTTGGCGGCCGCCTCACACTCGCTCTTCGGGAACTGCGCGGGATCCGCCACCGACTGGAAGGCCACGAGCTCGGCCAGCTCCGCTTTGGCACGGGGCATCAGCGAGGCAATGGTCTCGGAGATCGGACGGGCGGTCATGGGAACGCTCCTCGTGGGTGCGACGTTATGTGTACGAATCCGGGTACATGTACACCGAGTGTGCGGCGTTGCATGTAGGACGAACGCACGGTCGATCCTCCCACAGCGGGTGCCGGGCCGGGCGCGCCGTAGGATGCCGTGAGCAGCATGGGCCACTGGTGGGATCGGGAGCAGAAGCACATCGTGAGCAGCGAGAACGCAGACGCCGTACATGAGCACGAAGAGTCGTCCGTGTGGGACGTCGTCGTAGTCGGTGGCGGACCGGCCGGAGCTTCCGCGGCATACGCGGCGGCGGTCGCCGGACGACGGGTACTGCTCCTCGAGAAGGCGGAACTGCCCCGCTACAAGACGTGTGGTGGCGGCATCATCGGGTTCTCGCGTGATTCGCTGCCACCCGGATTCGAACTGCCGCTGCGGGACCGGATCCACGCGGTCACCTTCTCGCTCAACGGCAGGCTGGCGCGGACCCGCCGCTCCAAGCGAATGCTCTTCGGGCTCATCAACCGTCCCGAGTTCGACGCGGGGCTGGTCGAGGAGGCGCAGAAGGCGGGCGCCGAACTCCGTACCGGAGCGACGGTGACGAGGGTCGAGCAGCATGGTGCCGCGGTGCCGGACCGGCGCACAGTCGCCGTGGTGCTGTCCGGCGGCGAGACCGTCCTGGCCCGCGCAGTCGTCGGAGCGGATGGCAGTGCTGGGCGTATAGGAGCCCATGTCGGGGTGAAACTCGACCAGGTGGATCTCGGCCTGGAGGCCGAGATCCCGGTTCCGGAAACGGTCGCGGAGGACTGGGTGGGGCGGGTGCTGATCGACTGGGGCCCCATGCCCGGCAGTTACGGCTGGGTGTTCCCCAAGGGGGACACCCTCACCGTCGGCGTGATCTCGGCGCGGGGTGACGGGGCGGGGACCAAGCGGTACCTGGAAGACTTCATTGCCCGGCTCGGTCTTGCCGGCTTCGAGCCCAAGATCTCCTCCGGGCATCTGACGCGCTGTCGCAGCGAGGACTCGCCGCTGTCGCGCGGGCGGGTACTGGTGTGTGGCGATGCGGCAGGGCTGCTCGAGCCGTGGACCCGCGAAGGCATCTCCTTCGCGCTGCGGTCGGGGCGGCTCGCCGGTGAGTGGGCGGTCCGGATCGCGGAGTCGCACGATGCGGTGGACGCCCGACGCCAGGCACTCAACTACGCCTTCGCCATCAAGGCCGGCCTGGGTGTCGAGATGGGTGTCGGACGGCGCATGCTGAAGCTGTTCGAGCGCCGTCCGGGGGTGCTGCATGCGGTGCTGACGGGATTCCGCCCGGCCTGGAACGCGTTTGCCGGCATCACCCGGGGAACGACTTCGCTGGCCGAGTTGGTCCGTACACATCCGCTGGCACAGCGGGCCTTGTCGGCGATGGACCGTTGACATCTGACATCTGGCCCCTGACATCTGGCGCCGATGGCGGGCCGGGCCGCACGGTCAGCCCTCCGCGGTGATCCGGAAGACGGGGTGGTCCGGGCAGGCGGCCAGGAGTTCTGCGTCCGTGGACTTTGCGGTGATGCCCTGGAAGTACTGCTTGACCTCCCAGCCCCACCGCTCCAGGTAGGCGCGGACGATCAGCGCCTTCTGCTCGTCGTCCGCGATCTCCACGGCCGTGAAGGTACGGATCTTCCGGCCCACCCGCAGTTCGCCGCCGCCGGCGACCCGCATGTTGCGCACCCATTGGGAGTGGCCCCGCGCGGAGACCAGATACTGCGTGCCCTCGTAGGTGTGCGGGTTCACGGGGATGCGCTGCATCTGTCCGCTCTTGCGGCCGCGCACCGACATCTCGGCCGAGCCGAGAAGGCTGACGCCGTGCCGGGCGAGCCAGCCGATGATGCTGTTCATCCGGACGTTGAAGGCGTAGCCCTGAAGGTAGTACGGCTGAGACATGGTGACTCCCTACTGCTCTTGAGAGCGGTGCTCTCGCTTGAGATCAGTGTGCGCTGAAGTGGTGCTCAAATGCAAGAGCGGTGCTCTTGTTGCTGGTCGGTGCTCTTCTCCCATGGCAGACTGGAGATCATGAGTACTGTCCGAGGAGCCAGGGAACGGGCCCGTATCGAGGTCACCGCCGCCATTAAGGACGAGGCCAGGAAGCAGCTCGCGGCGGAAGGAGCCGCCAAGCTCTCGCTGCGCGCCGTGGCACGGGAACTCGGTATGGCGTCCTCCGCGCTCTACCGCTACTTCCCCAGCCGGGACGAACTGCTCACGGTCCTGATCGTCGATGCATACGACTCCGTGGGCGAGACCGCCGAGGCCGCCCACCGGGCCGCCCGTGCCGACGCCGCCCCTCACCTCACCCGCTGGACCGCCGTCGCTCACGCCGTACGCGACTGGGCCCTCGCCCACCCCCACGAGTACGCCCTGATCTACGGCTCGCCCGTGCCCGGTTACACCGCACCGCAGGCGACGATCGGCCCCGCCTCCCGCGTCGGTCTCGTCCTGATCGCCGTCGTCGAAGATGCCTACCGCACGGACGGTCTCGCTTTGCCGCCGCTCGCCGATGAGCTGCGCGCCGAGGCCGGGCGGATGGTCGCCGAATTCGCCCCCGGCCTTCCTCCGGAGGTCGCCGCCCCATTGATCGCCGCCTGGTCGCAGCTGTTCGGGCTGATCTCCTTCGAGGTCTTCGGCCAGTTCAACCGGGTGGTGGAGGCCCGGGAGATCTTCTACCGGGAAGCCGTCACCGAACTGGCCCGCACGGTCGGCCTGCTGGGCCCCAGAGCGTAAGGGCTGTCCCGTGACCAGTGCGTGGAGCGGGAGGCCGCGGAGCAGCGCCGGGCCGACGAGGAGCGGCTGCGGATGGCGTGCGAGCTCCATGACGCGCGGCCGGCTCGCCGCCCCCAGCTGGCCGTGCAGGTGCAATCGGCTTCCTCGGCGAGGGTGTGAGAATTCGCAGCGTCCGATGGCTCATGTCTGCGCTGCGTTGGGTGCTCCGTACCCGAGCGCCGCGGCTGCGATGGCCAGCAGCGCCACCGTGGTGAGGGCCGTCGGGAGGGAGAACCAGTCGGCGAGGAAGCCGATCGCGGGCGGTCCGAGCAGCATCCCGCCGTAGCCGAGCGTCGACGCGGCGGCCACTCCGGCGGGCCCGGCCAGCTCACCGGCCCGGCCGACCGCGACGGGGAAGATATTGGCCAGGCCGAGACCGGTGACGGCGAAACCGAGGAGCGTCGGCCAGGTGGTCGGGGCGAGCGAGCCGAGCAGCATTCCGGCGGCTGCCGTCGCACCGCCCGTGACGAGGGTCCGGGTCTGGCCGAGCCGTTCGAGCAGTGCCGTGCCGCTGAGTCGACCGGCCGTCATGGCCAGTGCGAACAGGGAGTATCCGGCGGCGGCGATGCCCTGCTGGGCGTGCAGGTCCTGTTCCAGATGAAGGGCACCCCAGTCGGCCAGCGCGCCTTCGCCGTACGCGGTGCAGAGCGCGATCACGCCGAACAGGAGCACCGTGCGGCGGGCCCGCCCGTCCAGCCGTCGCGGTTTCTCGGCGTCGTCGGCCGTGGACGCGGGCTTCGGTGCCGGGTGGCGCAGCAGTACCGGTCCGGCCGCCGCCGTGACCAGGAGTCCGATCCCGCTGAGGATGAAGAGATGCTTGGCGGGGGAGAGGCCGCCTGCGACCAGCCCGCCGAGCCCGGCACCGATCATTCCGCCGAGGCTGAACGCGGCGTGGAAGCTGGGCATCACGGGACGCCGCAGGGTGGCGACCAGGTCGACCGCCGCGCTGTTCATCGCCACGTTCATCCCGCCGTACGCGGCGCCGAAGACCAGCAGCACCAAGCCGAGTGCGAGTGCCGAATGTGTCTGCGCGGGCAGGGTGATGCTGAGGGAGAGCAGAATGCCGCAGACCACGGTCACCGGATGATTGCCGAAGCGCCGGCACAGCCCGCCGGTGAGCATCATGGTCACCACGGCCCCGGCGGATACGCCGAGCAGAGCGAGGCCCAGGGTGGAGGCAGAGGCGCCGGTCTGGTGCTTGATGGCCGGGATGCGGACCACCCAGCCGGCGAAGAGGAAGCCGTCGAGGGCGAAGAACACGGTCAGTGCGGTACGGAGGCGGGCCAATGAAGGCGAGGCCGTGCTTCCGCCCGGTCCCCCCGGTAGGGCTGTCCGCAGTTTGTTTAGTTGTGGCACAAACTCAGCATAGGGGTGTCCGGACAGAAGGCGCAAGATGACCGCCCGCCGCGGACGCAAGGGGCGCAAGTGCGCCACGGGGGAGTCGGCGACACCCGCGGATCGTGGGAGACTCGCCCCCATGAACGGCAAGGTGTCCACCACCCGGACAAAGTTGGAGCGGGGCCGCAGCGCGCTCGGACCCGCGCTGGAACTGGTCCACACCGGACGCGCGCCCACCCGTGCCGTCCTCACCTCCGAACTCGGGGTCACCCGGGCGACGGCCGGTGCGGTCGCCGCGGAGCTGGAGGCGCTCGGCCTGATCCGGGTCGATTCCCGGCCGGGCTCCGCTGCCGGCTCGCAGGGCCGCCCCTCGCACCGACTGGCCATCCGGGAGTCCGGGCCCGTCGCCGTCGCTGCGCAGGTGCACGCCGACGGGTTCCGGGCCGCGCTCGTCGGGCTCGGTGGACGGCTCGTCGCAACCGCCCCCGGCTGTGTCACCGTCACGGCAGACCCCGCACAGGTCATCGGTGAAGTGGTCGACGACTGCGCCCGGTTGCTGCGGGACAGCGGACTGCGCTGCGTCGGAGCAGGCCTTGCGGTGCCGTCCGCGGTCGCCGAACCGGAGGGCACCGCGCTCAACCCGCTCCACATCGCCTGGCCGGCGGGCGCCCCGGTGCGCGAGATCTTCGCCGCCTGTGTACGGGAAGCGGGCATCCCCGGCCCCGCGTTCACCGGGAACGACGTCAACCTCGCTGCGCTCGCCGAGCACCGGCACGGTGCCGGACGCGGTGCTCGGCATCTGCTCTGTGTGGCCACCGGCCACCGCGGCGTGGGCGGCGCCCTGGTCCTCGACGGCCGTCTGCACACCGGGAGTTCGGGACTCGCGCTGGAGGTCGGCCATCTCACGGTGAACCCCGAGGGCCGCCCGTGCCACTGCGGAGGTCGCGGCTGCCTGGACGTCGAGACCGATCCGCTGGCCTTCCTCATCGCAGCCTGTCGCGAACCCGGTCCGGAGGAGTCGCTGCTCAAGCAGGCCGGCGATCTGCTGCGTACGGAGTACGAGGACGCCACGGTACGGGGCGCGGCCGAGGAACTGATCGACCGCCTAGGTCTCGGGCTCGCCGGGCTGGTCAACATCCTCAACCCCGACCGCATCATCCTCGGCGGTCTGCACCGCGCACTGCTCGACGCGGATCCGGAGCGGCTGCGTGCGGTGGTGGCCGACCGCAGCCTGTGGGGGCGCAGCGGCAGTGTGCCCATCCTGCCGTGCACACTCGACCACAACAGCCTGGTGGGAGCGGCGGAGCTGGCCTGGCAGCCGGTGCTGGACGATCCACTGGCCGCGCTTGCGTGACGGGGGGCTCGGGCGGCCGCTCCGTCCTCGGTCGTCGGACAGGCCCGATGGCGTCCTCCACGCGAACGCCCGTGCCGCGGCGTCCACCAGGATGGTGTCGAACGCCTTCCTCCGCCCTGCGATCACACGCCCTAGCCGACCACCGACGACCGCGCCACGGAGGGGGTCCTGCTCTCCAGGTACGTGACAGCATCCGGCTCGAACGGTCCGTCAGTGGTTGCCCCGTACACCGAGTGCAGCGGCTGTGCGGCGAACGGGGACGGTGCCGGAAGAGTGAACCAGACAACCTTCCCGGCCCCGCCCCTCGGGCAGACCCCCCAGCTCTCGCTGACTGCGGCGATCAGTGCGAGCCCGCGCCCCGACGTACTGGACGCAGTGGCCTCGCGCACGGTCGGCAGCCGTGGGTCGTGGTCGTGGACGGACACCGTCAGCCGTTCGAGCAGCAGCTTGATCTCGACGGTGCATGACTTGTCCGGCTGGGCATGCCGGTGGACATTGGTCAGCAGTTCGGTGACGCCGAGCGTCGCGTGGTCGATCAGAGGATCGAGATGCCAGTAGCGCAACTGCGCCGAAACGATTCTGCGGACCTGACCGATCCGCGACGGCAGGGCCTGGAGCTCCACCGTCCAGTGCCTGCTCGGCTCGCTGATCACGGCTGCGACTCCCCGAAATAGGTCCGGAAGAAGACGAAGGAACGATCCAGCAGATGACTGGCTGCTGATTCGGCTCCGGCGGTACGGATCGCAGTGTCACCGCCGGTAAACCATGAGTGACGTGTGACCAATGTCGCTCAGGGGGCACGGCTGCGCAACTCGCGGTGTACCGGCGGCACCCTGTCAGATCATCCGGCCGCCCGCACTGCGCAGCGTCTCGAGAAATCTGTGGGCCGGTCCGGCCTTGTCCGGGCCGTGGTTGCGCTGCCCCATCGTCAGCCGGTACCGCGTCCCGTTGAGGCGCGCCACGGCCGCACCGGCTCCGGCGAACCACGGCCTGCCCGCGCTCACCGCCACCACCGGGGCGCTGTCGATCTCCCGGCCGTAACTGGTCAGCAGAGCCAGCCTGCCGTCCTTGACGATCACCTGCCCCGCCCTCGTGAGCGAGCGGGCCCACCGCTCGATCCGTACCCCCGTCGCACTGAACTCCGTTTCCGGCATGACTGCTTCGCCCCCTTCGTAATGCTTCTGATGGGCAGTCTGCACAAGCCGGGACCGACGCGCCAGGCCGCGTCCGGGCTCGCTACCACAGCTGCCCCGTCCGTCAATGCCAAGGCAGGGCTATGGAGCATCAAAGTGAACGTTTGTGCAGGTAGGGGGAATATCGTTGACGGTGGAGAGTCCGGTCACACGAGGAGGAACGCGCTGATGGGCACCGTAAAGCACAGAGATGACGGCCGGACCACGGCGACCATCGACGTCGACCGCTCCGACCCCGAGTACCGGGCCTGGCTCAAGGAAGCCGTGCGCAAGGTTCAGGCCGACGCCAATCGCTCCGCCGACACCCATCTGCTGCGCTTCCCGCTGCCCGAGCGATGGGGTATCGACCTCTACCTCAAGGATGAGTCGACGCACCCCACCGGCAGCCTCAAGCACCGGCTGGCCCGCTCGCTCTTCCTCTACGGGCTCTGCAACGGCTGGATCCGGCCGGGCAAGCCGGTGATCGAGGCTTCCAGCGGTTCGACGGCCGTCTCGGAGGCGTACTTCGCCAAGCTGATCGGTGTGCCGTTCATCGCCGTGATGCCCCGCACCACCAGCCCCGAGAAGTGCCGGCTGATCGAATTCCACGGTGGCCGCTGCCACTTCGTCGATGATTCACGGAAGTTGTACGAGGAGTCCGCCATGCTCGCCGCCGACACCGGCGGCCACTACATGGACCAGTTCACCTACGCCGAACGGGCCACCGACTGGCGCGGGAACAACAACATCGCCGAGTCGATCTACCAGCAGCTGAGACTGGAGCGCTACCCGGAGCCCACGTGGATCGTCGCCACGGCCGGAACCGGCGGCACCTCGGCGACCATTGCCCGCTACGCGCACTACATGCAGTACGACACCAGGGTCTGTGTGCCCGACCCGGAGAACTCCTGTTTCTTCGACGGCTGGACGCAGCACAACCTCCTTGCCACCAGCGACTGCGGCTCCCGGATCGAGGGCATCGGCAGGCCCCGGATGGAGCCGAGCTTTCTGCCCGGGGCCATCGACCGGATGATGAAGGTGCCGGACGCGGCCAGTGTCGCGGCTGTGCGCGCCCTGGAGAAGGCAATCGGCCGGAAGGCGGGCGGCTCCACCGGCACCGGGCTGTGGAGCGCGTTCAAACTGGTCGCCGAAATGGTCGAGCAGGGCAGCACCGGCAGCGTCGTCACCCTGATCTGCGACCCGGGCGACCGCTACCTCGACAAGTACTACTCCGACAGCTGGCTCGCCGAACAGGGCCTCGATATCGCCCCGTACATGGAAACCATCGACTCCTTCCTGGCCGGCGGCAACTGGCTCGGATAATCCGGAGGGCACGCGATGTACGCGGTCCGCGGCCGCTCTCAGGCCGCAGACCCGGCCAGCCGCCCGTCGAGATTGCGTACCGCGTCCCGGAACGCCCGGCCCATTCCCGACCGGCCCAGTCGCAGGGCGAACCGGAAGGGCGCGGCACCGTCTGCGGCGAACGTCCACTGCACACGCGTCCCGGTCCCGGCCGGGGTGAGCCGCCAATCCTCCAACAGGGCCAGCAGGCCAGGTGCGTTCGACTCGTCGACCCGGTAGGCGTACTGCTCGCAGGGTGCCGCCGCGACGATCGTCTCGCGGAACACCGTGCCGCCCTTGAGCCGGACCTCACGACCTGCGCCGTTGTCGGTGGGCCGGGCCGCGGTCACCGAGGTGAACCAGCTCGGCCAGCCCGCCACATCATCGGCGAGTGCACGGTAGACCAACTCGGGAGGCGCTGACATCTCGGCGGCGAAGACCAGTCGCAGTGGAGCGGACTCGACGAAGTCGAGGTCCACGGAACGGAGTCGGCGTGGCATGGATCGCACCTCCCGTGCGGTCGGCGTCGGGCGGGGGTAGCGCGGTTACGACCTGGGGGCCGATAGGGAGCGGGCTCGCGCCGCCCTGCGACTCCGCTTGCCGCGTTGTCGTCGGTCATCGATGCGCCTTCCCCGAGCTCTCGGCTTCGCTCGACCAGGGGAGACCCCATCCGACTCTCTCCTCCGCCTTGCAATCGAAGCCGCACGACGACGCTCCCTGATCCGCTCCCTATCGCTCCCCAGGTCGTTAGCGCCGAGGATAGCTGACGTATCGTCAGATGTCCTTGTCTGCACTGACCCCGGTGGAGGACATCGATCGGCGGCACGCGGACCACCCCGCCTCACCGAACCGCCGGCCCCGGGCGCCGCTCGGCCGGACCGCGCTGCGGATGCGGCTGCCCCGGACGGTTCAGCACCGCCCGACGGTTCAGGAGCCGCCGTCCGCCATGCGGCCCGCCACCAGCAGGCCCGGAAGATGCTCCTCGATCTCCTCGCGGGCGGCAGCCGGTAGACCCGCGTCCGTCACGAACGTGTCCACCTGCTCCAGATTCGCGAACGAACTCAGGCCCACCTTGCCCCACTTCGTGTGGTCGGCGACCACCACCACACGTCGCGCCGAGTGGACGAAACGACGGTTGGTCTCGGCCTCCGCCAGATTCGGTGTCGAAAGACCGGCCTCCACCGAGATCCCGTGCACCCCGAGGAACAGCACATCGAAGTGGAGCGAGGCGATCGCCTGATCGGCGACCGGGCCGACCAGCGAGTCGGACGGGGTCCGTACCCCACCGGTGAGCACCACCGTGGCGGCCCCGGTACGCGCCCCGCCTGCAGTCCCCGACCGCTGCGCGGAATGGAACACATCGGCGACCCGCACCGAGTTGGTCACTACGGTCAAATCCGGTACGTCCAGCAGCTGTTGGGCCAGCGCATACGTCGTCGTACCGCCGGAGAGCGCGATGGCGCTGCCCGGCACCGCCATCGCCGCGGCCGCCCGCGCGATGTCCTCCTTGGCGGTCAGCTCCAGAGCCGACTTGGCCTCGAAACCGGGCTCGTGCGTACTGGCCTCGACCACGGGAACGGCCCCGCCGTGCACCTTCTCGATCACACCCTGGCGGGCCAGCGCGTCCAGATCCCGGCGGACGGTCATGTCGGAGACGCTCAGCTTCCGGGTCAGCTCATTTACCCGGACCCCGCCACGTCTGCGCACCTCGTCGAGGATCAGGGCACGCCGCTGCTCCGCGAGCAGATTCTGATTCTCGCTCAACGCCGGTCCGGTCCTTCCCTCTGGCCGTGCGACAGTCTCCGGGGACGGGGGCCATCCTGCCACGCGGTGTCGTCGACCCCCGTACTGGGGAGATTCCCTGAGAGCGGTGCGAACCAGGGCCCCTCATCCGTGATCCTTGTGACCGTGCATCAGCACCGCCCCCACTGACCGAGAGAGCGAGTCACTCCAGTGCCACCTGCCCCCCAGGCCCCGCAGAGTCCGGAGCCCGCGCTGGAACTGCTGGTTCATGGCGTGGGCGGAGCCACCCCGCAGGAGATGCTCGACGATCCGTATCCGGTCCGGGTCACCGGCGACGCGACCGCCGCCATCTACCGACGCGCCGGGGACATGGACGCCGAACAGCACCCGGAGCGGTACCGCGACCGGCCCATCGCCGAGGCCTACTGCTGGTCCAACCTCACCTCCGGCAACGGCTCCCGCGCCCTGTGGTTGCTGCTGCTGCCCTTCATGGTGGTCAACCTCGCCCACTGGATGCGCCCGACCGCCCGGCGCCGTACCCGTGCGGTGCGCCTGTACGGCGCCCTGGTCAGGCTTGTCGCGCTCAGCCTCACCGTTCTGCTGACCGCGGCGGCCTGCGAGGTCGCCCTCGACCTGACGGCCTGGCAGTGCGCGGGCGTGCCGGACTGTTCGAACCGGCGGTCCTGGCTCGGCTTCCTGTCGACAGCGCAGGGCGGCTGGTGGTCCCAGCCGGGCCGAAGGCTCGCCCTCGCCTCTCTGGTGCCCACCGCCCTGGTGGGACTGCTCTGGTTCCTGTCCAACCGGACATGGAGCGCGTACGAATCACAGCGCCCGCTCACCGGATCCCAACCGGACGACGCCGACCCGGAAACCGCGCACGACCCGAAGCCCTCCGGCACCGCGGCCGGTGGCGGCCCGGACCTCGGCCGGCCCGGATTCTGGTACGGCCGCCGACTGGTCGCCCGGCTGCGCGCCGCCCACACCGCCGCCGGATTCCTCACCGTCGCCGCGTCGGTCGTAGGCGCCGCGGCCCGCCACGACCGCGCCGTCACCGGCCCCGTGCCCGAGATCCTCGGCCGGCTGATCGAGGCGGCGCTCGTCGTGGGCGCGCTTGTCGTGCTCTGGGTCGTCTGCCGCCGCGGCCGCAGTGAGCGGCGTCTCGACCAGCGGCTCGACCACGCCCTCATCACCTATCTGCCCGGCGCCGCCCTGGCCCTGCTCGTCCTCGCCGCGGTGTACGCGGCCTGGTCGCGCCCCGCCTGGGTCTCGGCGGGCGCCCTGCCCGGCGACGTCACCTTCAGCGTCGTCACGCTCGGCCAGGCGGCGCTCGTCGTCGTACTCGCCATGGTGTCACTGGGCCTGTACCGCCGGACCCCCGAACCCCGCACCGTCATGTACGGGCTCGGTGGGCCTGCCGTAGCCATGCTCGCTTGCGCTCTCGGCGGTGTCATGACCGGCGGAGTCGCCCAGCGCGTCGCCGACTGGCTCGATGGCTCCGGCACCCCGGGCATGGGCAGGAACGCCGCCATCGAGGGACCGCCGGTGCTGCTCAGCTGGCAGGCCTCGGTCATCCCGGTGCTCCTGATGCTGCTGGCGGTCCCCGCTGTCCTGCTGCTCGTACGCACCTGGCTCGCCGCCCGCTCTCTGCAGCCCGAGATCGAACGGGAGTACAAGGAGGAGCGGCCGGACCCCGCCCGGACCCGGCAGATCGCCCGGATCCGGGCCACGGCAGCCCTCACCGACTCCGCGCCCTGGATCCTCGGCCCGGTCGCCGGTGCCACGCTGCTGCTCGGCGCGGCGGCGGTCGGCGGAGCCTGGGCGAGCGGTGAGGTGCCCGGGCTCGCGATGGAGGGGAACGGCGCCTTCGTCGAGTCCGCGGCCGAAGCGGCCCAGTCGACCGGATCCTGGATGATCGGACTCGGCTTCGTACTCTTCATCACCTGGGGACGGCGCGCCTACCGGGACGCCTCAGCCCGGCGCACCATCGGCATCCTCTGGGATGTCGGTACGTTCTGGCCGCGCGCCGCCCACCCCTTCGCGCCGCCCTGCTACGCCGAGCGCGCCGTCCCGGATCTGGCATCACGGATGTCCGGCTGGACCGGACAGACCCGTGGCAGGCTCGTCATCTCCGGCCACTCCCAGGGCAGCGTTCTCGCGGCGTCCGCGGTATGGCAGCTGCCCGCCGAGACCCGGAGCCGGGTCGCCCTGCTCACCTACGGCTCACCGATCGAGCGACTGTACGCGCGCTGGTTCCCGGCCTACTTCGGCCCCGGACCGCTGCATGGGCTGCACCGGTCCGTGCACTGCTGGCGCAACCTCTGGCGGGCCACCGACCCGATCGGCGGCCGGATCGGGCTCGACGAGGGACCGGGGCCCGAGGTGGACAGGGGGCCGCTGAAGGACCCGCTGGTCTACGGGCGCACCCCCGAACATCCGCTGCCCGAACCTGTTCTGGGGCACTCGGACTACCAGGCCGACCCGGTCTTCGCCCGGGAGCGGGCCGCGCTGCTGGAGCGGCTGGCACCGGTCATTCCGCGCCAGGCCGACGGGGAGGGGGGACAGGAGGCCCCGCGGGCTCAGGGGAGCTCCGGCAGATCCTCCGGGTAGAGCAGCGTGAGGTCGTCCGTGCTCGGCTCGGCGAGCTGGGCGACCCGGCTCGCATGCCGCTCCACCATCGACTCGAAGGTCTGCCGAGCCGTCCGCCCATTGCCGAACGCCGGGCCCTTGGGAAGCTCTGTGAAGTACTTCAGCAGCGCTTCCCCGGCCCCGGCGGCCAGGCTGTACTCGTGCTCGTCGGCCTGCTGCTCGACAATCCGCAGCAGCTCGGCCGGCTCGTAGTCGCTGAAGGTGATGTTCCGTGAGAAACGGGACGCCACACCGGGGTTGACGGTGAGGAAGCGCTCCATCTCATGGGTGTACCCGGCGACGATGACGACCACCGCGTCCCGGTGGTCCTCCATCAGCTTCACAAGGGTGTCTATCGCCTCCCGGCCGAAGTCCCGGCCGGAGTCCTCGGGCGACAGGGCGTAGGCCTCGTCGACGAACAGCACCCCGCCGCGCGCCCGGTCGAAGGCCTCCTGAGTGCGGATGGCGGTGGAGCCGATGTGTTCGCCGACCAGATCGACGCGGGACACCTCGACCAGATGGCCGCGGTCCAGCACCCCGAGCGAGGCGAGGATCTCGCCGTACAGCCGGGCCACGGTGGTCTTGCCGGTGCCGGGGGAGCCGGTGAAGACGAGATGGCGCCGGACCGACGCGGCCTTGAGCCCGGCCTCCTGACGCCGGCGACCGACCTCGATCATGTCGGTGAGGGCGCGCACCTCCCGCTTGACGCTGTCCAGGCCCACCAGCGCGTCCAGTTCCCCGAGAACGGCCTCCGACGCGCGTACCGGCTCGGCGGCGGGCACCTCGGCCGGGGCGGGCGCCACGGCACGCTTCCCGGGGACCGCGCCGAGCAGCCCGGGGGCCGACTGGGTCGCTCTCAGCATGGCCGGGGCAGGGGGCGCGGGGGAGCGCAGCGCACTCTCGTCGCTCGTGCAGTCCTCCACGACAGGCCCCGCTCCCTGACCGTCGCCGCCTTCGGCGAACTCATATCCACCGCGGGCGCACCGCTCGGTACGGCAGCGGGTCAGAGCTGTACGGCAGCCGTCCATCACATGGAAGCCATAGCCCTCGCTCCCGGTGACCCGGCAGCTGTGGAAGGTGCCGCGGCCCTCGGCGGAGACGTAGAAACCGGCCTCGGCGGGGGAGGAGACCGTGCAGCGCTCGATCGTCGGGTCGGCGCCCTTGGTGACGATCACTCCGGTCTGCGCGGCGTCGATGGTGCAGTTGTTCAGCGTGCCGCCGCTGCCATGGTCGCGGAACCAGGCGCCGGTGGACGCCTCACGGATGCGGCAGTCGTCGAGCTGGGCGGTCGCCCCGTCACTCACCGACACCGCGGTATTGCGAACCTGGGACAGATCACTGTCGACCACATCGGCACGCGATCCCCGGTCGAGCACGAAGATGGCGTCCGGTACGTCGTGGACCCGGCAGGACTCCAGTATCAGGGTCGCCCCGTCACTCACCCAGACCGCCGGGTAATCGCCCGTACTGTCATGTATTTCACACTGGTTGGCGTCGACACGGGTGCCGGGATCCCAGACCGACAGGCCGTTGCGGCCGAACCGGCGCACCGTGGAGCGGGTCAGCGTGAGAACCGAACGGGAACGCAGATCCACCGCGTTCTCCGGGATGTCGTGGATGTCGCAGTCGGCAAGCGTCAGTACGGCGTCGGTGTCGAGCGTGACCCCGTCCCCCGAAGTGCGGTGCACCGTACAGTCGGTGAGGTGGGCGGCCGCGCGGGTGGTCACCTGTATTCCGCTGCCCTTGATCTCGTACACCTCGCAGCCGACGGCCTCCAGGCCGCTGCCCTCGCCCTTGATGCTCAGCCCCGCGCCCGACGCATGGTGGATCCGGCAGCGCTCCAGCCGCGGATGCGCACCGTCACGTACCGAGACACCGGACTGTCCGGCCGAGACCACCTCGCACTGCTCGAACACCCCGCCCGCACCGTCGAGTACGGCGATGCCGACCCCGGCCGGATTGTCGATCGTGCAACGGCGTATGGTCGGACGGGCCGCACCGCGCACCTCGATTCCGGCGGCCGAACGCGTGACGATCCGCACATCCGCGAGCTCCGGTGCGCCGTCCTCGACGAGCAGTGCCGGAGCCGTCGAGTCCTGACCCTCCACATGCAGGTCCGAGACGACGGCGGAGGCACGGACGGTCAGTGGTACGCCGTCGACCGGAGCGATCCGTACGGAACCGACCGAGCCCTCGGGGCCGCGCAGCGTCACCGCGCGGTGCAGGACCAGATTCTCCCGGTAGGTGCCCGGCGCGACGGTGAGGACATCACCGTCCGCCGCGGCCTCCAGGGCCGCGGTGAGGGAGGCGTATTCGCCTGTGCGGCGCCGCCACCGCGATGTGCCGGTGTGCGTCACCTGGACCGTGCCCTGTGCCATGGCGCTGTTGTGCCCCCACCTCGTGCGTGTGTGATGCCCGTGTCACCGGCCTGCCGGCAGCGACGAATCCCGGGCCCGCCCACCGAGGAAGCGGGCGGGCCGGTCCACCGTAGCGCGCGCGGCGGCCGGGAGTTGACCGATCGGCAGCTGATCAGCTGCCGGCCCCGGTCCTGCCCCAGTCCGGACCGGCATTCGCCCAGGCCCGGTCGATCCGGGTACAGCGCCCTCGGACCATGCGCCAGACGATCAGGCGTCGGCCGGCCTCGACCAGTCCGGCAGCGAGCAGCATCGCCCCGAGCCCGGCCAGCGCCGCGTGCGCATGAGCCGTCGAAGCGTCCATGGGCCGCAGCGCGGGGCGGCCGTCGAGGTCCGTCCAGATCTCCACCTCGGCCCCGGGATCCGTCTCACGGCAGGAGGTGGTCACCGTACCGCGGCGGTTCGTGCCGTCCGGAGCCTTCCAGCGCGCCATCACCGAGGTCTGCGTGGTGCGCTCCGAGGACACTTCGGGATCGGCCATGAGATGTGGTGCTTCCGGTGCGCGGCGCACCACGACCGCGGTCGTGGCGTGACGCTGGGTCTGCTGGGCCCGCACCGATTTCTGCAGGGCGTCATCCGTGAGCGAACCGCACACCCAGCCCACTGCCGGCGCTGCCAGCACCATGAGCAGCAGCGCGACAAGAGCAACCCATGCCTCGCGCCGGTCAGTGGCGCGGCACAGGGGATTGTGCCGCCAACGCCACACTCCCGTAACCGCTCGCACAGTCCTGGCCCCCTTCCGTATCCGTCCTGACCCGAGACGGCACGCTTCGCTCGCTTGAGCAGTGAAGAGAGAGCAACCTCACCCTGGCCAACGCGCGGACAGCCTCGGCGGGTTCCCCTGCCACCGGGCCGGGCTGACGGTCCGTCCGGGGCGCGCGTGGCCGGGGACTGTGCTGCCGGTGCGGGAACACCGGGGTCGCCGTCGAGCCCCCAGGGCTCGACGACGACCCCGTGCGATCGTGCGAGATTCCGGGCTCAGTACCCCCGGCCCTGGTACGGGCGGTTGTACGGGTCCTCATGAGGCGAGGGTGCCGGGGCGGGGCGAGGCGACGCCGGACGCATCGCCTCGTAACCGGTGCCGGGCGCGGGGCGCTGCTGCTGCGGATAGGGCGCCTGGTACCCGCCGCGGGTCGCGGCCGGCTGCTGCGGGATGTACGGCGCCGGGGCGTGCTGCAGCGGTGCGGGCTGCATCGGCGTGTAACCCTGCTGGGCCGGCTGCTGGTAGCCGTACGACGGGTTGGGCTGGGAAGGCGCCGCGGGAAGAGCCGGCAGCGCCGCCGGGAGAGCCGGCAGATAGCTGTTGCCGGTGTCGTAGGCGGCAGGCACTCGGATCGGAGCGATCTGAGGGGTGCCCCGCTCCGCGACCAGGGAGTCGTAGATCGGAGTCTCGGGGAACGACGGTGCGGCGTAGTAGCCGCCGCCGTAGGTGGAGCGGGCGGAGGTCATGACACCTAAGTTAAGCCCACGATGTGCTGATTGGGGAGTCAGGCAAGAGGGTTGTTTTACGCGCTGTGAGCGAACTTCGATCCCCAATGCGAGCGAACTTGGGAAAAAAGGGCACCCAGATGTGTTGAGATCGTGTAAGAGCCGAGTTTTCTGGAGGTGACCGGCGGATCACCGGACGGTGGCTGCAGCGCTGTGGGCCTCGCGAGGGGCAGGGGATTAGGTTGGCGGAGAAAAGACTTCGGGCAGCAGGACTCGCGATGGGGGCGGGCATGACCATGCTAAAAGGAGCCAATGTTCCGGTGGCGGCTCACGCCGTGCGGGCCGAATTGGGTTGGCGTACCTCTCCCGGGGCACCGGACGTGGACGGCTCGGCGCTCCTTCTCGTGTCGGGAAAGGTGCGCAACGACGCCGACTTCGTCTTCTACAACCAGCGCTCCCACGCATCCGGCGCGGTACGCCACGAGGGCAGGCGGGCCGCCGGTGACGGGGTGACGGAGAGCCTCGCGGTCGACTTGGCGCGCATCGAGCCGGCCATCGAGCGCGTCGTCCTGGCAGCCTCCGCGGACGGCGGCACCTTCGGGCAGGTGACGGGGCTGTACGTACGGATCACGGACGCGGCGGACGGCTCGGAGATCGCGCGCTTCGACAGTGAGGATGCGACGGTCGAGACCGCATTCATTCTCGGGGAGCTCTACCGGCGCCAGGGCGCCTGGAAATTCCGGGCCGTCGGCCAGGGTTACAGCACCGGCCTCGAAGGTCTTGCGACGGACTTCGGTATTTCCGTCGATGAACCACAGCGGCCCCAGCCGAATCAACAACCCCAATCGCCTCAACAACTTCAGGGGGGAACGCGGGTTGGCCATGCGCCGCCACCTCCGCCGGTGGTTCCGCCCGCACCGCCGGAACCCCCCGCACCTCCCGCCGCCCAGCCCGTTCGTCTGTCCAAGGTGACACTCACCAAGGACGCGCCATCGGTCTCCCTCGCCAAACAGGGCGGCACTTCGGGAGCCCTCCGCGTCAATCTCAACTGGGAAGTGCGTAAACAGTTCAAGGGCTGGGGAAGCAAACTCGGCAGAGCGGTCGCCAACCATGCGGACCTCGATCTTGATCTCTGCGCCCTCTATGAACTCACCGACGGCCGCAAGGGAGTCGTACAGGCGCTCGGAAACGCGTTCGGCGCACTCAGCCGGCCCCCTTATATCCATCTCGACGGAGACGACCGCACCGGCGCCGTCTCCACCGGCGAGAACCTCACCGTCAACCTCGACCAGAAAGACAAACTCCGCCGCGTCCTGATCTTCGTCACCATCTATGAAGGCGCCCGGAGTTTCGCCGATCTTCATGCGACCGTCACCCTCTGGCCGCAGCACGGCGCCCCGATCGACTTCTCGCTCGACGAATGCACCGTGCCGTCCACCGTCTGCGCGCTCGCGCTCCTCACCAACAACGGGGGAGACCTCACGGTGCAACGCGAGGCCCGCTATCTCGTACCCGAGCGCGGAGTCAGCCCGCAGCGCACCATCGACTACGCCTACGGGTGGGGAATGAACTGGACACCCGGCCGTAAATGACCCCCCGAAGGTCCGGCCGTAACTGCGGTCATCGGCCCACGGCGGGCTCCGCTCAACGGTCCGGCGTGGCCTCGGGACGGGCGTACGTACGCCCCTTCCAGGCCGTGCCCCGCCCCCGGTGGTACTGAGCCGCCGAATCGACGGTCATCAGCAGGTACAGCACAGCAATGAACGGCAGCAGCGGCGCCAGCCACAGCGACTGCCGGTAGTAGCCCAGCATCGGCATGTACGTCCCGGCCATCACCGCCCACGCCACCCCGCCCGCCCACGCCGCCACCGGAGCACCGCCCAGCAGCCCGGCGACGAGCGTGACCGGCGGCGCGAGATAGACCAGCGCGAGCCCCAGCACCGTCCCGAGGAGCAGCGGCGGACTGTGCCGCAACTGGGCGTACGCGCTCCGCGACACCATCCGCCACAGATCCGCCAGCCGGGGATACGGCCGCATGCTGTCCACCCGCTCCGCGAGCCCCAGCCAGATCCGCCCGCCGCTGCGCTGCACCGCCCGCGCCAGCGACACGTCGTCGATCACCGCCTGCCGGATCGACTCCGGCACCCGCGCCCGGTCCGCGGCCGCGGTCCGCAGCAGCACACATCCACCTGCCGCCGCAGCCGTCCGCGACCCCGCCCGGTTCACCCACCGGAAGGGATAGAGCTGCGAGAAGAAGTACACGAAGGCCGGTACGACCAGCCGTTCCCAGACACTCGACACCCGCAGCCGGGCCATCTGCGAGACCAGGTCGAACCCGCCCGACACCGCAGCGGCGACCAGCCCCCGCAGGCTGTCCGGCTCATGCGCGATGTCGGCGTCCGTCAGCAGCAGATACTCCGGCTCCCGGGCCCGGGCCAGCGAGATCCCGTGCCGCACGGCCCAGAGCTTGCCCGTCCAGCCCCGCTCCGGCTCACCGGGAGACACCACCGTCACCGGCAGGCCCCCGTACCGTACGGAAAGCGCACGGGCGACGTCCCCGGTGCCGTCCTTGCTGCAGTCGTCGACGAGGAAGATCTCCGCGATCCCCGGATAGTCCTGCGCCATCAGCGACGGCAGACTCACCGGAAGCATGTCTGCCTCGTCACGTGCGGGCACGACGATCGCCACCGACGGCCAGCGTTCCGGGGCCTCCCGGCACGGCAGCCGCTGATCGGTCCGCCAGAAGAACCCTTGTCCCAGCAGCAGCCACACCCATGCGGCCAGCGAACCCACGGCGGTCCAGGAAACGGCACTCATTTGCCGCAGTCTGCCCCACTGTGACGGAACCGCAAGGGCGGTCGACTAAGGTGACCGGGTGAAGATCGCGCTCATGGACTCCGGAATCGGCCTGCTCGCGGCCGCCGCCGCGGTACGCCGCCTGAGGCCCGACGCCGATCTGGTGCTCTCCTCGGATCCCGGCAGCATGCCCTGGGGGCCGCGTACCCCCCAGGACGTGACCGCCCGCGCGCTGGACGTGGCCCGCGCGGCCGCCGTCCACCGTCCCGACGCACTGATCGTCGCCTGCAACACGGCCTCCGTGCACGCCCTGCCGACGCTCCGCGCCGCGCTGGAACCCGCACTGCCGGTCATCGGCACCGTTCCCGCCATCAAGCCGTCCGTCGCCGGTGGCGGCCCCGTCGCGATCTGGGCCACGCCCGCCACCACGGGCAGCCCGTACCAGCGCGGGCTCATCCGGGAATTCGCCGGCTCCGTCGCCGTCACCGAGGTCCCGTGCCCAGGTCTCGCCGACGCCGTGGAGCATGCGGACGAACCAGCGATCGACCGGGCCATCGCCGAAGCCGCCGCACTCACTCCGCGCGATGTGCGGGCCGTGGTCCTGGGCTGCACCCATTACGAACTGGTCGCCGAACGCATCCGCGCCGCCGTTCGGCAGCCCGGTCTGCCTCCGGTCACACTGCACGGCTCCGCCGGTGCCGTCGCCGCCCAGGCACTGCGCCGAATCGGGATCGCACCCGCTCCGTCGGCCGAACCGGCCACCGGTCTCACCGTGCTCCTCGGCGGGCGCACCGCCGAGCTGCCGGAACCCGCTCTGGCCTACGCCGAGGGGCAGCTGCTGGGGGCCGTCAGCCCCGCCCGCTGACCTGCCCCGGCCATGGGGCCATCCCCCGTGTGCGGAATCTTAAGTACGCTGCTTGACATGAGGGACCACCCCCGAAAACCGAGGGACACCGGAGCCGACCCCCACTCCGACGTCTGGATCGGCCGGGCAACCAACCGGGCCCAGTGGGTACTCGCCGCCGCAGGCGCGGCCTGTCTGGCGCTCGGCATCCACTTGGCCGTCACCTCCGACTGGGCCTCCTCGATCGCCGCGCTGCTGATGTCCGTGATCGGATGTGTCGCCGCCGGTCTGCTCATGCTGTTCGGCACCCTCGCCTTTGTGAACGTGGCCGTCAGGGTCGACGGGGACGCCCTCGAAGTGCGCTGCGGCCACATGGGCCTGCCGCGCCGCCGGATTCTGCTCACCCATGTGGTGGGCGCGGAGTTCGTACCCCGGGTCACCCCGCGCCAGTGGGGCGGCTGGGGCTACCGCTGGCGCCCCGAGCAGGGTACGGCCGTGGTGGTCCGCAGGGGCGAGGGCCTGGTGCTCCGCCTCGGTGACGGCAGGACGTTCACCATCACGGTCGACGACGCGGAAGCGGGCGTACGGTTCATCCGCGAGCGCCTGCACCTGTCGGCGACCGGCGCACCGGCCGGGGCGTGATCCACGACACCGCCCGCGGTCCGATGCGCTGAGCTTCGGAATCCGGGCCCGGCAGGCTCTCGGAGCGGGGTGGTGCGGTCCGCTCGCCGGGAAGGTGGCGAAACGATCCAGCGCGAAGGGTTCCGTCACGCGATCGGGACTGCCCGGCGCACAGCCGACCACCGTAGACTCCGCCGGGTGAGCGCCACCATCACCCCAGTTGACAACCCGCAGCAGCCCGCCTCCGTCACCGCGTCCCGGGTAAGACGGTTGATGCCACGGCTCGTGCGTCCAGCCGCCGCCGTGATTTCGGGCGTGCTGCTGTATCTGAGCTTCCCGCCCCGTCCCCTGTGGTGGCTGGTTCTGCCCGGTTTCGCCCTGCTCGGCTGGGTGCTGCACGAACGCAGACTGCGCGCCGCGTTCGGCCTCGGCCTTCTCGCCGGACTGGGCTTCATGCTGCCGCTGCTGCACTGGACGGGCGAAGAGGTCGGTCCGGTGCCGTGGCTGGCACTCGCAGCGGCCGAGGCACTGTTCATCGCGGTCGGCTGCATCGGTATCGCCGCCGTCTCCCGCCTCGCCTGCTGGCCGGTGTGGGCAGCCGCTGTCTGGATCCTCGACGAGGGGATCCGGGCCAGGGTGCCGTTCGGCGGCTTTCCCTGGGGGAAGATCGCCTTCGGACAGGCGGACAGCGTGTTCCTGCCGCTCGCGGCCGTGGGCGGCACACCGTTCCTCTCCTTCGCGGTGGTGCTGTGCGGCTTCGGCCTCTATGAAGCAGTACGTCAGTTCCGTACCTACCGCAGCACGCGTGAGGTGCCCCGGGCCGCCGTCGCCGCAGCCACCGCGACCGTCGTCGTACCCATCGCCGCCGCATTCGCCGCCACGCCGCTCGTGGACGACTCGGCCGAGGACGGCACGGCGACCGTCGCCGCGATCCAGGGCAACGTGCCGCAGCTCGGACTCGACTTCAACGCTCAGCGCCGCGCCGTTCTCGACAACCATGCGCGCCGCACGGAACAGCTCGCCCAGGACGTGAAGTCGGGCAAGGTTCCCCAGCCCGACTTCGTCCTGTGGCCGGAGAACTCCTCCGACCTCGACCCTTACCGGAACGCCGACGCCCGGATCGTGATCGACGAAGCGGTGAAGGCGATCGGCGTACCCACCGTGATCGGGGCGGTGCTCCAGCCCGACACCGGCAAGCTGCGCAACACCCTCATCCAGTGGGATCCGGAGAAGGGGCCTGTCAGCACATACGACAAGCGCCACATCCAGCCGTTCGGCGAGTACATCCCGATGCGCTCCTTCGTACGCCTCTTCAGCTCCGACGTGGACCGTGTGCAGCGGGACTTCGGCCCCGGAAAGGAGGTTGGCGTCTTCGATCTGGCGGGTACGGACGTGGGGCTCGTGACCTGTTACGAGGCCGCGTTCGACGACGCCGTACGGGACACCGTCGAGCACGGCGGCCAACTGATCGCCGTACCCAGCAACAACGCCACCTTCGGACGCAGCGAGATGACCTATCAGCAGCTCGCCATGTCCAGGGTGCGGGCGGTCGAGCACAGCAGGTCCGTCGTCGTCCCCGTCACCAGCGGGGTCAGCGCGATCATCCGTCCGGACGGGACGATCGCCCAGCAGACGGAACTGTTCACCCCGGACGCGCTCGTGGACACGGTGCCGCTGAGGTCCTCACTGACGCCCGCGACCCGGATGGGCGCGCTCCCCGAAGCAGTCCTCGCACTGATCGCCGTGGCGGGACTCGGATGGGCCACCGTCCGTTCGGTACGGCTCCGGCGGAGCCGCTGATCCACTCGCGCGCCACGTAGGGTCGGGCCCATGGCTACTCCTGATTTCATCCGTGAAATCCGCGCCACTGCGGGCCGGCAACTGCTCCTGCTGCCGGGCGTCACCGCCGTGGTCTTCGACGACGGGGGCAGAGTGCTCCTCGGACGACGTTCCGACACCGGCAAGTGGTCGGTCATCGGCGGCATCTGCGAGCCGGGTGAGCAGCCCGCTGCGACGGCGGAGCGCGAGGTGTACGAAGAGACCGCGGTGCGCTGTGTGGCGGAGCGGGTGGTGCTCACCCAGGCCCTGGCGCCGGTGCAGTATGCCAACGGCGACCGCTGTCAGTATCTGGACGTCACCTTCCGCTGCCGGGCGACCGGTGGCGAGGCATGCGTCAACGACGACGAGTTGCTGGAGGTGGGCTGGTTCCCGGTGGACGCACTGCCGCCGTTGAACGAGTTCGGCCTCTTCAGGATCAAGAAGTCCCTGACCGACGAACCTACTTGGTTCGAACCCACTGCCCAGCAGTGACATCCGGCGATCGCCGGACGGGCCCGGTTCTCCGGCCCGCCCGGCGAGCACGGTTCAGACGGTACGGGCGTCGGCCGGCAGCGCCGCGGGTGCGTCCGGCTCCGCGGCAGCACCCTCGATGTCCGCGAGATCCCGGTGCCTGGTCTCCTTGGCGCAGGCGATCGCCAGCACGGTGATGAGCGCCGCGGCGATGACATACAGCGAGATGGGCGTCGAGCTGTGGAAGTCCGCGAGCAGCGCGGTGGCGATCAGCGGCGCCGGAGCACCGGCTGCCACTGACGAGAACTGTGCCCCGATCGACGCTCCCGAGTACCGCATCCGGGTCGCGAACATCTCCGAGAAGAAGGCCGCCTGAGGTGCGTACATGGCGCCGTGGAAGATGAGCCCGACAGTGACGGCGAGCAGCAGACTTCCGAAGCTCCGGGTGTCGATCAGCGCGAAGAACGGGAACATCCAGAGCCCCACGCCGATCGCACCGACCAGATAGACGGGCTTGCGCCCGAACCGGTCGGACAGCGCGCCCCACATCGGAATGACGGCGAAGTGGACGGCCGAGGCGATGAGCACCGCGTTGAGCGCCGTCTGCTTGCTCAGGTCCGCCTCCGTGGTCGCGTAGACGAGGATGAACGCCGTGATGACGTAGTAGCTGATGTTCTCGGCCATCCGGGCTCCCATGGCGATCAGCACATCGCGCCAGTGGTGCCGCAGTACGGCGATGAGCGGCATCTTCTCGGCTGCCCCCGCAGCGGACCTGCGCTCGTCGGCCTGCGCCAGCGCGGCCTTGAACACCGGCGATTCATCGACGGAGAGACGAATCCACAAGCCGACGACCACCAGGACTCCGGAGAGCAGGAAGGGAATGCGCCAGCCCCATGACCCGAAGGCCGAGTCCGATGTCAGCGCGGTGAGCGCGGAGAGCACCCCGGTGGCGAGCAGTTGCCCAGCCGGGGCACCCGTCTGCGGCCAGGAGGCCCAGAACCCGCGCCGCTTGGCGTCCCCGTGTTCCGACACCAGCAGCACGGCCCCGCCCCACTCACCACCGAGAGCGAAGCCCTGCACCAGACGCAGGACGGTGAGCAGTACGGGAGCGGCGGACCCGACTGTGGCGTGCGTCGGCAACAGCCCGATGGCGAACGTCGCTCCGCCCATCATCAACAGACTGAGCACCAGCAGCTTCTTGCGGCCGAGCCGGTCGCCGTAGTGCCCGAACACCAGGGCACCGAGCGGCCGGGCGGCGAAGCCGACCGCGTAGGTGAGGAAGGAGAGGAGCGTACCGACGAGCGGGTCCGACTCGGGGAAGAACAGCTTGTTGAAGACCAACGCGGCCGCTGACCCGTACAGGAAGAAGTCGTACCACTCGATGGTGGTCCCGATGAGACTTGCGGCGACGATGCGCTTGAGCGAGCGGGTGGTTGGCGGGGCGGACGCCGAGGCAGCCATGGACACCACTTCCGGACGGTTGGCGGGGACGGTTTCGTGTCGCCACACCGTAGGAAGGGGCAGGTCAGGGGCGTATGTGGTGGGAGACCATAGTTCGGGAGACCGTTGTGCGCGCGAGCACCATGAGGCGGCGGTTCGGGCTCCGTCGACGATCGCTGAGCGGGTTACGGGTATCTGTCGGAGTTGCGTCGTTCGGCATGCGGGATGTGCGCGTCCGCCGCCGCAACGGCGTGAGGCGTCGGGGCGTGTTTCGACAGTCCCGTCCGGTCGGGGCCCCGCCCTGCGGGCGGACGACGCCGGCTTCGAGAACACGCCCGAGCGGGGGTGGGCCTCAGACGTCGGGGCTTCCCAGGAGGATCGCGCTCTTCACGCCGCCGGCCTGGTAGTTGAAGCTCAGCGCGTAGTCGAAGTGGAGAGGCCGGGTACGCACGCCGGGAACGGGGTCGAAGGGGAGGTTGTCCGCCGGCTGCTCGCAGTTGGCGGTGGGGCACACCTCGCCGCGCTCCATCATGAGCAGGGTCAGAGCGACGCCGAGACAGCCTGCCGGTGCGCCGTTGTGGCCGAAGCAGCCTTCTTGAGATGTCATCAGCAGGTCCCGTGCGGCGGATCCGTACAGTTTGTTGATCGCGTTTGCCTCGAAGGCGGTGACCACCACGTTGCCGTCGCTGCCACCGTGGACGTAGGGCACCTGGCCGATCTCCCAGCGGTCTCCGAGACATCGGCGGACGGCGGTCACCAGCTCGCTGCCCGTCTCGTCGGAGGCCAGAGGATTGGTCAGTCCGTCGCGGGTGGTGGCCTGGGCGAGCACCTGACCGTACAGATGGGCTCCGCGCCGGGACGCGTGCTCGCGGCTCTCCATGATGACAGTCGCCGATCCCTCGCCGTGGTTGATGCCGTCGGCACGCCGGTCGTAGGGGCGCATGAGGGAGTCGAAGGACGGCAGCCGTGCGGGCATGCCGTCCGACCGGATGATTTCGTACGTCTTCTGCGCGCCCTGCAGCAGGCGCTGGATGTTATGGATGAGTTCGACGCTGAAGATGTCGACTCCGGTCACGACGGCGATATCGACCTCGCCGGTGGCGATCAGACGTCGGGCGTTGCCGATCTGCACCGCGGATGACGCGCAGCCGCACGACACCGTGAAGTTGGGGCCTCTCGATCGGGACAGCGCGCCTTGGACCAGAGCGACGTCGGAAGGAGTCACGGCCTGTTCCGCCGCGACGAACAGTTCCAGCGCCTCCGTCACGCGAATGGTCTCGGGGTCGGCTCGCAGCACGGCAAGGTAGCTGTCGATGTTCCCGTCCACACCGCCGCGTCCGGCCAGGATCGCCGCGTCGGCCAGGTCGCCCGAGAGGGGATCCAGCTCAGCGTCCGAGCATGCCTCCGCCATGGACACCAGGCCGAACCGATGCGCTGCGGTGTAGTGGCGTGAGAAGAACGGGGCGACAGCGGGGAGCCGTTCGTCGAACATCGCGTCCGAGAGGTCTACGGAGCCGTAATAGGTGCCGCGCTGTTTGAGGCAGGAGGCTCCTCGGGAGGCGATGTTCCACAGGTCGTCTGCGGTGAAGACGGGTCGCCCGTCACCAGGAAGGCAGAAACCGATGCCAGTGACCACGGCATCCCGCGCTTGCCTGCCATCGCCCGATAGGGGGGCTGCCCCACTCACGACACACCTACGTGCAACAGAGAATTCTTCATTTTGATCCACTCCGGATCAGTCGGTAGCACCCACATGCAAGAGGTTGTGTCCTGCTGCTGGGGAAGAGATTTCCCAACAGCGGCCGACAGATCTCAACAGGCGCTATTCGGCAATGTATGTGCGGTAGATCCAGCGATGGACCGGCAGCAGTTCGCCATCGAATTCGGCATGGTGATCCGCAGACTCAAAATGCCCATGACCGTTCCCTCGGGGGACTGCCACTCTTGTCTCGTCTTCCGGCGGCTTCACTTCCCCGCATTGACCGGCGTGGTCTCAGGGCGGAGCGCAGGGGTGCAGGCAATTGCCGAGGGGTGCTGATTGCGACGAACGATCTCTATGCTGCTCACTACTGGCCGGCCAGTGCTGCGGCGGATCGTCGGTTGCCTCGCTCCCCGGAGAGGAGGGCAGCCCACCGGTTGGATTCAGAACGGTTATCCCATGGAGTTGGATAGCGTTGCAATGAGGCCGATGGCAGTTCATCCGTATGGCGTAATTTGGTAAATGAGGAGCACCTGCTTCTCGGTGAGTCCTCCAAAACGCGTCTCACTGGGTCGCGAAGTCGGATTCATGGTGATTTGTCGCCGAAATGTCACGGCTGAAGAGAAAGGGCCCGCACCGGGTGGTCGGCCTGTATCGGATGCTTCGGGGAAATGCTCTCGCCGGTTCGACCGAAGGGATCACGGTGGTGTTGGCCGGCAGCTCGTCCCCTCCCTCTGGGAAAGTTATGGACTGAGCCAATCGGGTGACTCATCGGCGCAGGGGTTGATGGCAGTTCATTCATTAGGCTTACTGAAGTCGTTAACCGGTGGGCCGCCCATCCCTCTCCGGGAAGCTCGGCAATTGGCCCGCCCGTTTCGGCCCTTCCTGCTGGCAGGGCTCGGCGAGTGGAGCAACTGCCGCGGCGGCTGTTCCGGAGAGCCGCCAGCCAATGGGCGCTCCCGGCCATCGGCTGGTGGAGCGGCCCGCCCTGCTTGAGACCGGGCAGTGGTGCGCATATCGCGGCTGGTGCCCGTCGGCCCCTCGGTCGCCGTCGAGTCCGCCCCACCCCAGCGGGCTCGCCGCCGCAAGCCACTGCCCGGTCGGCCCCGCCCGGAACCGACAGCCGTTCTTCGTCTCACCCCTGGCCCGGTGTCGGTCACGAGGGAAGCCGGTCGTCGCTCTCGGCCAGTTCCTATGCGGACCTGACGGTCCGCCTGTCGCAGGAGGACCCATCATGTCCACCAACGTCACCTCGTCCGACCAGTCCCGGTCGGTCGCCCAACTGCCCTTCGCCCTCGGTCCGTTAATCCTGGCGGTCCTGCCCAACTCCGGCCCGGTCGCAGGCGGCAACACGGTCCAGCTCCTCGGCCTGGGCCTCGGCGGTGCCACCAGCGTTCTGTTCGACACCACGCCGGCCACCATCGTCTCCCAGGACGTACTGGGGCTCACTCTCACGATCGTGGTCCCAGCGCATGCCGCAGGCGCAGTTCAGGTCACCGTGACCACCAGCAACGGCACGAGCAACCCGGTGTCCTATACCTACGTGGATCCGTCCACGCCTGCACCGCCCACCGCCACCAGCATCAACCCGGCCTCGGGCCCGGTCGCCGGCGCCACCCCGTTCGTTATCACCGGCACCGACCTCAACGGTGCCACCGTCACCGTCAACGGAGTTCCGGCCACCGTGCTGGGCAGCGACCCCACCGGGATCCTGCTGTTCGGGATCACCCCGGCAGGCTCCACCGTGGGCAACGTCCCGGTCATGGTGACGACCGCCGGCGGCACCGCCACCGTCCCCGGCGGGTACACCTACATCTGACCACCTCTCTCCTGCCGCGTCGCCACACCGACTGGCCAGGGCTTCGAACAGTGCCGGCCTGCGAGTTCCACGCGCAGGCCGGCGCTGTTCGGAATCGGGGCGGCTCCGGGCCCGGTGAACTCGGTCCCGGCCGGGCGTGACCAGGCCGCACGCCGACGCGTTGGAGCCCATGAGAGTGCCGGGGGATGAGCCCGTCGCGGAACGCAACCCGGACGGACTTCACCCGGTCAGTGAGATCCGTGCCCAGAACGTGCGGCCGCCGTCGGCCTCCAACCGCGTTCCCAGTGCCTGGGCGGAGTGCGCGACCACCACCAGACCTCGACCATGTTCGTTGGCGTTGCCGACGCGACGCGGGTACGGGACGAACGATGTGCCGCCTTCGTCCTGGACTTCCACGAGAAGCCAGTCGCCGTCCGTTCGCAGGCGGCAGGTGATCGAGATGCTGTTCGTGTGGACGATGGCGTTGGTCATCAGCTCAGAGATCACGAGTAGGGCCGCACATCGGGCACCCTCATTTGTCACGTCCTCGGAATCCATCCACACCCGGGCCAGATGGCGGCAGACCGGCACCGCTCGCTCCAGTGACGGCACGCGGAACGAGGCGGACTGTCTCGTAGGCCTGTCGTCGGCCAGGGCCCGGGCTGATGCCGTTTTCGGCCATTGTTCAATCTCTTGGGGGGACAGTGCGATCTGTGCCCCCGACCAAGCAGTCGGCAGCATTGCTCTTCCTCTCGTCCTGGGCCTTGCTCAGACGGCGGGGAGGCAGGTTCGCGCTTCCGGACGGGACGCGGCACAAGCCGCTGGCTGCGAATTTCCTGCCCTGCGATGTGCGCCGGACGGGGCCACCGTGCAGGGAGCCCAGGGGCGTTCAGCGGTAGGAAGCGGCCAGTCGGCACCGGATGCCGGCACCGACTGGCGGATCCAAACCCCTCCCACGGGGGTGCCCATTGCGGCAGACCCCCCTCGGCAGATCCCCAGGCCTTCACCGCGCCTGGACAGCTACAAGAGAAATGAGCAGCCGCTCCCCCGGAGAGGGTGGGCGGCCCACCGGTTTGGATAGTGATAGTTATCCTCTGCGTCAGATATGACAGCAACAAAGCTGACAGGCTACCACTCGAATGGCGTAGTCGTAGCAATATGAGTGCCCCGCGCCGAACCGCTTTAGTGCAGCCTCGGTGCTGCGAATGAAGTGAACGGCGGTGAGGGGCTCGGCCATGGATTGGACGCCAGAGCGACAGGCTTCCTGCAGTGACGTCGTGTCGGGTGAGTGAGATCCAGCCATGCTCTCCATCCATGTCTGCATCACAGACAAACCGTTTCCTTTGCTCATCCCGAAGTGCCCGCCCGGATCTCGAGAGCGCGCATTTACGGGAAAGTGAGACTCCTTTCACGGTTAAGGTGATCACGCTTGGTTCTTGCAGATGAGTCAAGGGAGGGAGCTTTGCCGTCATCGCATCGATTCGGCCAAAAGGTCCCTCGTTGGATATTGCTCTGTGTAACCGGATGAACGTGAGGCGGCCAGCAGGAGTTGAGCAGGCCTCGTGCGGGCCCCAGGGTTCCGTTCCATCTGTGATCCACCTAGTTGGAATTTGAGTCCCCCGCCGCTCCAATGGCCGCGACGATGTCGGCGATACCGTCACGGGCCTCCTGCGCCTTGTCGGAAACCGCCTTCACCTCCAGCATGCATCGCCTGGCGAAGGCGGGCCCGGCGGCCCTGGGGGCCGAGGCCGTGCGGCCCTTCGCTGCCAGACCCGCGGCGAGCGATGATGGATGGCGAAGCGGTTTGTCCCGTCGGTCCCCCTACGAGGGATGACCTGGGGAAGTGACGTGCAAATGATGTTCTGGTACGACCACGGCATGAGCGGCTGGAGCTGGTTCGCGATGGCCGTGGGCACGGTGCTGTTCTGGGCGTTGATCATCACCGTCGGCGTCCTGCTCTACCGAGCCCTGGCCCGCCCCGCCCCGCCCAGCAGCGAGCACCCCGCCTGGCACAAGACACCCCCGCCGGGCGGACCTGAGCAGATCCTCGCCGAGCGGTATGCGCGCGGCGAGATCGACGAAGAGGAATACCAGCGTCGCCTGGCTACCCTTCGCGGCTCACGACCGGGCCCGGCGTAGATCTCAGCCGCAGACCGGCGGCTGACCGTACGTGGAAGGTCCGGGAGATCGGCTGCCGACCTCCTGGCCGCCTCGCAGGCCCCTACTCGGGTGCAGACGTCTACGCCCGGGCCTGTCGGCTGCGGGGCGAAAGCAGCGTGTACACCACCGGCTCGGAGGTGCAACGGAGTTATGTGCCGGCCAAGGCATGCTCGCCGGGCCGCGAGCCGCGCCCACCTCCGAAACCCGTCCGTCGCCTCGCGTCCGCTGGCAAGATTCGGTCCATGACCGACAGCACCCCTGGCCGGAAGGCCCGCGAGCTGCTTACCCAGGCATCCCAGCATCCGGTTGCCAGTCCTCAGCGCGACGCGCTGGTGGCCGAAGCCGCCGTGTGGGCACAGTTGGAGCACGCAGCCGCCATGGACCGTCACACGGCCGCAGCGGTCGATGTCGAGTCCTCACTGGCCGCCCTCGCCGCCCCCGCGCAGAAACTCGGCGGTGAGGTCGGCAACCTGACCCAGCAGATCAAGCTCAGCCAGAAGTGAGCGAGTACAAGGAGGGAGGCCATCGGGGGCCGATAGGGAGTGCGAGTACTGGTCCCGGCGATGTGAGAGCCGGAGCGATCGGGTTAGTCTGTCCGCCGTACCGGACACGGGGTGCCCCATCCCAGGGCTGAGATCACACCCGTCGAACCTGAACCAGTTCGTACTGGCGGAGGGATGTCATCCATGCCTTTGGCGCATGTTTCCGGCGGGCTGCCCGCCGACGGCCGGCAGACCGCGCCACCCCGCGTCCTGACGATCGCCGGATCCGACTCCGGCGGCGGAGCCGGAATCCAGGCCGACCTGAAGACCATGCTGGCGCTCGGCGCCCACGGAATGAGCGTGCTCACGGCTGTCACTGCACAGAACTCCCTGGGTGTGCAGGGCGCATGGGAAGTCCCCGTGGAAGCGGTGCGCGCGCAGTACCGCAGTGTCGTCGACGACATCGGTGTCCAGGCGGTCAAGACGGGGATGCTCTCCTCGCCCGAACTGGTCAGGGCGGTCGCCGAGCTGTTGTCGGATGTGGCGGCCCCGGTCGTCGTGGACCCGGTGAGCGTGTCCAAGCACGGAGACAAGCTGCTGGCCGACGACGCGCTGGATGCCGTACGGACCACGCTGCTGCCGGTTGCGACGGTGGCCACGCCGAATCTCGACGAGGTCGCGCAGCTCACCGGCATCGCGGTGACGGACGAAGCAGGCATGCGCCGCGCCGCCGCGCTGCTGCTCACGTACGGTCCCCGCTGGGTGGTGGTGAAGGGCGGTCACCTGCCGGGCGAGGCAGTGGACCTGCTGACGGACGGCGAAGAAGAGCACTGGCTGCGCGCGCCCCGGCACGACAACCGCCATACCCACGGTACGGGCTGCACGCTCGCCTCGGCCATCGCGGTGGGCCTGGCGCAAGGCCGCCCGGTTCCCCATGCCGTAAGCCAGGCCAAGGACTACGCCACCGCGGCGATCGCGGCGGGGTTCGCTCTGGGGGGCGGCACCGGGCCGGTGGACCACGGCTGGCGGATCCGAGCGCGCAACTGACGCAAGCGGACGAGTCGCGCACTGCCGGTCCGTCACCTGGCCCCGCCGGGTGGCGGACTGTGCGGAGACATTCCTGCGGTTCGGGCTGTCGAGCAGGTCGAACCGGCCCCCGTCCTGCTCGCCTGCGGGTACGAGGCCGACCAGGTCCTCATCGCCGATGGCGACGCAATTGTTGCTGGGTCCGTACGCGCTCTCCGGTACGAACAGCGCGGTGAGCCGGTGCTCTGTCATGGCTCTTCCCCCTCGATCGGTCCGGCAGGTATGCGGACGGCGGCCTCCGACGGCCAGGAGAGCGAGACCCGCTCGCCGGGCACTACACGGGACGGGCCCTGGACGGCGACGAGTACCGGCTCCTCCAGGTGGGGGACGCGCACGGCGAGGTGTGACGTACCGCCGTGGAAGCTGACGTCGACGACCATGCCCGTGAGCCGGTCGTCCCCGACGTCGCTGCCGTGGCTTTCACCGGCGCCGATGTGGATGCGCTCCGGGCGCACGGCCGTGATGCCGTACGGGCCCGGAAGGAGATTGTTCGCGCCGACGAAGCCCGCGACGAAGGCGGTGCGCGGGCGTTCGTACAGCGCCACCGGTGCATCGGTCTGCTCGATGCGGCCCGCGTTCATGACGGCGATCCGGTCGGCGAGCGACATCGCCTCCTCCTGGTCGTGCGTGACCACGAGGAAGGTGATACCGACCTCGTCCTGCAGCCGCTTCAGCTCCAGCTGCATCTCAGCCCGCACCTGCTTGTCGAGCGCGGACAGCGGCTCGTCGAGGAGCAGCAGACGGGGCCGCTTCACGATCGCGCGGGCGAGCGCGACCCGCTGGCGCTGTCCGCCGGAGAGTTCGTGCGGCCTGCGGCGGGCGTACGCGGTCAGACCGACGGTGGCCAGGACCGCGTCGACCCGGTCGCGTACCTCACGGCGCGGGAGCCTTTCCCGCTCCAGCCCGTACGCCACGTTGCGCTCGACCGACATGTGCGGAAAGAGCGCGAACGACTGGAACATCAGATTGACCGGGCGCCGGTGCGGCTCCACGGCCAGCAGGTCCTCCCCGTCCAGTGTGACCGTGCCCGCGTCCGGGGTCTCGAAACCGGCGAGGATACGCAACAGGGTCGTCTTGCCGCAGCCGCTCGGCCCGAGCAGTGCGCAGAACTCGCCCTCGCCGATGTCCAGCGAGACGCCGTCCAGCGCCCGCGTCCGTCCGAAGCGGTGGTCGATGCCCTTGATCTCGATCAACTTGTCGCCTCCGGAGCACCGGGGTCGGTCGTACGGGTGAGCCGCTGCGCGGCCACGACGGCGGTGAAGCTGACCGCCAGCAGCAGTGTCGCCAGCGCGTTGATCTCCGGGGTGACACCGAAGCGGACCATCGAGTACACAACGACCGGGAGCGTCGGCTCGGTCGGAGCGGCGGTGAAGAACGCGATGACGAATTCGTCGACGGAGAGCGTGAAGGCGAGCAGCGCCCCGGCCGCGATGCCGGGCGCGAGGGACGGCAGGGTGATGCGGACGAACGTCGCCAGCGGCGTGGCACCCAGGTCCCGGGAGGCTTCCTCCAGTGAGGGATCGGTGTGTGCCAGCCGGGTCCTTACGAGCGCGGCGACGAAGGCGGTGCCGAAGACGGTGTGCGCGAGCAGCACGCTGTGCAGGCCGAGAGTGAGCTGGACGGCCGCGTAGAAGACGAGCAGGCCGATGGCGAGCAGCAGATCGGGGACGACGGCGGGGAGCAGGGTCACCGCGTCCAGCAGCCGTGAACGGTTGTCACGGCCTGCGCCGACCGCGAGCAGGGTACCGAGGACGGTGGACAGCGCCGCGGACCCCGCCGCGACGATCAAGGTGTTGACGAGCCCGTGCAGGATCTCGTCGTCGCCTGCCAGCTCGCCGTACCAGCGCAGGCTGAACCCCTCGAAGGCGTACGGAGAGCCGCCCGCGCTGAACGACATGGCGACGAGGACGACGACGGGCGCGTAGAGGAAGACGTACGTCAGCCAGAACGGAAGGCGTGTCACCAGCCGGTTCGGGGTGTTTGTCATCGGGGCGCGTACCTCCTCGCCGCCCACGCCTGCGCGAAGAGCAACAGCATCAGCACGGCCAGCAGTGCGAGCGCGAGCGCCGAGCCGAAGGGCCAGTCGCGTGCCTTGAGGAACTGGTCGCGGATGAGGTTGCCGACCATCACCGACCGTCCACCGCCGAGCAGTTCGGGGACGACGAAGTTCCCGAAGCTCGGTACGAAGACGAAGAGGCAGCCGGTGAGGGCCCCGGGGAGGGTGAGGGGAAGCGTCACCGTACGGAAGGTGGTCCATGGCCCGGCGCCCAGATTCGCGGCGGCCTCGCGCAGTTGCGGATCGAGCCGGCTGAGGGACGCGTAGAGCGGCAGGATCATCAGCGGCAGGTACGCGTACAACAGACCGACGACGACGGCGCCGTCCGTGTAGAGGACATCCATAGGGCCCAGGCCGATCGCGCCCAGCGCCTTGTTGAGCCAGCCGGGCCCGCTCAGCAGCACGATCCACGCGTAGACGCGTATCAGGAAGCTGGTCCAGAAGGGCAGGACGACGGCGATCAGGGCGATCGTCTGCCGGCGGCGCGGGAGACCGGCGATCACGTACGCCGTCGGATAGCCGATCAGGAGGGCCAGGCCGGTGGTGAGGGCGGCGATCCAGGTGGAGTGGAGGACGACGTCGGCGTAGAGGGGGTCGGCGAGGCGGGTGAGGTTTTCGGTGGTCGGCTCGTACACGACGCCGCCGAAGCGGCCACGCCGGAGGAAGGCGTAACTCAGCACCAGGCCCAGAGGGACGGCCATGAGGACGGTCAGATAGGTCAGGCCGGGCCCGGTCAGCGGCCACCGCTTCATGAGCCGGCGGCCACCTCGGTCGACAGCCGGGTGTACTTCGTGGCCGCCTCGCCTACATCGACGATGGACTCGCCCTTCAGCAGCTCGGCCGGGGTCATGCGCAGTGGTGCGTTGGCCGCGAGTACTTTCGGGTCGAGTTGTTCCATCGCGGCCTTGTTGGGCACCTTGTAGAGGATGTTCTCGGCGGCCCAGCTGTGGATCTCCGGCGCGAGGATGTAGTTGATGAGGGCGTGCGCGGCCTCTTTGTTCCTGGAGGACTTCAGCACGACCATCGTGTCGACCCAGAGGTCGCTGCCCTCCTTCGGGACGGTGAACTTGATTTTCGGGTCGCTGGTGGGGCACCAGCCGTCCCAGGCCTCGGCCATCGCCGACTCGCCCTCGGTCAGCCGGTCGCCGAAGGTGGTGTCGTCGTAGGCGAGCAGGTTCTTCTTTGCGTCGAGGAGCAGGGTACGGGCGGCGGTGAGTTCCTGGTCGCTGGTGGTGTTGACGGAGTGACCGAGCACCTTGAGCGCGGGGAGGGCCAGCCAGCGCTCGGTGGTCATCATCGTGACCTTCTTCTTCAGCGCGGGCGAGGGCCTGAGGAGGTCGTTCCAGCTGGTCGGGGGCTGCTTCACGAAGTCGGTGCGGTAGCAGATCCCGGTCGTCCCCCAGGTGTAGGGGACGGAGAAGGTGTTGCCCTTGTCGTAGGCGAGCTGCCGGGCCTCGGGATAGAGATTCTTGAGGTTCGGGACCAGGTCCGCGTGGATGGGCTCAAGCAGTCCGGCCTCGTTCAGGGCCTGGGCGTACTGGCCGGAGACGAAGGCGACGTCGACACCGCTGTCGCTCCCTGCCGCGCCGCCGGCCGTCAGCTTGGCCATGATCTCTTCGTTGGTGGCGTGGTGCGCTATCTGTATCGGGACGCCGAGATTCTTCTTGACCCGCTCGGGTAGGTCCTCGGGGCTGTAGCCGTCCCAGATGGAGACCGTGAGGGACTGCTTGGTGATGTCGGCCTTCGGGTCGAGTGTGTCCGGGCCGTTGCTCCGGGTCTCGCCTTCTCCGCAACCGGTGAGCAGTAACAGGGCAAGGCCCGTAGCCACCGCACTCACCGCACGCATGCCTCTCATATCACAACTCCCCCCGCCGAAGCTCCAGTTGCAGCGCGAGTCTCGCATCACGCCGCATCTTTCACAATGGTGCGTTGGCCGGGGCACGTCAGGCGGCCGGACGCCGGACCGACGGGCCGGGGTAAACCCCACGAAGCATGCAGAACCGTCTGACCGGTACGGATGAGGCTGTCGGCAGCCGCAGGGCCACACCCCCCCCGGGCCGGCGTTCAGTGCAGGCCGGCCTGCGCGGGGCTGTCGTCGAGGAAGCCGCCCGACTGGTGCTGCCACAGCTTCGCGTAGGCGCCGTCCGACGCGAGCAGTTCCTGGTGCGTGCCCTGCTCGACGATCCGTCCGTGGTCGAGGACGACAAGCCGGTCCATGGTGGCGACCGTGCTCAGCCGGTGCGCCACCACGAGCGCCGTTCGTCCCTCCATGAGCCGCCACAGCGCCTCCTGGACGAGGTTCTCGCTCTCGGAGTCCAGAGCGCTGGTCGCCTCGTCGAGCAGCAGGATCGGCGCGTCGCGCAGGATCGCCCTGGCGAGTGCGACGCGCTGGCGCTGTCCGCCGGACAGCTTGACACCGCGCTCGCCCACCATGGTGTCGAAGCCGTCCGGCAGCGCGTCGGCGAACTCCGTGACGTGCGCCGCCTCGGCCGCGCGGCGGATCTCGGCGTCGGTGGCGTCCGGCCGGGCAAACGCGATGTTGTCCCGCAGCGTGCGGTGGAACATCGCCGGGTCCTGCGGCACGTAGGCGATCAAGCTGCGCAGGTCGGCCTGGCGCAGCATGCTGATGTCCTGCCCCCCGATCAGGATCCGGCCGGCGTCGATGTCCGTCATCCGCAGCAGCAGCCGGCTGAGCGTGGTCTTGCCCCCGCCGGACCGGCCGACGAGACCGATCTTCGCCCCGCTGGGCACAGTCAGGTCGAGGCCCTCGAAGAGCGGCTCCGCGCCCGCGTGGGCGAAGGTCACGTGCTCGAAGCGGACGTCGGCGGCCCGGGAAAGCAGTGGCTCCGGCGACGCCGGGTCCAGCACGGTCGGCGGCCTCAACAGCAGTTCGGTGAACTGAGCGGCCTCCGTCATCGAGCCCTCCAGGCGGCGGTAGATCTGGTTGAACTCGAACATGATCCGCGTCGCGTTGGTGTAGTACGTGAAGGCGACCACGATCGCCTCCACGCCGTGCCCGCGCCCGCCGATCGCGACAGCGAGCAGCAGGCCCAGCGCGTTGGTCAGCACGGACATCGGCGCGACCAGCGTGTCGATGCGCAGGTTGCCGTAGTCCCACGACTGCAGCGTGAGCCGCCGCGACACCGCGACGCGGGAGCGGTGCTCGGCGGCCTCGCGTTCCTCGGCGGCGAACGCGCGGACCGTGTCCATGTTCATCAGGCTGTCGGCGACGTGGCCCGACACCTGGGCGATCGCCTCCTCGCGCTGGTCGACGAGCGCCTGGCGGCGGCGGATGAGGGGCGTCACACACAGCGCCGTCAGTGCGATCATCGCCAAGAGCCCGACAACGAGCAGCGGTTCGTAGTGCCACAGCACCACCGAACCGAACACCAGGGGCACGAAGCTGCCCACGATCGAGAACGTCAGCGTGTCGACGAACTCCTCGAAACGGGAGGCGAAGCTCAGGACCCGCTTGGTCAGCGATCCGGCGAAGTTGTCGTGGAAGAACGCGGCGTCCTTGGTGAACAGCTCATCCATGCCGAATACGTACAGATGCTCGATGCCGAGGGCGTCAACACGGTTCAGGCAGTGCAGGCCGATGCGCCACAGCGTCTCCGCGAGAAGCAGGACGCCGGCGAAGCCGAGGATGTAGGGCAGCGTCGGGCCGATGGCGATTGCGGCGTCGTCGGCGATTCGGCCGACAAGCTTCGCGACAAGCAGTGGCGCGATGTAGCTGATGCCGATATTGCCCAGCGCCGGCAGTAGCATCGCGGGCACCGTCAGCCACCGGAGCCGGGCTAACTCCCGTCCGTAGTAACGAAGGGCGAGGAGCACCGAGCCCCTGCCGGGCGGAATCTCGTGCGATTCAGGCAACCCCATCCCCCTGTGTTGTCCTCGGCAGCCCGCCACGTGCCCTCCGGGGCGAAGCCATTGCCCCCGGCCGTGCGGAGCTTGGGTTCGAGTGAGTGCCTTCGCCCGGGTCGTCTGGTCGTCTTCCGGAGGCGGGGGCACGACGGCGGAGCCCCCCGCGCTGCTCGCGGCGACACGTCCGTGCGAGTACGGGGAGGCCGGGAAACGAAGTGTCCCGCGACGGCGCCCGCGGTGTCCAAGCGTTTTTCTCAGCCGACGGCCATCCCGCAGGCGCCCCGCAGACGTCGGAGACGGCCGACGTCCCGACGAATACCTCGCCGGAGAACAGGCCCGGTCCGGCGTCCAGGCCCTCGGCCGGCGAGCCGGCCGAGGGCCTGACCGGCATGTTGCCCACGCTCGCACGGGCCGGCTCATGCGAGCCGGTCGCCGAGCGGACCGGCTCGCATTGGCGCCCTGCCGGTGGACCACGGAGACCGGGGTTGCGACGAGGCACCTCAGCTCGCGGACCGACCGTTACACCCGGGCACCCGCGTATACACGGCTCGCGAACTCGGCGATCTGCTCGTCGCTCAGATTCTTCGCAAGATTGGCCTCCGTGATCATGCCGACCAGACGGTGACCGCCCTGGACATCGATCACCGGCAACCGCTTGATCTGGTGTTCCTCCATGGTCGTCAGGACATCCGTGGCGTCCGCTTCGGCATCGATCCAGAACACCTTGGCATTGAGCGATCCGGCCTGCACGGTGGCCGGGTCGACGCCCTCGGAGCAGCACTTGACGACGATGTCACGGTCGGTGATCAAGCCTGTGAGCTTGTTGTTGTCGCCGCAGATGGGCAGGCAACCGACGTTCAGATCGCGCATCATCTTCGCCACGTCGAACAACGACTGGTGCGCACCGACGCACTGGACGCCGCTGGACATGATGTCTCGCGCTCGTAGCTTCTCAGTCATGATTTCCTCCCGTTCTCGACGCCGTTGTGTCCTTCGTCATCGATCACAACACGAATGGCTCAACACCGCTCCCTGGAAGCGTCAGCAGGTCGGGGGAACCCAGCCCTGCCGCGATCGCGCACGGATCCAGGCACTCGTACAATGCCTCCGGTGTCATCGGCCGTGCGACGACCGCTACGGCTCCAGGTGACTGAATCCCACCTCGAAGCGCTCGACCGAGACAACCCGTTGGCCTTCCCGCCGCGCGACTTTCTCGCGGAGTTCGGTAGTCCTTTCCTCGCTGGCCTGCATGGTCTGCTTGTCATCCCACAAGGTCAACGATTTGGCCCTGCCAGAGGCCCGGTCGACGAGGTAGTACACGCCCCGGAAGCCGGGAACGTCCTGGACCTGCTTGAGAGTCGCATCCCAGTTCGCCGTCAGCTCTCCCTGCGCAGGAACCGGTGATCCCTCATAGGTGCTCAGCCTCGCGAACATCGCTGCCACCCCTTCCTGGCCGGCTGCCGGTCGCGGGGAACAGACAGCCTCAGCATCAGAGTGCTCCGGCATGCCGCACGCCGCATGCCGAGGCAGCCGTGGCCACCGCTTCCAGAGCGGGGGACGGGACGATTCGCGTGGTGGGACACCACCTTGTCGGGGCTGTCGGCCCGTGGACAGAACACCCAGGTCTTACGACCTCGCCCACGATTGTCAGCGGCGTCGCGGTGTCCGGGACCTCCGCCTCCGGCGTAGTCGTCAGTTGCCGACGCTCCTTCCCCAAGCTCTCAGCTGCGTTCGAGCAGGGGAGACCCCATCCGGCTCCCTCCTCCGCCTTGGATTCGAAGGCCCCAGGCTCCGCTCCTTCTCCCACTGCCGATCGTGGGTGAGTTCGTTACGATCCCGGAGCTGATGGTGCTGGTTGCGGTTGCGGTCGCCGGTCTGCAGGGTCCAGCCGCCGGCCCCACCGGTTCGCTGGTGAGGGGGAGTCTGCCCAGGAACCAGCGGCCTCCTTGTCGGCGTTGAGCACGTCCTCGCCGTAAAGATCCTGCAGCCAGTTGGTCTGGTAGATGGTGTCGAGGTAGCGCTCGCCGAGGTCCGGGCCGATGGCCACTGCGGTGAGTTCGTGCGCGTCATGCCGGGCCAACCAGTCTGTTGCGGCGCTGACCACCGTGCCGGTGGAGCCGCCGAACAGGAATCCGCGTCTGGCCAGACGATGGCAGGCACGGATGGTGTCCGCCTCCTCGACACTTATCACCTCATCCACATAGGACTCGTCGAGCAGTGGCGGGCGCATGCTCATCCCCAGGCCGGGAATCATCCGGCGGCCCGGCGGACCGCCGAAGGACACCGAGCCGACGCTGTCCACCGCGATGATCCGCACCGGTCGGTGCCACTCCCGGAAGTAGCGCGCGCAGCCCATCAGGGTGCCGGTGGTGCCGGTCCCGACGAACAGCACGTCCAGTTGCGGGAACTGACGGGCGATCTCCGGCGCTGTCCTGCGGTAGTGCGCCTTCCAGTTGCTCGGATTGGTGTACTGGCTGAGCCACACGTACCGGTCATCGGAGGCGCACAGCGCGCGGACGTACTCGAGCCGCGCGCCGAGAAAGCCTCCGTTGGCCTTCTGTTCGGCTATCACGTGCACCTGACTGCCCAACGCCTCCATCATCATCCTGTTCGACAGGTTGCCGCGGGAGTCCGTCACGCAAAGGAACCGGTAGCCCTTGCTCGCCGCAATCATGCTCAGTGCCACGCCGAGGTTTCCGGAGGAGGACTCGACCAGGATCGATTCCGGCGTCAGGATTCCATCCCGCTCAGCGGCCTCCACCATCTCGGTCGCGGCCTTCAACTTGATCGAGCCGGCGAAGTTGAAGCCCTCGCACTTCAGGAAGAGCGAGTGCCCGAAGATCGACCGAAGGTCGACATAGAGCTGCTCTTCGTTGAACGCGTAGGGAACGGATATGATGGGCACGATGGTCTCCTCTATCTGAAGCAGAGCACTTTCGGAACGCCCAGCCGACCGTGGGCGGGCTTCTCGCTTGTGCGGGCGGGAGCCCGTGTGCGACCAAGCCGGACGGGGCCCTGTGTCAGCGGCCGCTGTCTCGTCCGTCCTGACCTGCTGCGACTTGACCGGTGTTCTCTCCCGGGGTCAGCCCTGGAGAGGCCTCCCGCGCTTGCGGCCGGCTCATCCGTACCGGCTCAGTTCGTGGAAGAAGTCGTCGACGACGTGCAACTCTCCGCTGCGGACCACTTCGTCGTAGACGTACTTGCCCACCGCGAGGTCGAGCACCCCGAGGCCGAAGGGCGAGAACACCACCGGCCGGTCCGCCCGCACCGTCACCCGCCCGGCCATCACGTCGTCCAGCGTGCCGTTCAGGAAGTCCCGGCTGCCCGTGAGCTGTTCGGCCAGATGCGGCGAGGTGTTGGCCTTCAGACAGTGCTCGATGTCATCGACGAAGTTGGTCGAGGCGAGCAGGATCTCCGGCGCGAGGTCGCGCAGCGACACGTGCAGCACCAGCGGATTGTGTGTGAACCATGACAGGTCGCTGACATGCGGCTGACCGGCGACGGTGGCGAAGACCACCAGGTCGCTGTTTCGGATCAACTGCTCGGCGCTGTCATGCACGGTGATCCGGCCGGTGGTGCCCGACTGCTCCAGGTAGCACCGGAAGCCTGCCGCGCTGTCGGCGGACAGGTCGTGCACGCCGATCTCCTCGAACGACCAGCCATTGCCGATCAGGAAGGTGTGGATGTAGCGCGCGATCAGGCCCGCTCCGAAGAACCCGACACGCTTGGGTCGCGGCCGGTCGCGGCTGAGCCAGTCGGCTGCCGACGCCGCCGAGGCGGCCGTTCTGGTGGCGCTGATGATCGAGCTCTCCAGACAGGCGAACGGATAGCCGGTGTCGTGGTCGTTGAGGATGAGCACGGCCGAGGCCCTCGGGATGGCTGCCGTCACGTTCTCCGGGAAGCTGGAGATCCACTTCAGGCCGTCCACCCGCACCTTCCCGCCGATCGAGGCGGGCAGCGCGATGATCCGGGACGACGGGCGATCGGGGAAACGCAGGAAGTACGACGGCGGGTTCACCGAATCACCGGCGCCGTGCACCCGGTAGGTGGCCTCGACCAACTCCACGATCTGTTTCTCGCGTCCGTGCAGCGCGCGCCGGACCTGGGCACCGGAGATCACGGAGAATGGTGGCACGCTGATCGGAGCGGCGATCGCGAAATCCGTTGCGGTGGAACTGAGGGTGGTCATCCTGCGGTCACCTCGATGGTCGGCGAGCAGTCGGCCAGACGCACCGGGTCGGCCATGGCGACGAGCACTTCGCGCGGTCCTTCGAACGGCTCCCTGCTGTGCGCGGTGCGGACGTTGTCGACGAGCATCAGATCGCCGGCCTGCCACGGCTCGCGCGCGGTGTTGGCCTCGTAGACGCTGTTGAGCAGCTGCACGACGTCCTCGCCGATGGGGTCGCCGTTGCCGTAGCGGGTATTGAACGGCAGTCCGTCGACGCCGTAGACGTCCACCAGGTACTCGCGCACCTCGGGAGCCATCGTCCACTCGTTGAGGAACGCGATCTGGTTGAACCAGCAGCGACGGCCGGTGACCGGGTGACGCACCACGGCGCTGCGGCGCTGCCTGGTGCGCAGTCCACCGTCGGGCTGCCACTCGAACGTGATCGCGTTGGCGCGGCAGTAACTCTCGACGGCGCCACGGTCGTCGGTGCCGAATGCCTCGGCGATGGACGCCCCGATCTCGTCGTTGTAGCTGCGGGTGAGCACCCAGCCCTGCCGTTCGAACCGCTCGGTCAACTCTGCGGGCAGCGCGTCGAGCACGGTGGGTGAGTCGGCCACCGCGGTCGCCCCGCCATCGGTCGGCGCGCTGAGACAGGCGAACATCATCAGGCCGGGGAACTCAAGCGTGTAGCTCAGTTCGTGATGCATGCACATCGGCTGGTTCGGCGGCCACTTCGATGAGGAGTACACGCCGTCGGAGTAGGTCTGCCGGGGCGCGAAGACCTCCTTCTCGGTCATCAGACCGGTGGCCAGCCTCGCGAAGACGGCGCCGGTCTCGGCCGCTTCGCGCAGCCCGAGGCCGCGGACCAGGACCGAACCGTGTTCGGCGACGACAGCGCGCAGCGCGTCCCGGTGCTCGGCCGCCCAGCTCAGTGCGTCGCCGGTGGCATCGGCCCGCAGGAGCGGAGGTCTTCCGGGCTCAAGTTCCACGTCGACCAGCGACGCCGTGGATACGGACGACATCTCGATTTCCTTTCAGTTGCCACTCAGGAGGAAGCGAACAATTCGGCGGCGCGCAGCACGGCCTGTGCCGCCTCGGCCGGACGGGTGCGCAGGAAGTAGTGGCCGCCGTCTGTGAGCTCGTGCAGGTCGACCTGCTCGGCCAGGAGCTGCCAGTCGCGGTAGCGGTGCCGGTACTCCGCCGTGCTCGGGTCGTCGGGGGCGACGACCACGGTGACCGGCGCGGGCAGTTTCAGCGCCGGCGGGCTGTCCAGGGCGTCGGCGAAATAGCGGTGTGCGCAGAGGCAGTCATGCCGGTAGGCGGCACCGACGTGCTCGGCGTGCTGGGTATCCAGCTCACCGAGTTCGGTGTATCCGCCGTCCGCGCTCAGCTTCGCGGCGATCTCGGAGTTGCTTCGTGCGGTGAGCTCGGTGATGGTGGCGCGCCGGTCGGCGGCGTCGCCGAGCAGCTGCGCGCCGAGGAACACCCGCTGGACGTCCACCCCGCGCTCCTGCAGCTTTCGGGCGGTTTCCACGGCCAGAGCGGTGCCCGAGGAGTGGCCCCACAGCAGGACCCTGGTCAGGCCATGCCGGATGATCTCGGCGACGACCTGCTCGACCACCTGTGTCATCGGGGTGAACGGCTCGCTCGAGGCGGCCACGTCGTGACCGGGCAGCTCGACTGCGTAGACTGCCGGCCCGCCGCCCGACAGTGCCGTGGCCAGCGGCTGGAAGTTCACCGCGTTGCCCCCGGCGTAGGGGAAGCACACCAGGGCAGTGGTCTGCACACCGTCCGATTCCGACAGCGACTGAAGCAGCCCGGAGCGCCGCTCGGACCGGCCGTCGACCAGCCCGGCAAGATCGGCAAGGACCGGGTGACGGGTGACGTCGTTGAGGGACACCGTACGGTCGAGGGTGATCGCCAGCTTCACTGCCGACAGGGACGTGCCGCCCCGGTCGAAGAAGTGGTCGCGCCGTCCGATCTGGTTCTGCGGGATGCCGAGCACCTTCGCCCATGCGGCCGCCAGCTGCTGTTCGGTCGGCGTATTCGGCGCGTGGTAGTCGTCCTGGACGATGCCGAGTTCTCCGGCGAGCGACCGCAAAGTCTTCCTGTCGATCTTGCTGTTGGCTGTCAGCGGCAGACTCTTCCGCCAGTGGAAGGCCGACGGGACCATGTACTCGGGCAGCGACCGACCGAGCCGGTCCAGCAGTACGTCCACATCGAGTGGCCGCCGACCGGAGTAGAACGCGACCAGGTGCTTGCTCTGGTCGGCCCGCTCGGCGACGACCACGGCACCGTCGCGAACACCGGGCACCTGCAACAGGGTGTTCTCGATCTCGCCGATTTCGATCCGGAAGCCACGAATCTTTACCTGGCTGTCCCGGCGGCCGAGGAACTCCAGCTTCCCCTCGGGCTGCCAGCGGCCGTAGTCGCCGCCCCGGTAGAGCCGGGCACCCTCACCGTGCGGATCGGTCAGGTAGGCCTGCCGGGTGCGCTCGGGGTCGTTGACATATCCGCGGCCGACGCAGACGCCGGAGAAGACGATCAGGCCGGGAGCGCCGAGCGGCACCGGGTTCAGGTGCTCGTCCACGGTGTAGACGCGCACGTTGTTGACCGCGGGACCCAGCAGGACCGCGTCTCCGTCGGGCACGCGGTCCATGACCTCGTGGTTGGTGTCGTCCGAGGTCTCGGTCAGCCCGTAGGCGTTGACCAGCTTGATCTCGGGCTGGGCAGTGAACCAGCGCTGCACGAGCTCCTTCTTCAGCGCCTCGCCGGTGACGGACACGCACCGCAGGTCCGGCAGTTCGCGAGGGTGCTCATTCAGGAAGGACACGACGACGTCCAGGTAGGACGGTACGACCTGGAGGACAGCGACCCGGCCGTCGACGATTTTGTCGACGAACCGCTGGACGTCCAGGATCACCTCCTGCTCCACCAGCAGGGTCCGCCCCCCGACCAGGAGCCCGGACACCAGTTGCCACAGCGAGATGTCGAAGCACTGGGGTGCGGTCTGGGCGACCACCTGTCCCTCGCCGATCTCGAGGTCGTCGATCTTGGCGTAGAGGTGGTTGAGCATGCCGGCGTGCTCGCACATGGCGCCCTTGGGCTCACCTGTGGAGCCGGAGGTGAAATAGATGTAGGCGAGCTGGTCCGGTGCGACGCTCAGGCCCAGATCATTGTCCGCATGGTCTTCCTCATAGGCTGTGCCGACGAGGAGCTTCTGGACCCCGGACAGCGAGTCGAGGGCCTGGTCGAGCGTGGAGGTGCTGCCGGGTTCGGTCAGCACGAGCCCGCATGCGGCACGGGAGAGCATGGCCGCGAGGCGATCGGCCGGGAAATGCGGCTCGACGGGCAGGTACACGCCGCCGGCCTTGAAGACTGCGAGGACGGCGGCCATCCAGTCCAGGTTGCGCTCCGTCACCACCGCGACGACACCCTCGGGGCGCAGCCCCCTCGCGAGCAGGGCTCGTCCCACCCGGTTGGCACGCGCGTTGAGTTCCCGATAAGTCAGCTGCCGCTCACCATGCACCGCCGCGACGGCGTCCGGGTGTGCCGCCACCCGCTGCTCGAACAGTTCGTGGAACCGGTGGTCCGGCAGCTCCCGGCGCGGACCGGCGAGCCCTTCTAGCTGGAAGCGGAGTTCCTCGGCGGAGAGCAGACTCTGCCGCCTGTGCTCGGCGTCCGGATCGGCGGCGATCAGCGCGAGCGCGGTGAGGTGGTATCCGGCGATCCTGGCGGCGCAGTCCGTGTCGAGCGCGTCGGTCCGATACCGCATCCGCAGCACGAAGTGGCCGCCGCGTTGTGAGAATCCCACCCGCAGCACAGTGCTACCGGCGAGTTCGCCGCCCAGGTCGTGCGGATCGAGCACGGTCTCGATCGACGTTTCGGCCAGGCCCAGTTCGCGCCTGAGCTCATCGACCGGAAAGTCCTTGTGCAGCAGCAGATCTGACGCGACGCGATGGGTGTCCAGCAGCAGCCCTCGCCACGAGTCGGGTTCGGTGGTCAGCCGGCAGGGCAGCGGCCGGACGCCCTCCGCAGTGACGTAGCCGGTCGTGACCTCGTGCTCGCCGGACAGCGCGGCGAGCACCTTGGCGTGCGCGGCCAGCAGCACCGAGTCGAGCGGCACCGCCAGCTCCTTGGCCAACCGGCCCAACGCAGCCACGACGTCGTCCGGGACCGTCGCGTCGTGTTCGCCGATGCCCGTCACCGGATTGCGCGTCCACCGCGGGACTGCGGTGAATCCGCCGGCGACGAGCACAGCGCGCCAGAACTCCCGGCCGGCCTGCACTTGCATTCCCATCTGGTCGTCCCTCTCCATTCACCGTCGCCACCGTGCTGTTCAGCACCGACAAGGGCGGGGCTGCTACCCGTTCCGCGTCAGCGCCTCGGGCTGATACAGGGCATCCCGCAGTTCCGTGGCGGGGTTTCCTCCCCAGCGCGCGTGCTGGGGGACCTCCTCGCCCTTCATGAGAAAGGAGTCGGGCTCGAGCACCGCGCCGGCGCCCATCGTCACGCCGTAGTGGACGTGGGCTCCCACACCGACAGTGCAGCCGGCCTCGATGGTGCTGCGATCCGACTTGAAGGTGCCGTCCTCCTGCGAGTGGCACTGGATCTTGCTTCCCGCGTTGAGCGTGCAGTCGTTCCCGATGGTGGTGAGCGTCCGCTCCGTCACGTAGCAGCCGTCGTCGAAGACCCTGCTGCCGAGCCGAACCCCCAGCATCCGCCAGATCACGTTCTTGAAAGGGGTGCCGTTGAAGACTTCGAGGTACTCGTCAGGCACCTTCCAGAGGCGCTCGTGCCACCAGAAGTACGGGTCGTAGATGGAACACAACTGCGGTCGCAGCGCACGGAATGCGGCGATGCCGCGCTCCACCAGTACGAAATAGACGGCGGTGAACCCAACACTGAACACCAGGTACGCGGCGATCAGCACATGCCCGTAGGAATCGTACAGTTCGATGTTCGCCAGGCCGAGCAGCGTGAGCACGAAGACGTGCAGCCACCGCACGAGCAGGAAAAAGAGCATCGAGCGGATGTTGTAGCGGTTCTTCGCGGCGAGGCTGCGGCGCAACTCGTCGCCGGTCCGCAGGTGATCGAACCGGGTGTCACGCTCGACCGACCGGGGAATCTCGAAGCACGGTGAGCCGAGCAGGCCCACCCCCTCACGCACCTCGCCGTCGAGCGGAATCATCACCTTTGTCGCGAGGAGGCAGTTCTCGCCCGTCCTGGCCCCTGAGGGATAAGCGATGTTGTTCCCGAGGAAGTTGTGTGGCCCGATCGAGGCCCGGGACACCCGGAAGGACGTGCTCGAGTAGTCGGCGTTGACGATGGAGAGCCCGTCAGCGACCATCGTTCCGCTGCCGATGGAGCACAGATACGGGGTTTCGTGCTGCACTTCTGTGCCGAAGTTCGACCCGGTCTGCTCCACCCGGGACAAGTCGTATCCGAGGCCGCGCAGATAGTGGACGATGTAGGAGCTGTCACCGAACAGCCACTTGAAGAACTTGATGTTGGTCATGCGCCCGATCGCCCGGTGTGTCGAGTAATGAAACCCGTACAGCGGATAGACCTTGTCCGGCTTGACGACCAGGTTCAGCAGGCGCGGAACGGTGAACATCAGGGCCAGGCCCACGACGACGAAACCGAAGAACAGCACGGAGGAGAGGACGAGGGCGTCGATGCAGAGATCGGGCCATGTGGACCCCATCGCGCCCGGTCCCAGTCGGTTGTGCAACGCCGGAACCAGGGTCACGAGCATGTACGCGCCCCCGACAGTCAGCGGCACGTAGAGGAAGAACAGCTGAAGCACGGTGACGAGGCCGAAGCCGGCCCGGCGCAGCGTTCCGCATTCGGCCGGCGCGATCCTCAGGTAGTCGTGCTCCGTGTGCTGGGCCGGGGATCCGTGCCAGTGCTGGCCGTCCGGGACCGACTGGCCGCTGTACAGCGTGGACGTGTGGCCGAGTTGTGCTCCGTCGCCCATCGACGTGTCGATGTCGAGCACGGTCTTCTCGCCGATGAACACGTCCCGGCCAAGGGTGACCCGGCCGGTCTGGATACGGCCGGCGTGCGCCCGGTAGCAGAGGAAGAACGAGTCTTTGCGGATCACCGTGCCGGCGCCGATCGTGAGCAGGTCGGGGCAGGCCGGCATGCTGTGGGAGAGGATCGTGACATCCTTGCCGATCCGGGCGCCCAGGGCTCGCAGGTACAGCACGTACAAGGGATTACCGACGAAGAGCATCATCGGGTTGGCATGGATCAGCACCTTGACGGTCCAAAAGCGCAGATACGTCAGACCCCAGACCGGGAACTCGCGCGATTTCCACCTGCCGACGAGGAGCCATTTGGCCGCGATCGGGAAAGTGCACAGACCGACGAAGCCGACGCCGCCGAAGACGAATGATCGCAGGTAGATATCGGTCGCATCCGAGCTGGCGGAGACCCATGCAAAGCCTCGGTCGGCAACAAGTCCGGCGAGGAAGGAATATCCCAGGAAAAGCAGGAACTGCAGCGTTCCGCAGAGGGCGTACTGCACCGTGCCGGCCGGGGTGACCGTCTCGGTCGACGCCGGGACCGACGACTCGACAGGGGTGGGCGCGGTGTCCGCGAGCCCCGTCGCCAGACTTCGGATCGTCGGGTAACGGTAGATGTCCTTCATCGACACCGATGGAAGGTCCGCCTGCTTTCTGACTCGTGCACAGAAATGCGCCATCACCAACGAGTTGGCGCCGAGATCTTCGAAGAAGTTGCTGTCGACCGACACCTTTTCGACGCACATGACGTCAGCCAGCACCGCGACGAGATCTGTCTCGATGCCGGTCGTCGGGCCGGTGTACCTGCGTGCGTCGATCGCAGATTCATCTGGCCCGGGCGGCGTCAAGACTTCGATGGATTTCTCCTCCATGCGAGCTCCTTGAGGAACTTTCGAGCGCCGTCGTCCATTACGGTCGGCGCCCTGTACTCGCGGTATTCGATGGCCGGAGCGAGTAGTCCGGAAGTCACGAGGCCGGGATTCGTCGTCCGATTCCCAAACCGTCGCCTCAGTCTTAGCCGCCCACCCGTCGGGCTGCCACTCGAACTCGATCGCGTAGGTGCGGCAGCAGCTCTCGAAGGGGCCAGAGGGGTTCTCGCTGCCGGACGCCTGGCGTCGGGAGCGAGGAGCGCCCGCCGCCAGGCTCATCCCTCATCCACGATCCCGCCGTGCGGGACGGCGCTGAGCTGCGTACGGGGCTGGCCGTACTGCATGCGAGTGGCGTGTGTCCGGTCCGCCAAAAGAGGGCGACCGACCCGCAGGGTCGCGTGGATGCGTACAAGTTGGTCGGAGTCGATGGCGAACGCGCCCGCCCTCTTTGGACTTGCTCACCGTGACGACCGACTGATCGGACCGCTGGGTGAACCGGGCGCAGTCGGGACGGGCGCCGCCTCCGGGGTGACGGCTGCCCAGGTCGGGGCCGATCGAGTGGTGCAGGCGGGCGAGCAGGCTCGCATTGAGGTCCGCGTCGCACAGGCGTTGCCGAAGGAGCCGCTGCCCCACAAGGGCTACCAGAGCCGGTTGACCGTGCTGGTCGCCGAATTCCGTCTGCCTGTCGACCTAAGGTTGGTTGGCCCGCAGTCATCATGAAGGAGTGCGCACATGACGATCTCGCTCGGTCTCGGTCTCCCGCAGATGAAGCAGTACGACATCGGCCGCGACGTGGCCACCGTGGCACGCGCGGCGGAGGAGACAGGTTACGCGAGTCTCTGGGTCTTCGAGCGTGTCCTGTTTCCTGAGCCCGCCACCCAGGGACTGTACGGCGTACCGGGGCTGCCGTGGCCCGACCAGTACCGCAGTGTCGCCGACCCGCTCGTCACGCTCACGCTGGCCGCAGCGGCCACCGGCCGGGCCCGGCTCGGCAGCAGCGTCCTGGTCGCGCCTTTGCACGTGCCGTTCCAACTGGCCCGTACGCTCGCCTCGCTCGACGTCGCGAGTGGTGGGCGGGTGATCGCGGGCCTCGGCACGGGATGGTCTCTGGACGAGTATGCAGCTGCCTCCGTCGCGCCTTTCGAGAGGCGTGGTGCGGTCCTGGACGAGCTGCTGGACGTGTGCGCGGCCGTCTGGGGCCCGGACCCTGTCTCCTACGAGGGAGAGCTGACCACCATCGCCCCGTCCGAGGTCGGCCCCAAGCCTGTGCGCCCCATTCCTGTCTACCTGCCAGCGAACAGCCCGCGCGCCACCCGCCGTCTCGTCGACCGGGCGGACGGCTGGATGCCCCTGGCCATGGGCCCCGCTCGGCTGGCCGAGGAGTGGCAGCGGGTACAGGACGTGGCCGCCGAGCGCGGCCGGGAGCGTCCGATCGACGTCTGCGCCCGTGCCAATGCGCGGTACAGCGCCAAGCCGTTCGAGGGCGCGGGCCGCCAGCCCTTCCACGGGAACGTGGCGCAGATCGTCGAAGACCTGGTGGCACATGCCGAAACGGGCGTGCCGGAGATCCTGCTGGATCTCCAGGGCACGACACGCGATGCCGCGGAGCTGATCGACGTGGCGGCCGAGGTGTACGAGGCGGCGCGGGCCGCGGGCGTCTGACGATTGAGGAACCGCGTTCTGATGGTCTTCGACCGGTTCGGGCGGTCGTGGGAGCTGCCTGGGCGAGCGCCGCCTCCACCCGGTCCCACCAGGGCAAGGTCTGTTCCGGCCGGGTGTACTCCATGAGGGCTCGAAGCGCGCGCCGCAGCATGTTCCGTCCGTGGGCTCAGTCCTGCTGCTCCAACGCGTCGGCGAAGGCACGGAGGGCATCGGCCAGCTCTTTCTTGGTGGGCAGCTCATCCACCTTCTTCTCCAGACCGTCGATGCGTTCCGCCAGGTCGTCCAGGCTTGCCGGAGCCGTGGGATGCGATGTGGGCCCGTCCGTAGGAGCTGGGGACTCGGACGGCACCGGGCCCGCATCCGTACCGCCGGAGCTGCCGCCGTCGGTGCTACCTGAACCACTGACGGAGTTACTGTCCCCAGCGCCGGTGTCCGCGCCGCCCGCGAGACCGCCGCTTCCCGTATCGGACGTCTCCGCGGACACAGGAGTCGGGCCGGACGCTTCGCCGTCCTGGTCGGCCACGGCAATCGCCCCGCCCACACCCAGCACCATCGCGGTGGCCGCGCCCACCAGCGCCACCGTCATCCGTCGCGCCTGGATCTTCCTCATATGTGTCATGCGACGGACACTAACCACCGATCGCCGCGGAGGGATTCCTTCCGACGATTCGGTGCCGCATGGGCTCCTCGCGCAGGGTGCGAACCTGCTTCTGCCGGAGCTCCACCGCTCTCGGCACGGGAAGGGAGCTGAGAATGGTGAGCTCCAGGACCGTCAAGCGGCACCTGTCAGATCACGATGGATGGTGCGGGCCGCTCCTTCGACTGTGACGACGCCGTAGTCCATGGTGCCGTTGCCGGTCGAGAGGACAGCCATGCCGTAGTCGTGAGCACCGCCGGTGAAGGCGCCCACGCTGTTCACCCGCCATCCGCCGGTGGTGCGCGGCAGCCAGCCATTCTTGACATGCACGGTTGCCGAAGCGGGCGATCCGGCGGGCACCCCCCACCTCTGGTCAGGGGTGACGCGATTCATCAGGTCGAGAGCGTAGCTGCGCGAGGAGGGGGTGAGTACTTCGTTCTCAGCCGTCAGCAGCTGCATCAGCCGGAGCTGGTCGCCGGCGGTGATCCGGGTGAGGCCCCAGCTTCCACCGGGCCCGGGAACGGTGTGCCGCATGTGTGCCAGAGCGAGGAACTTCTGGAAGCCTGCGGCACCGATCTGGTGCCAGAGTGCGGAGGTCGAGTCGTTGTCCGACTTGGTGATCATGGCGGTGGTCAGGTTCACCTCCCGCGGAGTCAGCTGCCGGTGTGCCTCCTCGGCTTGCCGCAGAAGTGCACCGAGTACCGAAACCTTCACCACGCTGGCGGAGTCGAAATGCGTATTGGCGTTGAGTTCGCAGGTGGTCTTGGTGATCCGGTCGTACAGGGCCAGCGACCATGTGCCCTGTCGCCCGTTGAGAGCACCGGCTATGTCGTGGGACAGCTCGGATGCCAGTCCCGGCTTCTGCGAGGTGCAGACAACCTTCGAATCACCAGCCGCAGCACTGGTGGTGCCGGCCGAGGCCGGGGTTGCCAAGGTGAGTACGGTGAGCAATGAGCTTGCGGCCAGGGCAGCAGCCAGACCGCGCCGCGAGCAGGTCAATATGTGCGATCCATACATGAAGGCTGTGTCCTGCCTCGCTGTCTGCCGTAGGGCATCTCGCCGGTCCTCGCGCGGTTGGTTTGAGAGTCGGGCTCCCGCTGCGTTTGCTTACAACCGCTCAGCAGAGTGGGCTGCAGCAGGTTGCCGCCCTGGCATCTGGTCGGGCCGCGGAGAATCGATGAACGGGAGTCGGGGCTCAGCCATACCGGATCGGATCCCAACTCATAGGCCACCGCGACCATACGTGGCCCGGAGTCAGCGATCTTGAATATTTGGGTGGAAATGTCCGATATAGGGGTTTTGGCGATGTGTGATGTTCGCCAAATCGGCAGCCTGGGGTGGCGCACCCCTGGAACGTCGATGCGGCGGGAAGGTGCACGTCCTGCCCGGGGTGTGTGCGTCGACGCGGTGCGTCTTGATGCTCGGCCGGCTCCGGGGGCTCAGGTGGCACCACTTGAATGATCAAAGTGGTGGGGGGTTAGCATATGAGCGCCGCCTAGCTCGAAAGATAAACCTGTGACTGTCAATGACGACTCGTTCACCAACTGGAAGAACCGCGAAGAGATCGCGGAGTCGATGATCCCCGTCATCGGGAAGCTGCATCGGGAGCGGGACGTCACGGTCCTGCTTCACAGCCGCTCCTTGGTGAACAAGTCGGTGGTCAGCATCCTCAAGACCCACCGATTCGCCCGGCAGATCGACGGTGAGGAACTCTCGGTCACCGAGACGCTGCCGTTCCTGCAGGCACTCACCACGCTCGACCTCGGTCCTTCGCAGATCGACATCGGCATGCTCGCCGCGACGTACAAGACCGACGATCGCGGTCTCTCGGTGGAGGACTTCACCGCCGAGGCCGTCGCCGGCGCCACGGGTGTCAACAAGATCGAGCGCCGCGAGGGCCGCGACGTCGTCCTCTACGGGTTCGGCCGTATCGGCCGCCTCGTCGCCCGCCTGCTGATCGAGAAGGCCGGCTCCGGAAACGGCCTGCGACTGCGCGCCATCGTCGTCCGCCAGGGCGGCGACCAGGACATCGTCAAGCGCGCCTCCCTGCTGCGCCGCGACTCCATCCACGGCCAGTTCCAGGGCACGATCACCGTTGACGAGGCGAACAGCACGATCGTCGCCAACGGCAACGAGATCAAGGTGATCTACGCCAACGACCCGTCGGAGGTCGACTACACGGCGTACGGCATCAATGACGCCATCCTCATCGACAACACCGGCAAGTGGCGCGACCGCGAGGGTCTCTCGAAGCACCTGCGCCCCGGCATCGACAAGGTCGTCCTGACCGCGCCGGGCAAGGGCGACGTCCTCAACATCGTCCATGGTGTCAACCACGACACGATCAAGCCGGACGAGCAGATCCTGTCCTGCGCCTCCTGCACCACCAACGCGATCGTCCCGCCGCTGAAGGCGATGGCGGACGAGTACGGCGTCCTGCGTGGCCACGTGGAGACCGTCCACTCGTTCACCAACGACCAGAACCTGCTGGACAACTACCACAAGGCCGACCGCCGTGGCCGCTCGGCGCCGCTCAACATGGTCATCACCGAGACCGGTGCGGCCTCCGCCGTCGCCAAGGCGCTGCCCGAACTCAAGGCGCCGATCACCGGCAGCTCGATCCGCGTTCCGGTGCCGGACGTCTCGATCGCGATCCTCAGCCTGCGGCTCGGGCGCGAGACCACCCGCGAGGAGGTTCTCGACTACCTCCGCAACGTGTCGCTGACCTCCCCGCTCAAGCGCCAGATGGACTTCACCACGGCGCCCGACGCGGTCTCGAGCGACTTCATCGGCTCGCGCCACGCCTCGATCGTCGACGCCGGCGCCACCAAGGTCGATGGCGACAACGCGATCCTCTACCTGTGGTACGACAACGAGTTCGGCTACTCCTGCCAGGTCATCCGCGTCGTCCAGCACGTCTCCGGAGTGGAGTACCCGACCTATCCGGCCCCGGCGGTCTGATCTCGGCAGACTGCCCGATCCGGTGTCCCGGCAGGCGGGGCGGCAGGTGGGCGGCAACCGATCCCGATCGGTATCCGGTTGCTCTCCCACCGCCCCCGCCGACATCGAGGGACTCCGCCTGCGGGCAGCCGTGCCGGTCCTGCGCGGGCGACGCCGACCGGCAGCAGCGGCCGCCTCTGTCAGCTCTCGGTATCCTCCGCGATGCGCTCACCTTCCGCCTGGGACGGCTGGGTGCGCATCGTGGCGGGGTGCCGCTCCTCGGCCGGATTCATGTCCTCTTCCAGCCTCTCGCCCTCTGCCTGCGATGGCGTCGGGTACTCGTCGCTCTCGCTCATGGCCGCCTCCACGGTCGGGACGCGTGCATTCAGAACGAGCGTAACGCGTAGCCCGGTCGGCGGCCCGGGCTGCTCGACGGACATGGCGGGGGAGGGGCAGGTCTCGGCGGAGAGCGCTGCTGACAAGCCTTTTCCGAGGAGCTCACCGGGCCCGACCGCCCCTGGCCGACTCGTCAGCCGCCCAGGGGCGATGCACTGTGGAAGACGTGGGCCTCAGCGAGGGTTTTGCGGGTCTGCGGGAGCCATGGCGCTCGAGTCATGCCCTGCTGGCGATTCCCGTTGTGCTCATCGTCGTGATCACCGCCGTGGACATCCTGGCACCGCAGGACATCCATCTGGGACCGCTGCTGGTCATCGCGCCCGCGATCACTGCCTCGTTCGCCGGGCCTCTGCTGACCGGAGCGATCGGGCTCCTTGCCGTGGCGGCCCAGGCATACATCGGCCTGCACCTCGGCGTACTGTCCTCCCGGAACGTGCTGGTGCAGATCGCCGCCCTCACTGTGCTCTCGGCCCTGATCGTGTCCTTCTGCGTGATACGCGAGCGGCACAGACGGGAACTCGCACAGGTGAGGTCGGTGGCCGAAGCCGCGCAGCACGTCCTGCTGTGGCCGCTCCCGGACCGTATCGGTCCGCTGAGGATCGCCTGTATCTACCTGGCTGCCGAGGACGAGGCCCAGATCGGCGGCGATCTGTACGCGACCACCCGCGTCGAAGGCGGAACCCGGGTGATGATCGGTGACGTGAGAGGCAAGGGCCTGGCCGCCATCGGAGAAGCCGCCGCCCTGCTCGGCGCGTTTCGCGAGGCCGCCTACCAGCACACCAGCCTGCCCGCACTGGCCGCGGCCCTCGAACTGAGTGTCTCCCGCTACCAGGCCGACTTCGAGCCGGAAGACGAGGCCGGAGAGCGCTTTGCCACGGCCCTGCTGCTGGAGATCCCCGACCTGGGCCGGATCAGCCGAATGACCAGCTGTGGACACCCTGCACCGCTGCTGCTGAGTTCAGGGCACGCCATCACCGTCCCCAGTCTGCACCCCGCGCCCCCGTTGGGATTGGGCGGCATGGGGCAGACGAGCTACAGTGTTGACATGTTCACATTCGAGGAAGGTGACACCATCCTCCTCTACACCGACGGCGTGATCGAAGCACGCGACCGAGAGGGAGACTTCTACCCGTTCGCAGAACGGGCAGCCCGGTGGACCGAGAGCTCTCCAGAGGCACTACTGCACCACCTGCGAGGCGACCTCCTCGCCCACGTCGGCGGACATCTGGGCGACGACGCCGCTTTCATCGCGATCCACCGCGACCCCGTCCCCCTTCCGGGACGCAATCACGGAGACCGTCCAGCCTGACGGTTTGCGCCGAGGGGGGTCGCTGTCACTGCTCACACTGTTCGGGCCAGGGCTGCTGCCTCGCCTCTCGAGTGGGTGCCGAGCAGGTCCTTCGGACTCACTCGACCGGGTCGGCAAACGTGGGAATGCCTTCTCGCCATTGGGCTGTGTGGCCACACCGAAGTTGCGTGGCCACGGGGGCCATGAGTCTGTGGGAATCGTGCTCTGCCAGATCTCAGCCTCCAGGAGTAGACATGCACACTGAGCAGAACGGCTGCTCGGCCGACAAGCTTTCCGTGGTGTACACGGTTCACGTCATCGAGGGCGGTGAGCAGGGGTTTCTGGACGCGTACGAGCATGTACGCAAGTCCGTCGCCAGCGTCCCGGGACACATCATCGACCGGCTGGGAGAACCCATCGACGACTCCCGCCAGTGGGTGATCACCAGCGAGTGGGAGACGCCCGACCACTTCTTCGCCTGGCAACAGGGCGAAGAACATCGCGCACTGGTGGCTCCGCTGCGCGCCTGGGTCGACCAGACCCAATCGCTGCGATACCGGGTCATCAAGGAGACCGTGGGGGTGAAGTCATGACACGCCCCACCACTGGCCCCGTCGCCGTCCTCGGGCTCGGCGCGATGGGCACCGGCCTGGCCAATCGCCTTCTCGAGCAGGGCGTTCAGGTGCGGGTCTGGAACCGCACCGCGGGGCGGACCGAACAGCTCGCCCGATCCGGCGCCGTCGCCGCAGCCCATCCGGCCGATGCCGTGGAGGGCACGAGCGCTGCCATCTGCACCGTGACCGACGGCGAAGCCCTCGCCGCCGTGCTGCACGGCCCGGACGGGATTCTGACCGGGGGCCCGTACCCCGGCGCCCTGGTCTGCGCCAGCACGGTCGCTCCCGAAGAGGTCGTCCGCCTCACCGGCGACATGCACTCCGTTCTGGACGTCGGCATGCTCGGCAACCGGGAGCACGCCCGCAGCGGCGAGCTGAGGCTGTTCGTCGGTGGCGAGGAACGGGTCTTCACCGCAGGCCGGCCGCTGCTCGAACTGCTGGGCAAGGAGGTCGTCCACCTCGGCGAACTCGGTTCCGGCATGCGGATGAAGCTGCTCCTCAACCTGCTGATGGGGATCGAGGTGCAGGCTCTGGCCGAGGCCGTCGAGCTGGCGGCCGCCACCGGACTCGACCGGAAGCTCGTCCTCGCCACGATCGCGGGCACCGGCTTCGCCTCGCCCGTCATGTCGTTCAAGTCCAAGAGGCTGGCAGCCGGGCGCTTCGACAAGCCCGACTTCCGGCTGAGCCTCATGGCCAAGGATCTCCTGCTCGCCGCGGACCAGGCCGCAGCGGCCGGACTGCGGCTCCCTCTCGTCTCCGCAGCCGCGCAGACCCACGTCCGTGCCACCGACCAGGGACACGGAGACGAGGACTGCGTCGCGGTCGCCCACGCACTCACACCGAACCCAGGAACTCACACGTGATCATTGACATCCACGGACATCTGTCCCCACCGGAGGCCGCCCGACGCTTCCCCATGCCTCCCAGCCTGACCGACGTCGACGGAATGCTGGCTGCCCGCGCCCAGGCCGGGATCGACCTCACCATCATCGGCAGTCCGGTCGGTGCCGGCGCCATGGCGCGAGTGCCGGGAGTCGACAACTACGCGCAACCGCGAGACCGGCTCCGGAGCTTCCACGCATGGATGTCGGGCCTGATCGCCTCATTCCCCGACCAGTTGCGCGGGTACGTGTACGCCAACCCGTTCGGCGACGACGATCATCTGGAAGGAGTCCGCGAGACGCTGGCGGATCCTGCCTTCGTCGGCCTGATCACCACCTCCAGCGTCCACGGCGAACTGCTCGGCTCTCCACGGGCCGACTCCTTCTTCGCGCTGGCAGCCGAGGCGGGAGTGCCGGTCCTCGTGCATGCCCCGGCCGAACCGATCGGAACGGACCGGGTCGACGACTTCGGCTTCGTCGAGCAGATCGGCCGGTTCGGCGATGTCACCATGGGCATGGCCATGATCGCGTTCGCGGGGTGGCTGGAGAAATATCCGGGCCTGCGACTGATCGGTGCCACCGGCGGTGGCGCGATGGCGCTGCTGCCGGATCGCCTGCAGACAGCGGCGCGTCCCCGGCACTGGGGCGGTGGCAAGCCGTCGGCGCAGTCCTCGGCCCCGGCTCCGTCCTCCACTCCACCGTCGGCCGACCCGGGCGGCGCACTCCGGCGTATGTACGTCGACACCAGCACGTTCAGCCCGGCGCACCTGGGCCTCAACGCCGAGGTGCTGGGGCCGGAGCGGATGTTGTTCGGTACCGACTCGCCGCCGATGTCCGTGCCCCTGGAGGAGTTCATCCGCCTGATCGAGAAGCTGCCGGTCGACAAGGCGTCGCGGCAGCTCATCCTCGGCGGGAACGCCGAGGCCCTCTTCGACCTGAGGAGCCGTCCGTGACCACAGTGGACGACCCGGTCGCCGCAGCCGAACGGTGCACCCCCGAGTTCCGACGGAACCCGCACCCGGTCTACGCGAGCCTCAGGGATACGGCGCCCGTCTGCCCCATGCGGCCGCCGCACGGCATCGACACCTACCTGATCACGCGGTACGCGGACGCGAGGGCGGCCCTGGCGGATCCGCGCCTGAGCAAGGACATGTACGGGGCCATGGACGCCTACCGGAGGATCTTCGGTGACTCGTCCGTGGCTCTGGACGACCACATGCTCAATTCCGACCCGCCCAAGCACACCCGCCTGCGCAAATTCGTCAGCTCCACGTTCACTCCGCGCCGCGTCGCGTCGCTGCGGCCGCGGATCCAGGACATCGTCGACACGCTGCTGGACAACTGCGCGCCCCGCGAACCGGTCGACCTGCTGCCCGCGTTCGCGTTCCCGCTGCCGATCACCGTGATCAGTGAACTGCTCGGCGTGCCGTCGGACGAACAGTCGGAGCTCCAACACCTTTCCACCACGGTGGCGCAGACAGGATTCAGCAAGGAATCCAAGCAGGCCCAGCAGAAAGCGGAGGAGAACCTGCACGCGTACTTCGAGGATCTCCTCGCGCGCAAGCGCAGCCACCCTGATGAGGACCTGCTCAGCGCGCTCACCGCAGCCCGGGACGAAAATGGCGGGCTCACTGATCAGGAACTGATCTCGACAGCGTTTCTGCTGATGTTCGCGGGCCACAAGACAACCGCCTACCTCATCGGCAACGCCGTCCACCACCTCCTCACCCATCCTGACCAGCTCCGCGCTGTGCAGGACAACCCGGAGGTGGTCGGACGGGCGGTGGAGGAGTTGCTGCGCTACGACGGCTCGGTGGAGAGCGCGACGTTCCGCTTCGCGACCGAGGACGTTCAGATCGCCGGGACGTGGATTCCGAAGGGCTCCCTGGTTCAGGTCGCGCTCAGCTCGGCCAACCGCGACCCGCTGAAATTCGACTCTCCGGACAAGTTCGATGTGACCCGACCGGAGAATGTGCAAAGTGCCCATCTGGGGTTCGGACACGGCATCCACTACTGCTTGGGAGCGCCTCTGGCCAGGCTGGAGATGCAACTCGCTCTCACGGGTCTGTTCAGCCGCTTTCCGACGGTGGCTTTGGCAGACCCCGCGCGTGAGACACGCTGGTTGGAGGTTCCGTTCCCGGCCTTCCGCGGCCTCACGGAGCTGCCTGTCGTGCTCAAGCCTGCCGTGCCGTGACCCCCAGCGGGAAGGCATCGGCAATCCTTGTCCGGGCCGCCTCGGAGCCCCCCGGGGCGGCCCGGCCGCCTCGGGGCATCGGTTCCGGACGCGGTGGCTGTCCGACGCCACCCCGGCGGTCATCCCCGACGGACATGAGCGTCAGTCCCAGAGGTTGTAAGTCACGTGCCGCTCCGTGTGCGACGGCCGGTCGTCGGTGTAGGTGAGTTGCAGGCGGGTGAAGTGCTGGAGCTCGGGGCGCTTCTGCCAGGACTGCGGGCGGTCGAGTCTGACGGTGACCGGGTAGGAGTGGAATGTGCCTGCCGCACAGTAGGGCCGGCAGTCGTTCACTGCGTCGAGTCCGCTGCCCACAGCCGACGTACGTCCCCAATCGGACCATCGGAGCGAGACGAGGCGGTTGTTGCCGTCCCCGCAGGCGAGCAAGAAGTCGCCGGGGCGCACTTGCGGATTCCGGAAACAGTCGACGGCCACCACATGAGCGGCCGAGCGTGACCCTGCGGATGCGGATGCGGGCACTACTGCTGCTGCGAGTGCGGCAGCAGCACACAGCATGACCGCTGTTCTGAGCGTGTCTCTTGGCATATCGGCTCCCCAGCTGTGGTGGTGGCGCCCTTGTCCAGCAGTTGTTCCTGAGTCGACGCTACGACCGTGGCCAGGGATGCACCACCCGTGCAGGCGAAGCACCGTGAAATCGGCCGGGCTCACCCGTGCGGCCCCCCGGGCTTGCGTGGAAACCGCTGCGCCGAGCAGGTGGTCGCGGTGGTATGCAGGCGTACTCTTGCCGTAACGCCTGCACACCGCGAGTGAGCGACGGAGGCGGCGCATGACCGACCCCTACGGCTTCCTCAAGACCTCCCGTCGGGCCGTCCCTGCGCGCCCCGTCCAGGAACGGCTGAGCGACTGGAACGAGGTCTACGCGGGGCAGGTGCGACTCCCGCTCGTGTCCGAGCAGGCGGGGCGTTGCATGGACTGCGGCATTCCGTTCTGCCACAGCGGCTGCCCGCTGGGAAACCTCATCCCCGAGTGGAACGCCTACGCGAGGAAGGGCGACTGGTGGGCGGCGGCCGAGCGGCTGCACGCGACGAACAACTTTCCGGAGTTCACCGGGCGGCTGTGCCCGGCGCCGTGTGAGGACGCCTGCGTGCTCACCATCAATGCCGATCCAGTGACGATCAAGAATGTCGAACAGGCGATCGCCGACCAGATCTGGGCGCGCGGGTACGCGACCCCGCAACCGCCCGGGCGGCTCAGCGGCAGGACTGTCGCCGTCGTCGGCTCCGGCCCCGCGGGACTGGCGGCAGCACAACAACTCACCCGCGTCGGTCACACCGTTGCCGTCTACGAGCGCGCCGACCGTATCGGCGGGCTGCTGCGCTACGGCATCCCCGCGTTCAAGATGGAGAAGCGCTTCCTGGACCGCCGTATCGAGCAGATGCGGGCGGAGGGCACCAAGTTCCGCACGGGTGTGGACGTCGGCAGCGATCTCGACGCCACCGAGCTCGCGGAGCGAAACGACGCGGTCGTCATCGCCGTCGGAGCCACGGGGCAACGGGAGCTGCCCGTCCCGGGCCGTGAGCTCTACGGCATCCACCAGGCCATGGACTACCTGACCCTGGCCAACCGGGTCGCGGAGGGCGACCACGACGTGCCTGCCGTCACCGCCGAGGGTAAGCACGTGGTGATCATCGGTGGCGGGGACACCGGCTCGGACTGTCTGGGCACCGTCCTGCGTCAGGGCGCCGCCTCCGTCGTGCAGTTGGACATCAATCCGGAGCCCGGTGACACCCGACGGGACACCGAGCCCTGGCCCGTGTATCCGAAGGTCTATCGGATATCCCATGCTCATGAAGAGGCCCGGGGGCGAGAAGGCGCAGATCCGAGAGCCTTTTCCTCCGCCACTCTCAGCTTCGAGGGGGACCGGTCCGGCCGAGTGCGCGCGCTGCGCCTGGCGGAAGTGGAGCCTGAGGGCAGAAGGCCGCGGCTGGAGACGGAACGTGTCATCCCGGCAGATCTGGTCGTGCTCGCCCTCGGCTTCTTCGGTCCCGAACGGTGCACCGGTCTGATGCGCCAGCTCGGGCTCACGCTGGACGACCGGGGAAACTTCGCCCGGAATGCTGCCTTCGTGGCCGAAACGGCGGAGTCGGCCGAGCGGACAGCCCGCACCGGGACCGGCGGGCTGTTCATCGCCGGTGACGCGGGACGCGGCCAGTCCCTCGTGGTGTGGGCCATTGCCGAGGGACGGTCCGCCGCGGCCGCAACGGACCGCTATCTGAACGGCTCCACCGTGCTTCCGGCGCCGATCGCCCCACAGGACCGGCCCCTGGTCGCCTGAGCATGACAACCGGCTTACGGCCTGGGGGACGATAGGGAGCGGGCTCGCGCCGCCCTGATCCACTCCCTATCGTCCCCCAGGTCGTTACTGCTGATCACGTCGGCGAGGCGTGATCGGAGCGTGGAGAAACGGGATGTCGGCTGCTTGGCTGCGAGCGTCGAAAGACGTGAGGCTCAGCCATAGAAGAATGCGCTTTTGTGACCCCTCGTACAGGCCGGAGGATGGCGGAGAAACCGGCCTACGTGGAGGAACCATGTCGTCAGCAATCGAAACGGGTCTGCTGCCCTTCACTTCCGAGATCCGTCCGGGCGGGCTCGCTGTCGGAGGGGTCCTGCTCAGCGAACTGGCACAGCGCTTTGGAACACCGCTCTTCGTGTACGACGAGGAACACCTGCGCCGACGCTGCCGAGAAGCGGTCGCCGCCTTCGGCCGGGACAATGTCGCGTACGCCTCCAAGGCATTCCTGTGCACGGCCATGGCCCGACTGGCCCATGAAGAGGGGATGTTGCTCGATGTCGCCTCCGGCGGCGAGCTGCGGGTGGCGCTGCACGCGGGTGTTCCGGCCGGACGGATCGTGCTGCACGGCAACAACAAGGACGAGGCGGAGCTGCGCACGGCGATGTCGGCCGGGGTGCGGTACGTGGTGGTCGACAGCTTCGACGAGATGGACCGCATCGAGCGCCTGCACGCCGAGGAACAACTGTCCCCCGCCCGTGTTCAGTTGAGGGTGGCGCCGGGTGTCGCCGCGGGAGCGCACGAGGCGATCCGTACCGGTGGCAACGATTCGAAGTTCGGCTTCGGCCTCGTCGGCGGAACCGCCGCAGCCGCCGTGCGACGGGCCGCCGGCTCCCCGGCGATGATCCTGGAGGGCGTCCACGCGCATGTGGGCTCCCAGGTGCTGGACACGGCGGAGCTCGCGGCAGGAGCCGCGGCCGTCGCACGGTTCGCCGCGCAGACACGGGTGCACCGGCTCACCGTCGGCGGCGGCCTCGGCGTCGCGTACGAGGCAGGGCAGACCCCACCGTCGTTCGCGGACTGGGCGGCTCGGGTGCGCACCGCGGTGCGCGAGGCGGGCTGGAGCGGCGACGTGACAGTGGAGCCCGGCCGGTCCATCGCCGCCCGTGCGGGGCTGACCCTGTACCGGGTGGGCACGATCAAGCGGATCGAGGGCGTGCGGACATACGTCAGCGTCGACGGCGGGATGAGCGACAATCTGCGCCCCGCCCTGTACGGCAGCCGCTACGAGGTATTCCTGCCGAGCCGCCCCCTCGCACCGCGACCGCTGCGGGCACGGCTGGTCGGCAAGCACTGCGAGAGCGGTGACGTGATCGTCGACGACGCCGCCCTGCCGGCCGGAGTCGGGGTGGGTGATCTCCTGGCCACGCCGGTCACGGGCGCATACGGATACGCCATGGCGTCCAACTACAACAAGTTGCCGCGCCCCGCTGTCGTCTTCGTTTCCGATGGCCGTGCCCGCACCGTGGTGCGGCGGGAGACCGAGGAGGACCTGCTGCGCCTGGACGTGGACGAGCCCGCCGGGCTCATCGCGCCGCCGGCAGCACAGTCGGGGGCCGACACGGCGCAGTGCGTCGGCACGGCCTAACCTGACCCGATGCTGAACAGTGCCCGACTGCTCGTCCTGCTGGAAATAGCCCGCACGGGCACCATCGTGGCCGCGGCCCAGGCGCTGCATCTGAGCCCGTCCGCGGTCTCGCATCAACTCGCCCGGCTGGAGCAGGAACTCGCCGTGGCGTTGGTGGAGCGTCAGCCGCAGAGCCTGCGGCTGACGGCGGCCGGTGTGCGACTGGCCGAGCACGCCCAGGCCGTTGCCGACCTGATGGCTGTCGCTCAGGACGATCTGCGGGCGCACTCCGAAGGCGACGCAGGTGTACTGCGGCTGGGCTTCTTCGCTTCCTCCGGCCTGGAGCTGCTGCCTCGGGCACTGTCGGGGTTCGCGGCCGAGCGGCCCCAGGTCGAGCTCGAGCTGATCCTGGGGCAGCCTCACGAGCTGGTGCCCGATCTCGAGGCGGGCCGGCTGGATGCGGCGGTCGTCTTCGAACACCCGCTGGACCCGTGGTGCCGGCATGCGGCCGTGGACGTGGAGATGTTCTTCGACGAGCCGCAGCTGGTGGTCCTGCCGCTGCGGCACCGCCTCGGCCGGCGCACCGCCGTCCGCCTCGCCGCTCTGGAGGGGGAGAGCTGGATCGGTACGCACGGCGGCCACACCGGCGAGCCGGTCCTGGAACGCGCATGCGCGGCCGAGGGGTTTCGGCCGCGCGTCCGCTGCCGCAGCGATCACTACCAGGTCACGATCAACCTGGCCCGCGCGGGCATGGGCATCGCACTCGTCCCGGCCCTCGGGCTCGGCGACACCACGGGCGTGCACGTCTGCCGGCTGGACCATCCCCGACTGCACCGGCGGATCGGGGTCGCCACCCGGCCCAGCAACCGCAACCCGCTGCTGCGGATCTTCCTCGCGGAGCTGCGGTCGGCCGCCGAGGAAGTCCGGTTGCTGCTGGAGATGCAGTGGTCCTGACCGGTGGGGCGTGCCCCTCTCATCTCGCGGCGCGGCGTCGGGAACAGGCCGCGAGGGTGCGGCCGACGTCCCGGACGGCCTGCACCGCGGCCCGCTCCGCGCTGGGGCCCAGCGCCGGGTCCCAGTGCGCCACCACCGCGTACGCCAGCCGACGCCGCCCGACGATGACACCGGCGTCGGCGCGGACCCCGGTGTCGGTGCCGGTCTTGTTGGCCACCAGGAGCCCGTCGGGCAGTGGGCTGGGGAAGCCCGGGGCGTAAGGGTCGTGATCCACCAGGGCGGGGACCAGGCCGTGGTCGGTGTTGGCGCGCATCCAGCGCAGCAGCCGTGCGGAGGCCGCGGGGGAGCTCATCGTGCCGCGTACCGCATGTGTCACCAGCTGCGCCAGGTCCTTCGCGGTGCCGGTGGCGAAGACGGGCGGCACGTCAGGGCCCCGGATGTCACGGACCTTGTCGTGCAGCGTGAGGCGGTCGAGCCCGAGCTCCTTCGCCAGCCGGGCCGTGGACTCCCGCCCCACCAGGCGCAGCAGTGCGTTGGTGGCGGTGTTGTCGCTCACCGAAGCGGTCAGCCAGGCCAGATCCTCGACGGTCCAGCCGCGCCTGCTCATCCGGCGCAGCAGGCCGGTACCGTCCGCCACGTCCTCGTCGAGGACCTCCACGGTTCCGTCGGCAAGCAGCTCCCCGGTGTCCAGCCGGCGTGCGACCTCGGCGAGCAGCAGCAGTTTCGAGGCGGACGCGACCGGCAGCACGGTGTGCTCGTCGACCTGCACCGTCTCGCCGCCGTCGATGTCGACGGCGGCGACAGCCAGGGTGAGCGGCAGCGCGGCCGAGCGCCGCGCCGCCGCTGTCACTTGGGCCAGACTCATCGGATCCTCACCACTTCTCCGGCCCGCACCGTGGTCGGGCGGCCACCTCTTGCCGCGACCCGTCCCGCCACCACGACGGTATCGATGCCTTCGGGCGCGAGCAGGGGGCGGTCGAAAGTGGCGGTGTCGCGTACCGATGCCGGGTCGAGCACGACCAGATCGGCGAGGGCGCCGTCGCGGACCACACCGCGGTCGGCCAGCCCGAACCGCCGGGCCGGCAGTCCGGTCATCTTGTGCACCGCGTTCTCCAGCGGGAGCAACTGCTCGTCGCGGCCGTAATGGCCGAGTACGCGGGCGAAACTACCCGCCCAACGAGGATGCGGCCGACCGGGTTTGGGGACGCCGTCCGAGCCGATCATCGAAAGCGGACTGGCGAGCACCCGGCGGACGTCGTCCTCACGCATGGAATGGCTGATGATGGTCACTTCGCCCTGCTCGGCCAGCAACAGATCGCACGCGTAGTCGACCGGATGGACACCGCGTTCGGCGGCGAGGTCGGCGATGCTGCGGCCCTCGGTCTCCGGATGCGCCTGCGCGGCGGCCACCGTGATGAGATCCCAGCCACCGTTTCCCACGGTGTTCTCCCACCCCTTGACGCCCCGATCGATGTCCTTCCTGATCCGGTCGCGCGTTTCGGGCCGGCGTAGCCGTTCCAGCAGGGCGCCGACGCCGCCCTCGATCGTCCACGGGGGCAGCATGGCGTGCAGGACGGTGCTTCCCGCGGTGTACGGATAGACGTCGCACAGCACGTCCACGCCTTCGGCGCGGGCCTGTTCCAGCCGGGGCAGGGTGCGCAGCGTGGCGCCCCAGGCGTGTCGGCCCGCGGTCTTGTGGTGGGAGATCTGCAGTGGGGCGCCGGAGCGCACCGCGATCTCCAGGGCCTCCTCCAGGGCGGACTCCACCTGTGACATCTCGTCGCGCAGATGGGTGACGTAGGGCTTGCCGTGACGGGCGGCGACCCCGGCCAGCGCGATGATCTCCTTGGTGTCGGCGTAGGTGCCGGGCGAGTAGATCAGCCCGGTGGACAGGCCGGCCGCACCCTGGGCCAGCGCCCGGTCCAGCAGCGCGCACATGGTGTCCAGTTCGTCGGGCCGGGGCGGCCGGGCCTCGAAGCCCATCACTCCGGCGCGGAGGGTGCCGTGGCCGACGAGTGAGGCGATATGGGTGCGGCGCAGGGCAGGGTCCTGTCCGGCGGCGAATGCGTCGAAGTCCACCGCGGGCCGGACCGGTCCGAGCCCGAAAGTCACCCTGAGATGCTCGGCGAGTACCGGCAGCCGTTCCGGGAGCGAGGGGAACAGACTGGTCCCGCAGTTGCCGCAGATCTCCGTGGTGACGCCCTGGAGCAGTGGCGCGAGGCGGAGATCGTCGATCGGCTCCGTGGCGCCGTCGACGCCATGGGGTGCCGCGAGGGCGTCGGAGTGGGTGTGCACATCGATGAAGCCAGGGGTGACGACCTGGCCGGTCACATCGAGGGTCTCGGCCGCTGCGGCCTCGGTTCCGGCGGGGAGTACGGCGATCCGCCCGTCCACCACCGCGATGTCCGCCTCCCTGGCGGGTGCGCCGGTTCCGTCGACGAGTGTGCCGCCGCGCAGGAGCAGATCCACTGGGCGTCCCATCACAGCACCGTCGAAAGGAAGGCCCGCGTGCGCTCGTGCCGCGGGTCGGTGAACAGCAGGTCCGGGCTCCCGGCCTCGACCACGGTGCCCTGATCCATGAACAGGACGCGGTCGGCGACCTCGCGGGCGAAGCCCATCTCGTGAGTGACCACGACCATCGTCATACCGCTGCGGGCCAAGTCGCGCATGACGCCCAGGACCTCACCCACGAGTTCGGGATCGAGGGCGGAGGTGGGTTCGTCGAAGAGCATGAGCGTCGGCTCCATGGCCAGGGCGCGGGCGATCGCCACGCGCTGCTGCTGCCCGCCGGACAGCTGGCCCGGGTAGTGGTCCGCCCGGTCCGAGAGACCGACGTCGTTCAGCAGCTCCCGGGCCTGCTTCTCGGCCTGTGCACGGGACCGGCCCTTGACGACGACGGGCCCCTCCATGACGTTCTGCAGCGCTGTGCGGTGCGGGAAGAGGTGGAACCGCTGGAACACCATGCCGATCCGCTCGCGCTGGCGTCGGACGTCACGGGGGCGCCGCTCGCGCAGGACGCGGCCGGACGGTCCGTGCTGCTCGTAACCGATCAGCTCACCGTCCATCCACACCCGCCCCGCGTCGATCTGCTCCAGGTGGTTGAAGCATCGCAGCAGCGTCGACTTCCCGGACCCGGAGGGGCCTATGACACAGAGCACCTCACCGCTGCGGACTTCGAGATCGATGCCCTTCAGCACCTCGGTGTCACCGAATCGCTTACGGACCCCACGGGCCCTGAGAATCACGTCGTTCATGCCGCTGCCCCCTTCCTGGTGGCACGACCGGGTACGAGATTGGCCAGGACCCTGCGCCGCAGCCGTGGGGCGGCGCCAGGGCTGTAGCGGCGTTCGACGGCGTGCTGGCCGATGCTGGCGATGGTGGTGAGCACCAGATACCAGATGGAAGCCACCAGCAGCAGCGCCACCACCTCGAAGTTGGCGAGATACAGGTGCTGGGAGACGGTCATCAGATCGGCGCCCGCGATGACCGAGACCAGCGAGGTCGTCTTGAGCATGGAGATGAACTGGTTGCCGAACGGCGGGATGATCACCCGCATCGCCTGCGGAAGGATGATCCGGGACAGGATCTGACGGTTCGACATGCCGATGGATGCACCGGCCTCGCGCTGCCCGGGGTCCACGCTCTGAATGCCCGCCCGCACGATCTCGGCCATGTAGGCGCCCTCGTTGATGGAGAGGCCGAGCAGTGCAGCCACGAACCCGGTGATGACCTGGTTGGACTGCCAGCTGATGAGTTTCGGGCCGTCGAACGGGACACCGATGCTGATCACCGGGAACAGCAGGGCCAGGTTGAACCAGAAGATGAGTTGGACGAGCAGCGGGGTGCCCCGGAAGAACCAGGTGTACGCACCCGCGGTGAGACGCAGAACCGGACTGTCGGAGAGCTGCATCACCGCGACGACGACCCCGATGGCGATGCCGACGGCCATCGAGACGAGCGTGAGCTGAATGGTCACCCAGAGACCCTTGAGGATCACGCTGTCGAACTGGTACTTGGCGACGATGTCCCAGTGCAGGTTGGGGTTGACGATGATCGTGTAGGCGAGCCAGACCGCGAACAGTGCGGCGGCGAGGACCGCCAGCCAGCGCCCGGGACGGGGGCGCCGGCTCATCTGGAAGGTGAGGTCCTCGTCCGGCGGTGTCGCTTCGGTGGTGCTTGCCGGTGCCGAACCGGGGGCGGCGCCGGATATTTTCTGGTGGGTCATGTCCGTGCTCACTGCCCGTCGTTGACGGTGGCCTTGGAAACGGCGCTGCCGCCGACGCCCCAGTCGTCGAGGATCTTTTTGTAACTGCCGTTGTCGATCAGTTCCTGCAGGGCCTTCTGGACGGCGTCGCGCAGCCCGCTCCGGCTCTTCGCGGACGCGATGCCCCACGGTGCGGTGCCGTACTGCTTCGGCAGGACCTCGTACGCACTGCTCTTCTTCTTGGTGAACATCTTGGCGACGGGATAGTCGACGATGGTCGCGACCGCGCGTCCGCTGTCCAGCTGCAGCAGCCCGGTCGGTGCGTCCTCGCTCTGCGAGATCTGCATCTTCTCCTGGCACTTGGCGTTCTGTTCCTCGCCGATGCGGAGGTTCGAGCTGCCCTTGGCGAGGACGACGGCCTTCCCGCACAGGTCCGCAAGGGACTTGATGCCCTGAGGGTTGCCCTTCTTCGTCATGATGACGCCGCCGGTGCGGAAGTAGTCGACGAAGTCGACCGCCTGGCGCCGCTGGGCACTGTCCGTCATGGAGGACATGACCAGGTCGAAGCGTCCGGACCCCAGACCGGGGATCAGCCCGTCGAAGGCGGCGTTGGTGAGTTCGAGCTTCAGCTTCAGCCGCTCGGCGATGGCCTTGGCCAGGTCGGGGTCGACACCGGTGAGCCGGGTGGTCCCGGGCTCGTACATCTCCATCGGCGGATATCCCACCGCGGTGGCTACCCGCAGCACACCCTTCTGCCGGTACTCGGCAGGCAACAGCTCGGCTGCGGTGCGGCCGGCGGCGGCCTGCGAGGCACTGCCGGACGGGGCGTCGCCCTGGCCGGAGCGTCCACAGGCGGTGGCCGCGAGGGCCATCACGGCCAGGGCTGCCAGGCAGCGCAGGGAACGGGGACGATTCATCGGATTCTCCCTCACGGGGTGGCGGTGCGCCGATGCTGGCAGTCGTGCCCGGGTGAATGGAAGATGATGAAGCTATTCACGCCTGACCATCGAAATCTGTACGGGTCCGAGTCCAGATGAACGAGGGCCCGAACGGGATTGGGGCATCGCATGCGACAACCGCTCGGCCGACGCGCACTGCTGCTCGGCACCGGTGGGCTGCTCGCGGGAACCACCGGCTGCTCGGCAGCCTCCCGGACCGAGGCAGGCCCGGCCACGTCCGTATCCCCGGCCACGCCGGTGACAGCGTCGCCGTCCCCGCGCTCGTCCTTGCCCGCGACCACGGCGTGGCGCCCCGGGCGCGGCGAGGTGGATCCCACGGTGAAGCTGCGCGCCGTACAGGTGGTGGAGGCGATCGGTTCCTGGCCCGCCGGGCAGGGCGGTGCGGCAGCGGCGAAGAGACGCGTGGCCGCGCTGGGGGCCCCGCCGTCACTGGTGGACCGGGCGGGCCCGCTGCGGCCCGACGCGGACGAGGCCGCGCTCCAGGTGATCGACGCGCAGTACGGCGGCATTCTGGCGGACTCGGCCAGTGTGATGGTGGTGTGCCGTCAATGGATCCCCGGACATGCGGGAGGTACGACCGTCGACGTGCGGCTGAGCCGGGCGAGGCCCCGGTGGGAGGTCACCGCGCTCCACCCGGCCCGCCCCGGTGCCGCCGCGGCATCGCTGCCCATGGCGGCGAGGAAGGTGCTGGACGAACCGCGGATCGGCCTGCCGCCCGCGGCGGAGGCCGACATCCGCAGCGGACACATTCACCCGACGGTACTGCGGGCCCTGCTGGGGCTGGCCGGTACGTACCGGATCGACATCAGTGTGATCCGCTCCGGGCACCCGCTGTATGTGTTCGGCACCGACCGGCCCAGCGACCATCCGGTGGGCCGGGCCTTCGACGTATGGCGGATCGACGGACACCTGGTCGTCGATCCGGGCACCTCGCGCCGGTTGACCGAGTCGTTCATGCGGGATGCGGCAGCGGCCGGCTCGTACAACGTCGGCGGACCGTTCCAGCTCTCCGGGGGCGCGACGGCGAATCAGTTCTTCACCGACAACACCCATCACGACCATGTGCACGTGGGATTCGCGAGCTGATGCCCGCGGCACGGTTCTGAGCCTGTCGGGCGATCTCTGATCGCCAGGTCACCCGAAAGGCTCTCGGACGCGCTGGTCGAGGCCGGCGCCGAGCGGCGGCTGCGGGGAGTCCAGCAGTGAGGTGTCCACCTCGCCGACACCCCACCCGTAGGCGCGCTTGTGCACTTCCAGTACGAAGAACGAGTCGGTCGAGACGATCCCGTCGATGAGCTGCAGCCTGCGGTTCATCAGGTCGGTGAAGTGGTCGGTGTCCCGGCAGATCACCTCCGCCATCACGTCGTAGGTGCCCGCCGTCATGATGACGTAGGAGGTCTCCGGCAGCTCACGCAGCCGCTTGCAGACCTCCTGGGCACTGCCCGGCCCGACCCGGATGCCGACCATGGCGAATCGGTCGAAGCCGATCGTCAGCGGATTGGCGATGCCGACGATCTGGAGGATGCCGTTCTCCTCCATGCGCTGGACGCGATAGCGCACGGAGGAGGCCGGAATGTTCAGTTCCTCGGCGATCTGGCTGTACGGGCGGCGGCCGTCCGCTTGAAGTGCGGCGATGATCCGGTGGTCGGTGTCGTCGAGGGGGCTGCCACCCAGAGTGCTCATTCTGTTGCTCCGGCTCTCATGTACGGCCCACCACGGTGTGCGGGCCTGGATCTTCGGTTGTACGGGCCTATCCTGCCCGGCTCGGAGCATCGCCCATGGCCTCGCCAACGGCGCCTGCCGCCGGCCCGGTGCAACCGCCCACGACGACGGCGCGGGCCGGGGCCCGATGCTGGTCGGGGCCCCGGCCCGCGGACAGTGGGGGCGGGAGCGGGGGCGGTCAGAGACTGATGACGCCGGTACGGGTGTCGGTCATGTCCATGAGCGTCCACTTGCCGCCGATGCGGCCCCAGCCGGTGGAGCGGCTGCCGGCGCCGCCGAACGGCATGTTGATGTCCCACCAGTTGTTGCTCTCGTTCACGACGACCTGGCCGACGGCCATTTCCTCGATGAAGCGGAAGGCGGAGGTCATGCTGCGGGTGAAGACGGCGCCCTGGAGGCCCAGTTTGTCGTCGTTGGCGATGCGCAGCAGGTCGTCCTCGTCCTGCCCGGTGATGATCGGGACGACCGGGCCGAAGGACTCCTCGCGGGACAGCAGGCTGTCCTCGGGCACCCCGTCCACGACCGTGAACTCGTAGTAGAGGTCCGTGGGGTGTCCCGAAGCGCGCTTGCCACCGAGCAGGATGCGCGCGCCGCGCTCGCGGGCGTCGGCCATGTGACGGTCCATCTTGGCGGCGACGCCCTCGTTGTTGAGGGGGCCGAGAACCGTCCTGGGGTCGAACGGGTCGCCGAGGGTGATGCGCTGGGCCTCGCGCAGCACGGCCTCGACGAACTCGTCGTGGATGCCGGCGTGCACGATGACGCGTTCGGTGGCGCAGCAGACCTGTCCGGCGCACGGATAGGCGCCGTCGACGGCTGCCTTGGCGGCGGCCTCGACATCGGCGTCCGCGAGGACCACGAGCGGGCCGTTGCCCGAGCACTCCATGATGGAGCGCTTGAGGCCGGCGGCGGACTGGATCTTCGCCCCGGTCGCGGTGGAGCCGATGAAGCCGATCGCGTGGATGCCTTCGTGGCGTACCAGCGCATCGCCGGTGTCACCCTCGCCGGGCACGATGTTGACGAGGCCGTCGGGCAGTCCGGCGGCGACGAACGCCTCCATCGCCTTGAGAACGGTGAGCGGGGTGTTGGCCGGCGGCTTGACGACATGGGCGTTGCCGGTGGCGAGCCCGGGGGCGACGAACTCCGCGAGCATCAGCAGCGGGAAGTTCCATGGCGTGATGATGCCCCAAGTGCCCACCGGGCGCTGGAAGGTGAACATTCGTTTGGTGTTGTCGGTGGAGGGCAGCGTCTCGCCGTGCAGTCGTACGGCGTCCTCGGCGTGCAGGTGGAAGAGCTTGGCCGCCTCCTCGATGTCGGCGACGGACTCGGCGAGCGGCTTGCCCTGCTCCAGGGACTGGAGGCGGGCGAGTTCGTCCACGCGCTTGCCGAGTTCCGTACCGATGCGGTGACAGAGCTCGGCGCGGGTCCACACATTGGTCGCGGCCCAGGCCGGCTGGGCCTCGTTCGCGGCACGCACCGCCGCGTCGACGTCGGCGGCCTCGGGCAGCGGGAAGGTGCCCACGAGTTCGCCCGTCGCGGGGCTGATGACCTCGTGGGTGGCCCCGGAGGTGCCGTCGGTGTAGGCGCCGTTGATGAAGAGCTGGTGCCGGTCGGCGGTCGGGGTGGTCATGTGTTGGCCTCTCTGTCCTGTCCTGACGGGAAAGGGCGCGTCGGCTCCGAGCCGCGCCGGCCCGGGTCCGGTGCGAAGCGTTGAATGGAGACTTGCTGAGCAATAAGGAACTGTCAAGGCTGTGGAATCAGCAAAAAAGCAATTCGATGACTGCTTGTTCATGAGTATGGACAGGTATTTTTCGCTCTATCTATCACCAGGCCTTAGCTGCTCCTGGTTCCCCGAATCCGCCTGCTGACCGACACTGCGCCACCGGCACGGCACGCACGTCCGTACGGTGGGTTCGGTGCACCGATGCGCTGTGGTGGCATGCGGGCGGGCATGGGAATGAGATGCCAGGAGTATCCGAACCCGTGATCAAGCTTGTCCGGCGTACGACCGAGCCCGTCGGAGCACAGACCGTGCGTTCCACGGCGGCTGCCGTCATCGCCTATGTCGTGGCGGTGTGGACCCTTCCGCATCCGGCACCGCTCACGGCACCGCTCACCGCACTCCTCGTCGTTCAGGTCACTCTGTACGCGACCCTCACCACGGGGATCCGCCGGGTGAACTCGGTCGTCGTCGGGGTGCTCATCGCCACTGCGCTCAGCTCCCTGGTGGGCCTCACCTGGTGGAGCCTCGGACTGGCGATCTTCACCTCGCTGATCATCGGGCGCCTGGTGCGCGTCGGTGAGTTCGTACCCGAGGTGGCGATCAGCGCGATGCTCGTCCTGGGTGTCTCTCAGGTCGCCTCCACCGCCTGGGACCGCGTGCTGGAGACGCTGATCGGCGCGGGCGTGGGGTTGCTGTTCAACCTGCTCCTGGCGCCCCCGGTGTGGGTGCAGCCGGCGGGCGCCTCCATCGACGGCCTGGCCCGTGAGATGGGACAGATGTTCCGCGCGATGGGGCAGGACGTGGGCGGCCACATCTCCGTCCAGCGGGCGGTCGACCGACTCCACGAAGCCCGCCGGCTGGACCATGACATCGTGGAGGTCGACGCCTCGCTGCGGCAGGCGGAGGAGAGCCTCACGCTCAATCCACGAGTCCGGCAGGGGCTGCTGTACAGGGTCGTGCTGCGCACCGGTCTGGACACCTTGGAGATCTGCGCCGTGGTGCTGCGGGTGCTGTCACGCACTCTGACCGACCTCGCCAAGGCCCGTACCGAGGAGACGCTGTTCCCCGCTGACGTGGCCGAATCCCTGACGGAATTGCTCGGACAGATGGCCGGAGCCATCGAGAGCTTCTCGGAGTTGATCACCACTCCCGTCGCGGGGAACGCAGAGGAGGCGGAGGACCGGCTCGCCCACGCCCTGGCCGTCAGCCGCGCGACCAGGGACCGGGTGGCGAACCTGCTCCTCGAAGACGTTCGGGAACACCCCGGACAGTGGCAGTTGCACGGAGCCCTGCTCGCCGAGGTCGACCGGATCCTCGACGAGCTCGACATCGACAAGCGCACGGAGCGTCTGGGCAAGGAACTCGACCGGCGCTCGGCACAACTGCACGAACGTCACCCCTGGCTGCGCGCCGTATCGCGGCGGCTGCGAACCGACCGGGCCTGAAGCGGGCCGGGCCGGTCGGGCCCCCGAAGGGCCATCACTCTTCGTTGCGTAACTCTCACTCGGATGGTCGGCCGTTTTCACTCCCCTGCGTCGCGTGTCGCGCCGTTCGGGCCGGGCCTGGCAACGCTGGGCCCACCAACCGCTCCTCGACGAAGAGAGAAGAGCCATGACTGTGTCGACCTTCCTCGCCCTGCGGATGCGGATACGCGGGCGGCGCGCGCATACCGCTGCCGCGGCGCTCACCGCGGCCGCCCTTGCCGCGGCCTCCGGACCTGCCGCAGCCGACGGCGGTGCCGATCCGGCCGCCGCCAAGCCCACGGTGGTGGTGGTACACGGCGCGTTCGCCGATGCCTCGGGCTGGAACGGGGTGGTGGAACGCCTGCAACGTGACGGATACAAGGTCATGGCCCCGGCCAATCCGCTGCGCGGCCTTGCCAGTGACTCCGCGTACATAGCCGGCGTGCTGAAGACCATCAGAGGCCCGATCGTGCTGGCCGGGCATTCCTACGGCGGTGCGGTGATCAGCAACGCCGCCGCTGGGAACCCGCAAGTGAAGTCGCTGGTGTTCGTGTCCGCGCTCATGCCGGACAAGGGGGAGAGGCTGGCGGATCTGTCGGCGAAGTTCGCGGGAAGCGAGCTGAACGCGGCTCTGAAGCCGGTGCCGTTCCCGGAGGCCAACGGCAACGAGGGAGCCGATCTGTACATCCAGCCCGCCAGGTTCCACGACGTCTTCGCGGCGGACGTGCCGTCGGGCACCGCGGCCATGATGGCCGCCACCCAGCGCCCCATCAACGGAGCCGCGTTCATGGACAGGGCAGCTGCGGCGGCCTGGAAGACCATTCCGTCCTGGGCGCTGGTCGCCACCCGGGACAAGGCGATCGCCCCGGATCTCGAACGCTTCGAGGCCAAGCGCGCCAAGTCGCACACCGTCGAGGTCGACTCCTCCCATATCGCCATGATGTCGCACCCCGATGTCGTCGCCGATCTCATCAGGCAGGCCGCCGGAGCCGGAACGCCCAAGGAGCAGTCCCTGGCCACGAAGGCTGCCAACGCCCTGGGCGCGACGGGCGCCGGCGCCCTGGTCCTGGCCTGCCTCACTGGATTCGCGGGCGTGACCGTGCTGGCGGGCACGGGCCTCGTCGCGGCGGCCCGCAGGCGCCGTGCGGCCGGCGGCGGGCGCCACTCGGCCCCCTGACAACGACCAGCGAGAACCCGGAGGCAGACAGCACCCCGGGAGCGGCGGTGCCTCCGCCACGGCCGGGGCACCGCCGCTCTCGTTCGAGGCGTAGCCGCCCCGGAATGAGGAGACGGCACGCGGTCTGAGCCCTCGTTCGGTCCGGCCACGTGGTGTGGATCACGGCAGAGTGTGGACAGCACGTATAACGTCCACCGGGGCATGCCATGACCCCCGCGACGTGGCAAGAACGAGGGCGGACAGTGCGGCAGAAAGCCTACGCGCAGGCGATGCGTGTCATCGCCTGCGCGCTGATGGTGTGGCAGGTCTGGATGATGTGGCACATCGCCGGTTACGACGCGTCCACCGTGCAATGGACCTGCGACGGGACCGACGGCTGCGCCAGCGACCAGTTCGCGGCCGGGGCTCCATACGTCGGGGTGCTCTGCGCGATCCTGCTCGGTCTTCTCTCCGCCCGGTTCCTGCACCGCGCGGCGCCGGGCGCGATGGTCGCGCTCTCCGCGGTCGCCTGTGCCGCCGGCTGGTACGACGCGGTGGCGGACGGCCGCATCGAGTACGGCACCGTCACCGACTTCCACGTCTTCTTCCCGGTCGGCCGGTTCTCCGTCTCCGACTGGCTCACCTTCCTGTGGTCCGCCGCGGGCGTGGGCTGCCTCGCCGCATGGTGGGGCGCGGCGGTGAGCCTGCGCCGCACCGCCGCGCTGCGCAGACTCAACAGCCGCTACACCACGGCCGACGCGGTGCTGGAGGGCTGGCGGTCGGTGGGCCGCAAGTACGGCGAGGTCACCGTGGTCTTCGATGACACGGCCGGGGTGCGCCACCAGGTCCCGGCCCTCGTGGAACGCATCGCCCTCCAGCGCGACGTCCTCGCCGTGTACGACGCCGGCCGCCCCGACGATCCCGCCCGAACCCGGGTCGCGATACCCCGCCGAAAGCTGCTGCGCCTCTCATGAATCCCACGCCTTCCTCCCTGCGCAGGATCTTCAGCGCGCTCAGCCTGCTGGCCGCGGCGGGCACGGGCCTGGCCTTCGCCGCGCTGATCCAGGGCGCCCTGAACGGCCCCCGCTGGCTGCTGCTGGCCGGCCTCCCCGCGTCGGCCCTGGCGCTGACAGCGCTCGGCAAGGCGGCCGAGCAGTCGGAATCGGGCACCGTGGTCCACGGGCTGCGCTCCGGCGGACCGCGCGCCTTCGCGCCCGCCGTGGTCCACGGGGTCAAGGCCGTCAACAAGGCGAACGGCCGGCCTGCCGCCGACGGGCAGGCGGTGAACTCCGTGTTCGCCTTCGACCTGACCGTAGTGCCCGAGGGGCTCCCCGCCTACCGGATCGAGATCCGTCACCCCCTCGATGCACAGGGACTGCTGCACCGGTCCAGGGCGGTCGTCGAGTACGACCCCGATCAGCCCTGGCGGGTCGTCATCCCCAACAACCCGCCTCGCGAATGGCTGGCCCGCGCGAACAGCCTCACACCGCCGGCCGCGGTGAAGAACCGCGCCAGTGGCTTTCCGGCCGGCTTCCGGACGCTGGTGATGGGCATGGTGTTCGCGGCCGTACTGCTGGTGCTGGTGCGGCTGGTCGGCTGAACCGCGCCCGGTCATGGAAAAGAGCGTACGGGGTGGGCGCGCAGCGGTGCGCGCCCACCCCGTACGCCTACGCCTCACACGTTGTCGGTCGGCGTGATCCGCGGAAAGAGCGGCAGGCAGCCGGTCGCTCGTGTGAGGCAGATACTACTTCGGCGGGCGGATGTTCTTGCTGCCGATGTTGCCCTGCTGGTCACTCTGCTCCTGCAGCTGCCGGGCCTTCTCCTGCAGCCGCTGGCGCTGCTCAGGGTCGGTGGTGCGCTCAGCGGCCTCGGTCATCTGCCGGGCCTTCTCGCGCAGTTGCTGCGCACGGTCATTGGTTTCACGTGCAGCGCTCATCATCGCTCCTTGTGCGGTTGGGAAGAGCGGGCTCCATCAGAGAACCAGCGTCGCCGGTCCACCGCACCTCGAATCGTCACTCAGCGTTACGCCATGCCGTGGGGGTCTTGCGGCACTGGCATGATCAAGGGCATGGACGAAAGCATCATCGCCGCGTGTGACGGGGCATCGAAGGGCAATCCGGGGCCTGCAGCCTGGGCATGGGTCGTGGCCGATGCGCAGGGGCGACCGGAGCGCTGGGAAGCGGGACCGCTGGGGACCGCCACCAATAATGTCGCCGAACTCACTGCTTTGCAGGAGCTGTTGGAGGCCACGGATCCGTCCGTGGCGATCGAAGTGCGGATGGATTCTCAGTACGCGATGAACGCGGTGACCAAGTGGCTGCCGGGATGGAAGCGCAACGGCTGGAAGACCTCGGCCGGAAAGCCGGTGGCCAACCGTGACCTGGTGACCCGCATCGACTCCCTGCTGACCGGCCGGACCGTGGACTTCGTCTACGTGCCCGCCCACCAGGTGGACGGAGATCCGCTCAACGCCCTTGCCGATCAGGCGGCCAGCGAGGCCGCGGTGACGCAGCGGCCGGCCGGTACCGCGCACGGCTCGCAGTTGCCGACACCTGCTCCGGCCCGGGCGACCGAGGGGTGGAGCAAGGGGGCTCCGGCGAAAAAGGCAGGGGGCGCGGCACGTTCCGCACGCTCCGGTGGAACCATCCGGGCCAAGTTCGCGGGCCGCTGCCGCTGCGGAAAGCCTTACGCGGCACAGGAGATGATCGCCAAGAACCCGAACGGCTGGGGCCACCCGGAGTGCCGCACCGCGCCCGCCTGAGACACGGGCCCGTCGGCCTGCGCGCCTGGTGCAGGCCCGACGGGTCAAGGATCGCCGGGCGGAGCGGCCGAGTGGCCACACGAAACGGGGCCCGCGTGCCATGATGCGGCTCCGACGGCAGCGTCCGCGGTGTTCCGCCGATGCCGCCGACAACGGTGACACGCTGGGGGGCGTATGGGAAGCACAGTCACGGTTCTGCGCGAGTTGCGCAGTGCGCAGAAGACGGCCAAGGGGGTGTCGCTGTACTCTCGGTACGTCAACCGCCCGGCCGGACGGCTGTTCGCGGCAGGCGCATACCGCATCGGGCTGACGCCCAATCAAGTCACGCTGATCAGTGCGGCATTCACCTTCGCCGCCATTGCTTCGGTGGCTCTCGTCCGACCGTCCTGGGGCCTCGCGGTCGCGGTGTATGCGGGGCTCGCCATCGGCTTCGCCTTCGATTCGGCCGACGGGCAGCTGGCCAGGCTGACCGGCAGGGGAGGCCCGGACGGCGAGTGGCTGGACCATGTCGTGGACTGCGCCAAGATGATCCTCGTACACACCGCCGTGCTGATCTCGTTCCAGCGGTTCTTCGATCTGCCGGCCGAGGGCTGGCTGCTCCTGCCGCTGGGATTCCTGTTCACCGCCGTGCTGACCTTCTGCGCCGGGCTGCTGCGCGAACAACTGGGCAAGGCGGCCGTCCGGCCCACGGCGGGCAGCGGAGCCGCGGTTCCGGTGTCCCGGGTGCGGGCCGTGGCACTGCTGCCCGCCGACTACGGGGTGTTCTGCCTGGTGTTCCTGCTGCTCGGCGACCGGACCGCGTTCCGCATCGGCTATGCGGTGCTCGCCGTCGTGCACGCACTGTTCCTGGTGGCGTTCCTCGCCAAGTGGTTCAGGGAGCTGAAGGAGCTCCGGACTGCGGACTGACGAGCGTGTCCAGCGCCCGGCGCAGCTGGGTGCTGGACGTGTGCACGGTGTACGGGAAATAGACCACCTCGACGCCGACCTCGGCGAAGTCGCGCTCCAGCCGCTTGCCCTTCTCCGTGCCCCGCCAGTCGTCCCCCTTGAAAATGACGTCGAACCTGACCTGCTGCCAGGTCTTGACCTTGTCCGGCACGGTCTCGACGAACGCGGCGTCCACATAGCGGACGCTGCGTACGATCTCCAGCCGTTCCGGCAGCGGAATCACCGGCTTGTGGCCCTTGGCGAGTGCGGCCATCTCGTCCGAGACGACGCCCGCGACGAGGTAGTCGCACTGGCTGCGGGCATGCCGCAGGATGTTGAGGTGCCCTATGTGGAACAGGTCGTAGACCCCCGGCGAGTAGCCGACCCTGTGCACCATCCGTTCTCTCCCCCCACGGTGAACGTGATGTCCGTGTCCAGCAGCAGTTGTCCGGACATGGCATCCGGTGCTGCGGGATATCGGTATCGGTGTTGATGGTGCAACGACCTTACTGTGAAGGCCACTTGCGCATCTCGTGAACGGATAAGCTCACTTATGGGGCTGTTCCTTGGGGGGAACGCAGAATGTTCCGGGGGAAGGGGGGCATCCGTGTCCGAAACCGATCGTCACAAGCCTTTCGAGGACCGTACTCTGCTGGTCGTCTCGACCAACTACGCACCGGAGGTGACGGGCATCGGCCCGTACGCCGCGCAGCTCGCCGAGCACTGGGCCGCGTCCGGGGCCGAGACCCATGTACTGACCGGCATGCCGCACTACCCGTCCTGGCGTACCGAAGCGGAGTACCGGGGTGTGTGGCGGGTCACGGAGAAGCGGGCCGGGGTCACCGTCCATCGACGAAGACATTATGTGCCGTCCCGTCAAACTGCGCTGCGGAGGGCGGCGTTCGAGGCCACAGTGCTCGGGCACGGCCTGTTGCCGCCGCTTGTTCCGCGTCCGCCGGACGCGGTCGTCTCCCAGCTGCCCAGCCTCGCGGGCGGTGTCATCGGAGCCCGGCTGGCCGGCCGCCACCGAGCCCCCCACATACCGGTGGTGCAGGATCTGATGGGTGCCGCCGCCGCACAGAGCGGTATCCGGGGCGGGGGCCGGGCAGCAGCCGTTGCCTCGGCGGCCGAACGCTACGCGCTGCGCAGCGCCGCCCTCGTCGGAGTCATCCACGAAAGCTTCGTCCCGCGTGTCACCGCGTACGGCGTGGACCCGGGGCGCATCCGTGTCGTTCCCAACTGGTCGCATGTGCAGGCGCCTTCGGCCGACCGTGCCCGGACGCGGGCGAGACTCGGCTGGAGCGAGGGCACTCCCGTGGTCCTGCACTCCGGGAACATGGGGCTCAAGCAGGGCCTGGAGGTCCTGGTCGACGCGGCCCGGCTGGCACCGGGGATACGCGTCGTGCTGATGGGAGACGGGAATCAGCGAGAGGCGCTGCTCGGGCGTGCGACGGGGCTGCGCAACCTCGACTTCCTGCCGCCCGCCGGCGCGGACGAATTCACGGACATTCTCGCCGCCGCCGATGTGCTCGCGGTGACCCAGCGGGCATCCGTGCTCGACATGAGCGTCCCGTCCAAGCTCACCTCGTACTTCGTCTCGGGCCGCCCCGTCGTCGCCTCGGTCGCCGACGGGGGAGGCACCGCCCAGGAGGTCCACCGGTCCGGCGCCGGGATCCTCGTCGCACCGGAGGATCCCGCCGCGCTGCTGTCAGCCGTACGCAAGCTCGTCGAAGCGCCGGCCGAGGCGGACCGGCTCGGCGCCAACGGACCGCAGTACGTCGCACGTCACCTGAGCCGAAAGGCGGGCCTGGCCCGCTTCGACGCACTGCTCACCGAGGTCCTCGCGGACGCACAAGGGAGACCACGACGATGACCCAGCCGATCCGCGCCCTGGAGGACCAGGACGAACCCGCGCTGCTGAGGGACCAGTTCCGTCAGCTCCTGCGTTACCGTGCACTGCTCGCCTCCGGCGTGGTCCTCGGGCTGCTCGGCGGCGGCTGGCTCGCCCTGGGCGGCGAGGAGAGCTACACATCGACGGGCGAGGTGGTCGTACGCTCAGCCACCTCGGACCCCTTCGCCGCAGGCGCCTCCGCCGACAAGGGCATCAACATCGGCTCCGAGCGGCAGACCGCTGTCAGCGACACCGTGGGCACCCTGGCCGCCGGCTCCCTGGCCAGGCACGGCGACCCGGTGGAGGTCGGGACCCTGCTGTCCGGCCTCCAGGTCACGAACCCGCCGAACACCCTCGTGCTCCGCTTCGCCTACACCGGCCGCACCCCCGCCCTGGCGAAGGCGCGGGCCGAAGCGCTCGCCGACGCCTATCTGGAGATCCGCAGGCAGCGCACCGAGAACAGCATCGCCAACATGGTCGACGGCTACCGCGCCCAGCTCAAGCCCCTCACCGAACAGCGCGATCAGCTGGCGGAGCAGGTCGGGGCGGGTAGCGACGTGACCAGCGCACGGGCCAACCTCGTGGTCTCGATTTCCGAACTGAGCAGAAAAATCTCGGAGTTGCGTGCCCTGGACACCACTCCCGGCTACCTGACGAAGAAGCCCGTCGCGCCCATGGACCCCACCGGTGCGGGGCTGCCCCTGCTGCTGGGACTCGGCGGTGTCGTCGGGCTCGCACTCGGACTGCTCCTGTCCTGGGTACGCCTGGTCTTCGACCCGGCCGTACGTTCCACCCGGGAACTGGTCCGTGCGCTCGGCGCCCCACTGCTCGGCACCCTGCCCAGGGAACGGGCATCCGCGGGCGCGCTGCTCGCCATCGGGCGAAGCGGGAGCCGGCTCGCCGAGGAGTACCGGGCGGTCGCCTTCCGGCTCGCCTACGACCCGTCGTTCGCGCAGCGCCGCAGACTCCTGGTCACGGCGCCGCGCGGGGACAGCGACGCGGCGCCCGCCGCCGCGGTCAACCTGGCTGCGGCCTTCGCCGAGATGGGACGTGACGTACTCCTGGTGGAGGCCGATCTGCGTACCCCCTCGCTGGCCCGGGACCTCGGCCCGGCCGTGCAGGGCGCCGGGCCCCGCTGGGCATCACAGGGCGAACCGGCCTGGCCGTCGGACAGCCGGATGAATGTGGACGTACCCGGGGCGGGCGCCTTCGCCCTGATAGCGGGCCGACGCACGGACAACGTCCCGCGTGCGCTGACCTCCGCGCCCGTGGGACGGATCGTCGCCGAGGGCGACCGGCCGGGCGCCGTCGTCATCGTGCTGGCCCCGCCTGTGCTCTCGTACGCGGACGCCGTCGCACTGATCGACCGGGTCGAGGGAGTCGTGGTGGTGTGCCACCCGCGCGAGGTGCACCGCAGCGACCTGGAGCGGATCCGCGAGATCATCGGGGCTGCCGGAGGCTCCGTGCTCGGCGCCCTGCTGCACCCCGGCCGGAGCCGTTACGAGCGCCGGTCCCGCAAGAAGGCCGGCAGGCGCCGTACGGCCGGCGGCCGGGCCCGCCCCGCATCGGGCCGGGAGGACGGCGTCGGCCGGGAGCACACCGGTGACCCGGCCGAGACGCTCGGCCTGCGCACCTTCGACCCCACCGCGGGACACAGATGAAGGCACGTACCGCGATCGTCTGCTCGGTCGCGGACCAGGGCGTGGCGGCGCTCACCAACATCCTGGTGCTGGTGGCCGCCGCCCGGCTTTCCACTGTGGCCGACTTCGCCCGCTTCTCGGCGGTCTACCTCGTCTTCACCGTGCTGCTGGGGGTATCCGGCGCCTACACCGGGCAGCCGCTCGTGCTGCGACGCGGCGAGAGCGACGAGGTCCGCGGCGCGTGCCGGTCCGCGGTCACCTTCACCCTGCTCGCCGCGGCCACGCTCGGCATCCTTCTCGCCACCGTCTGCCTGACGCTGCCGGGGGCCACCGCACGGGCCCTGCTGATGCTGGGACTCGTCCTGCCGGTGGTTCTGGGGCAGGACACCATGCGTTACGCCTTCTCCACCCTGCACCTGCCGCACCTGGCACTGGCGGGCGACGTGCTCAGACTGGCCGGTGTGCTGGGGGCGCTGGCGGTGCAGCCGTACGGTGCCCCGGCCGCCCGGCTCGTCACCGTCTGGGGGCTGTCCGCGCTGCCCGCCCTTCTGCTGTCGGCCGCCCTGCTGCACCGCAGGGTGACCGGTACGCCGATACGGCTCAAGGCCCTTTTACGGAGAGGGCATCTGGGGCGGCGTTTCGTGGTGGAGTTCGGGGTGGGCAACGCCACCAGCCAGCTCTCCGTGCTCGGACTCGGCATGGTCGGCAACCCGCTCGTGGTGGGCGCCCTGCGCGGCGCGACCACCCTCTTCGGGCCGCTGAACGTGCTGTTCACCTCGGCCACCGGCTTCGGACCGCCACTGCTGGGGCGGCTCGCCCCGGAACGGCGCAGGATACGCGCCACGGCGATGCTCGCCGCTGTCCTGGCCGCCACAGCCGCCGTCTGGGCCACCGCACTCGCCCTGCTGCCCGACGGGATCGGCCGCAGTCTGCTCGGCGACACCTGGCCCACAGCCGCTTCCCTGCTCCCGGCGACAGGCAGCCAGTACGCGGCGATGGCCGTCGGTACCTGCGGGCTTCTGGCGCTCCGGATGCTCGACCCCCGTACCACCCTCTCCATCCAGGTGGTCTTCTCGCTCGCCGCCGTCGCCTTCCTCACCGGCGGCTATGCGCTCGGCGGGGTGCCGGGCGCGGCCTGGGGCCTGTGCCTGGGGTCCGTCTGCAAGGCAGTGGCCACGTGGACCCGGGTGGCCCGGCTCGGACGCCGCACCGCGGTGGACCAGGCAACCGTCAGCGCGAGCGCTGTCCGCCCCGGCTCCTGAAGCTTGTGACCAGCAGCAGACAGAGCGCCGCGATCGCCAGTTTTCCGACGGACTGCAGCAGCGGTCCGCGCAACAGAATGAAGGTGTACCCGGCGATCAGCGGCGCGGCGATGGCCAGAACGCTGCCGGGGCCCGGCCCGTCCCGGGACACCGCCTGCGCGTAGCGGCGGTCGGTGCGTGCGGCGACGTACCCGATCAGTGCGAGACCGCCGACCATGCCAGGAGCACCGAAGTCGACCCAGAGTTCGGTCCACAACGGCGCCGAGAGGTTGGTCATGTTCATCCCCATCCACTGGCCGACGCGCACCCCCGTGTCCTCCGGCTTGCCGCTCCACACCGACCGGGGCACGAAGAAGAGGGCGGAGCCGGCAAGTTGACGTCCATAGGTGTGGCCGCGGGTGTCGACCCAGGTGATGGTGTTGGCGAACATCACCGTCTGGTCGTAGTCCTTGGTGGCCAGCGGCTCGAACACCGACGACGAATCCACCGGCCGGTAACCGGCGCTGTCGTAGCGGAACCGGTCCGCGTACGGGAACAGCACCAGCGCCCCGACCACCCCCATGGACAGCACCGAGCGGTACATTGCCGCGCTGCTCGGGAAGGCGGTGAACAGGAGCGAGACCAGTACGGTCAGGAACCAGTAACGGGCGTTGGATATAGGGTTGTTGACGACGACGTTGAGGATCAGGAGCGCACACCAGGCCAGAACGGTCGAAGGGGAATGGCGGGCCCTGCGCGAGGTCACCAGCCGACGGGTGCAGAAGAGCAGCCCCAGTAGCGCGGGTACCGTACCGAAGCCCTTGAGGAAGGCCGATCCCACGTTGGACTGGCTCGACGCCACCCCGCTGACCGCGACCGAGGCGCTGATCTCCTGGCGGCTGGTGAAGAAGATCGCGGGCCCGCCGAGTTTCAGGATGTAGTAGCCGCTCGCCGTGAAGGCCAGTGCCACCAGCAGCCTGAGCCGCACCCGGTGCGCGGTGGCCGGACCGCCACCGGAGCGTGCGGTGGTTCGGCGGCGCAGCGGACGCCGGGACGCCAGCAGCGCCCCGAGGTCGAACGCGGCGCAACCCACCAGGATCAGCGCGATGGCCGTCATCAGATCCGACCTCGGCCCGACCATCGGCGTGGGTGTCTGCCCGATGACGGCCTGCGCGAACGGCGCCACCCCCATCGCGATGTACACGAACATCCAGAACACGCCCTGCAGCAGACGCCGCCGGGTGGACAGAATCATCGTGGCGAGCCGGGCCCCGGCATAACAGGTCAGCACGAGCTGCAGCCAGTACGCGGTGTCCCGGACGCCCGCGCCCGGCTGCGCGGCGATCACCGCGGGCAGAAAGCAGACCAGGCCGAGGATGAGAGGCACGGCCAGGGCCCGCGACAGCATGGCCCACGACATGGGCTTCGCCGGCGGCTGGACCGGGTCTTGCGGACCGTGCTCCGGTACGGGTGCGAACGGCGCCGTCTCGTGCACGGACGTCATCTGCTCCCCGTTTCGTGGACCTGTGAACACTCTAACGAATCAACCCACTTGAGGGGTTTGGATGACTAGTCTGTAAGACCGACCGAGGTTGAGGGGGCCCTGGTGAGGATCCTGCACGTCGTCACTCTGCACACTCCGGACCATGCGTTCGGCGGCCCGACCAGGGTGGCGCTCAACCTGTCGAAGGTCCAGCGGGCCGGGGGCGACGACGCCCGGATCATGGCACTGGGCGACGGCTTCGAAGGCCGACTGCCGCGCGAGGTCGAGGGGGTACCGGTCCATCTCTTCCAAGCCCGCCATCTGCTCCCCATGTTCGAGGTCAGCGGAATCACCTCCGGTGCGCTCCTGCTCGCCGCCCGTCGCATGATGCGCGGCGCCGATCTCGTCCATGTCCATCTGATGCGCGACCTGGTGACGCTGCCCGCCGCGCTGCTCGCGCTGGCCACCCGCACACCCCTGGTCGTCCAGACCCACGGCATGGTGGACCCGACCGAGAAGCGGGTCGCCCAGCTGACCGATCTGCTGGGGGTACGCAAGGTGCTGCGCGGCGCCGACGCCGTGCTGCACCTGACCGAGACGGAACGCCTCGATGTGAACGCCGTTGCCGCATCGGTGCCGTTGACCCGCACGGTACGGCTGGTCAACGGCGTACGTCCGCAGGAACGCAAGCCCGCCCGCGAGCCGGGGCGGCCGCCGACAGTCCTCTTCCTGGCCCGGATCCAGGAGCGCAAGCGCCCGCAGGACTTCGTCGCCGCGATGCCCGCGGTCCTGGCCGAGCATCCGGACGCTCGGTTCGTGCTGGCCGGTCCCGACACCGGAGCGCTGCCCGCAACTCTCGAACTCGCCCGCAGACTGGGGGTGATGGACTGCCTCGACCACGTGGGACCGCTCGGCCACGAAGAGGTTCTGGAAGCGGGGCGGCAGGCCGATGTGTACGTACTGCCGTCCATCGAGGAACCCCTGGGCGTATCCGTCCTCGAAGCGATGTCGGTCGGCACCCCCGTGGTCATCACACGCACCTGTGGCCTCGGCCCCGATGTCGCGCGGGCCGGGGCGGGCCGGGTGATCGACAGCCGTGTCGGCGAGGACGGCAGGAACGCGCTCAAGGTCGCCGGGGCGATTCTGGAACTTCTCGAACCCGAGGCAAACGACCGGTCGGGGAAGGCCGCTTGGGACCTGGTCAATGAGCACTTCACCATCGAGGTCGTGACCCGGACCCTCCGGCGGACCTACGAGGACGTGGTCCGCAGGAAGGGTCACTAATACTCCAGCTGCAGATCGTGATCAGGCGTCGTGAGACGCTGCTCCCGGTTTTACCAGTCGCTTCTCGGCGGCGTGGTGAACCAGCCGGATCCGCGGTGGCCGCTCGGCGAGGGCTGGGTGACGCTTCACACCGGCGGTGGGTTCGTGCTGGCCTTCCAGCGCGTGGAAGACCATCGGCCGCCGCTGTGGCCGGACTCCGCTCACCCCCAGCAGTTCCACCTTGACCTGGGGGTCAAGGACTTGGAACGAGCCCAGGAAGACGTCCTTGATCGGGGCGCCACACTGCTCGATGAGGTTGGTGGAAAGCGGAGTTGGCGCTTGGCGCATCTTTGCGGATCCGGCAGGGCACCCGTTCTGTCTCGTCCGGGACTGACAGGGGACACCGAAGGGGTGCGGCCACCGATGATCATCGTGAGTTGTGTGGACTAACGACGAGACGGTGGCCGCAGGCCACAGCATAGATCCCTCCCGATGGCGGGAGGCGTTCGAGGTCTCCTGGGACGCCGACGCCGTCCGCGATGACGTGCGCGAATACGTCGTCGAGCACCTCTACGACGAGGCCGCCGGAGCACACACGAATGGGCCGCCTGGTCAGGATGACGGGGCGTCAATACCTGGCTTGCGCTTGACATCTGTGATCTTCAGGTTCGCGGCCGCCACCGCCCCGAACGGCTCGGTGATCAGGGTGCTGGAGGTGCCGACGATCTCCAGTGCGGCCTGGGAATCGATCCGCAGGTCCAGGCGGACACGCGGCGAGCCGCCCTGGGCGGGCATGGCATGAATACGCGACACCGGGTAGTCCAGCTCCATCAGCTTGCTGCGTAGATCCTTGGCGCTGATGGCGCCCTTGCCGCCGAACCCCTCGCGGATACGGTCCGCGTGCTTGCCGGCGATGCACTGATCCTCCGCGTCCAGCGGGATCGCTTCGAAGTCCCTGGGCTTGAGCTCGGAGGTGTAGTACTCCGGAGGGCCTTCGGAGGAGTTCGGGTCCGGGCCTATGCCGTCGATCGTCGGCGGCGGGTTGTCCGGCCCGTACCCGTCCACCGGCTGCTCCTCGTGCCCGGGAACATCCTCCGGCCGGGGGGGCTTCTTGCCGTTCGCGTCGGCCGGCTGGTCCTGCCTGCACTCCGCGTTGATGGTGCGCACGAGCTTCGAGAACCGCTTCATGGCCGCACTGTTGTCCGCCGTAGTCGGGCTGCTTCCTGCGCGCACGCTGCTTCCCGGGGGCGCCGCGTCGGCGCCGGGCTTCTGACTGCCACACCCGACCACGGCGAGGGAGACGAGACTGGCCGCGAGCAGCGCGGCAGGAACGCGTATGGATCGCATGGGCGCATCATGCCCGGTGATCGAGACGGCGCACGTGAGTACGCGTACTCACCTTCACGATTGGCTGCCAACTACCGGAAAAGTTTGAGCCATTGACTCCGATTCACATGTCTTGTGCAAAGCGTTACGAGGCGCTTAGGGTCCTTGATCGTCGATCACCACGGGTCGACTTGACCGAGAGAGAACATAGTGCGAAGAACCGCGTTCCCTGTCGTTGCCGCCTTATCCATGGCCCTGCTGCTCCCGCAGCAAGCCTCGGCCACCGAGGTGCCAGATCAGCCGGTGGCCACCGGCGAGATCAGCACCATCGGTCCGGGCATGTACCAGTCGGAATTCGACCGATACCAGATCATCGAGAATGATGTTCCGATCAGTCTGATGACCCGCAGCCACGCCGTCACAGGGCAGGCCGCAGGTGTGTCACAGGCGCTGGACGCGCCCAGCAACCGCTCCGACCTCGGCGTGTTCGGGCCGAGTTGGACGGCTGAGTTCCTCGGCGGCCAGCTCAACCGCGAGCTGACTCAGGGCTCCGGCTACATCAGCACCAAGGATCTGGGGACCGCCGAGTCCGTGCGCTACGACTTCACCGACTCGGTAGAGCGTCCCGACGGCGGCAGCATCGCCACCTACACCGCTGCCGACGGCTCCAAGGTGGTGCAGAGCAGCGTCTGGGACGACCTTGCCGGTGAGCTGAAGACCACGATCACCGAAACGCTCAACATCAACATCGCCGCCGCGGCGGCGGGTGACGATGTGCCGGTGAACGCGCTCGGTGAGCCGATCCCGGCCGCCGATCTGAAGCCGAAGTTCACCTGGAAGCAGGTGAGCGGCGACAGTAACTCCTGGCGTGTGACTGGCGTGGGTAGCACGGCGTTCAAGGTGTCCACGGTGAACTACGACGCCCAAGGCCGCGTGCAGCAGATCAACGAGCCCGCGAGGGGCGAGAACGCGGCGCAGACGGTGAAGGTCGCCTACGCGTCGTCCACCACCGCTGCTGGCAGCAGCACGCTCGGTGACGTGGCTGGTCAGGTCAAGGAGATCACCGTCACCTCCGGGGCGACGGTGGAGACGCTGGCCCGCTACTCCTACGATGGTTCGGGTCTGCTGCGGAAGGTGACCAACCCGGCTGCCGGTACGGATCTGAACGCCTACGCCTACGACAGCAACGACCGTGTGATGACGGCGACCACCGACGAGGGCGCCAACTGGGAGCTGTCCTACGCCGGTGAGGCGGTCGCGCCGCAGGTGAGTGAGACCACCGGCACGGTGCCCGAGCCGGGCGGCGAGGTCACTGGCGCGCCGAGCCAGAACGAGCCCGAAGGCGTAGTCCCGGCGGCGGAGGACTTCACCGGCTCGGAGATCGACGACCCGTACGCCTACCCGAGTCATTGCAGCACGGCGTACAGGTGGATGTACTACAGCTACTCGGGCTGTTCGACGAAGGTCGCGCACTACGGGTGGCGGAACCCGTCGTGGAAGAAGCTGCCGAACGGCACATGGGTGCGGGGTATCAACTACGACCACTGCACCACCGCGCCGGACAAGCCCCTGGGCTACGACTTCCGCCCGGCGTGTGACTCGCACGACTACAGCTACGGGACGATCGGTAACGCCTACAAGGGCTACCGCTACTACCTGGACAAGTACAAGGGCTGGCAGTCCGACGCCCAGTTCTGGGACATGTTGTACAACAAGACCTGCTCCCGCTACTTCTTCAAGACGGCGTGCCGCACCGCGGCAAGCACCTACTACTGGGCTGTGGCGGTGTTCGGCCGCGCCAAGAACGGCGCCAACGCGACCTGATCCGTCAGCTGTCCCGTCCCGTTGAGCGCGAGGGGGCCGGGCAGCGAGAACACCTCGCTGCCCGGCCCCCTTTACACGCCCAGACGCCCTTATCGATGGAGTAGGAAGTGAAGAGACCTATATGGGCCTTGGTCACCGCCACGGCGGCGGCCATGGTGTTCACCGCGATACCGGTGGACACCAATCCCCTGCTCGGCACCAGCCCGGCCGCCGCAGCGGAGAACGGCCCGGTTGACCCGCCGCTGTTCGACGAAACCCAATCCGGCGGAACCGTCCGCGTCAACGTCGTCACCGACCAGCGCACAGACCTGGCCTCCGCCTCCGAAGCAGGCGAAACCCTCGTCTCCTACGACACCCTGCCCCTGGTCACCCTCCGCGTGGACAACGCGGGCCTTCAGCAACTGAACACCCAGCCGGGCGTCATCAGCGTCACCGAAGACATCCCGGTCGCACCCACGCTGAACGAGTCCACCGCTCTGATCGGCAGCGACCGGGCCGCCGCCGCCGGAAAGACCGGCACCGGCACCACTGTCGCGATCCTCGACACCGGCGTCGCCGCCCAGCACCCGTTCCTCACGGGCCGCGTCAAGACTGAGGCGTGCTTCTCCGTCATCGACGAAAGCTACGGCTCCACCAGCCTGTGCCCCAACGGTACCACCCAGCAAGAAGGCTCCGGCAGCGCCGACGCCGAAACCGGCCCGTGCGCCACCATGGGTGCCGCGTGTTCCCACGGAACCCACGTCGCCGGGATCACCGCCGGCAACGGAACCGGCATCAGCGGCGCACCCACGCGCGGCGTCGCCCCCGGCGCGGACATCATCGCCATCCAGGTGTTCTCCAAGTTCGACACCGACAGCTACTGCGGAGCCGGGAACAGCCCGTGCGTGCTCAGCTTCACCAGCTCCCAGATCAAGGGGCTGGAGAAGGTCTACGCACTGAAGAGGGCCGGCACCAACATCATCGCTGCCAACATGAGCCTGGGCGGCGGACGTTGGACCACCGCCTGCGCCACCGACCCCCGAAAAATGATCATCGACAACCTGCTCACTGAGGGTGTCGCCACGGTCATCGCGGCTGGTAACAACGGCTACACCGACGCGGTCAGCGCCCCCGGCTGCGTATCCTCCGCCATCACGGTGGGCTCCACCACCGACGACGACCAACTGTCCACGTTCACCAACCGTGGCCCGCTGCTCGACCTGCTCGCCCCTGGCACCGGCATCGTCTCCTCGGTTCCCGGCGGTGGGTTCGCCTCGAAGAACGGCACCTCCATGGCCGCCCCCCACGTCACTGGGGCTCTCGCGATTCTGAGGCAAACGTACCCCGACAAGCCTCTCACCGAGCTTGAGACGATTCTGAAAAGTGGCGGCAAGACCATCGGCTACACGGGTGCCACCACTCCGCGTATCCAGCTCGACCTGTCGCCGCGCGCCACGGTTACGGACTTCAACTGTGACGGCGCGGAGGACACCGTCGTCGGTGACCCGAAGGCGACCGTAGCAGCCGACACCAACGCCGGTGTCGTACGCGTGATCTACGGCGGCGGCAAGGGCACCGCAGAACTCCACCAGGACCTCGCCGCCATCCCGGGCGAAGCAGAGTCCGGCGACCTGTACGGCGAGAACCTGGCCACCTTCGACCACAATAAGGACGGCTGCACCGACCTCGTCGTGGGTGTCCCGGCCGAGGACATCGACACCAACACGGACGCCGGTTCAGTCCACGTCGTCTATGGTGCCCCGAACGGCCTGTCTACCGGCGCGGCAACCCTCAACCTCATTCAGGGCACGGGCGAGGGCGCGATCGCGGCATCGGCTCCCAATGAAGGCGACCGCTTCGGCCACGCCGTCGCCGCCGGGCACACGGCCCAGGGCGAGCCGTACCTGGTGATCGGCGTGCCCGGCGAAGACCTGGGCACCACCGTGGACGCGGGCAACGCCTACTACCTGCGCGGCAGCATCAACGTCTCCATTAACCAGGACAAGCCCGGCGTGGATGGTGTCGCCGAGAGCGGCGACATGTTCGGCTCCTCCATCGCAGCCTCGGCGAACCACGTTGTCATCGGCGCGCCGGGTGAATCAATCGGCACCCTGGCCAACGCAGGCCAAGTCCAGGTGCTCATGCATAATCTGAGCGCTGAAAACATTCCGACCCCGGTCCAGGGAATCAACCAGAACGAGGTGAACAGCGCGGCCGAAGCAGGAGACCAGTTCAGCGCATCCCTGGCGGCCGTCGCCTACAGTCCGTCCGGCGCGACTACCCCGACCGACACCGTCATCGCAGTGGGCTCACCCGGTGAGGCCCTGGAAACCGTCGCCCAGGCAGGTGCCGTCCACACCTTGAGGATCACCTCGGCCGGAGTGGTCACCCGGGCCGCCGTCATCCACGCCGAGGTTGCCAACGTGGCGGGCGTGGCCGCGACCGACGACAGGTTCGGCCAGAACCTCGTCCTGGTCAATCTCGATCCCAGCGCGACCGGCGCTGCCAACACCCTCGTTCTCGCGGTCGGCATACCGGGTAAGGATGTCGGCACCACCACGGACGCAGGCGCGATCCAGACCTTCTACCCGTTCGGTGCGCCTGGGGACAACGACCACTGGGTCCAGGCCGGCGACGCCTCCGGCATTGGCGGCACGCCGTCGGCCGGCCACGCCGTCGGCAGTCACCTCGGCGCCACAGCCACCAGGCTCTACGTCGGTGTGCCCAACACCGCCCCATACGGCGCGGCGTACGGCCTGCCGTGGAGCAATGCCACCGGCGGCCGCACCGGCACGACCGGCACGGCAACCACCTACCAGCCGGGCCAGAACGGCCTTCCGGCTACGGGCGGCGCATTCGGCTGGGCCGTCAGCTGACCGCGGCAGCGATCCGTCCCTGACTGGACACACCTCAAAGAGCGAGGCCCGGGAGGATCTCCTCCCGGGCCGGAGGCGTACCGTGAGTCGCGGGCCCGATGGCGCCAGCCCGCCACATCACGGGCAGCGTGAAGAGAATTGGACCACTGAACTCATTTCACCGTGAAGTTGCTGGTGACGGGGCTGATGCGGGTCGGGTGCGGGCTGCCTCGTTGCAGAGCCGGGCCTTGTCGGCGGTGAGCTCGTTTCGACATGCAGCGTGGCAGCCACGGGCTACCCGCACATCAACTGACCCCGCTCGTTCGGTCCTGCTCCGGCGCTGCGGAGCGGGAGCGGGAGCGGGACCTCTTGCCCCTCCGCTGAAGCGACGGAGAAAGCTCGCGCCGCGCGTCGGAGGGCATCCATCACCCGAAAAGCCCCTCGACTCGCGCCATGCTGACTTACGATTTCGACAACCAGTGCATCCGGGGGAGATCGCACTGCCCAGGAGGACACGTGTCTCGCATCATCGGCTACGCATCAGGCGTCTTCGACCTCTTCCACATAGGCCACCTCAACGTGCTGAAGCATGCACGCGCCCAATGCGACTACCTCGTCGCAGGCGTACTGACCGACGAGGCCGCCGGCCACAAGGGACACGCCCCTGTCGTACCGCTCCACGAGCGGCTGGAGATAGTGCGCTCGATGTCATACGTCGATGAGGCAATCATCGACAACACACTGGAAAAAATGGAGGCTTGGCACCAGGTGGGCTTTCATCGCCTGTTCAAGGGCGAGGACTGGAAAGGCACTGCTCGAGGTGCCCAGTGGGAACGTGACTTCGCCGCGGTCGGTGTCGAAGTCGTCTACCTGCCGTACACGATGCATGTTTCCAGTACCAAACTGCGTCGTTTGATCCAACAGCTGATCGCGGATGGCCAGCGCTGACCGGGTCTGTCAAACACGAGCGGCTCTGTCCCGTAATCGGTGGTAACGAAGGGTGTCGCACGTCGTTGGCGCGGTGTGCTCGATGCCAATGAGCTTGTGGATATGGTGTTTTCGGGACTGTCGACCCTCGTCGTCGAAGGCGTGACGGACGAGGGCGAGGCCATCCGGGTGTCGGCTCGGACCCGGGACGATCCGGTGCCGTGCCCCGTGTGCGGGCAGTCGACGGGGTGGGTGCACGGCTTCCACGGGCGGGTGGTCGCGGACGTGCCGGTGGACGGAGGGCGGGTCGTGGCGTCGGTGCGGGTCCGGCGCATGGTGTGCCCGGAGTTCGACTGCCGCGGCAAACGTTCCGCGAGCTGATTTCCGGCGTCGTGGAGCGCTACCAGCGTCGCACCAACCGCCTGACCAGCCAACTCAGCTACGCAGTCAAGGAGTTAGCGGGCCGAGCGGGCGCCCGCATCTCCCGCGTGCTGGCTTGCGGGATCTCCCGCTCGACCGCCCTGCGCATGCCCGTGCGCAGGGCGGTACCGCCGCTGCGCGTCCCGCGCGTGCTCGGCATCGATGACTTCGCCCTCAAGCGTCGGCACCGCTACGCCACTGTGATCATCGACGCCGAGACCGGCGAGCGGATCGACGTCCTGCCCGACCGCACCGCCCAGACCCTGGCCGCGTGGCTGCGCGAGTATTCCGGGGCCGAATACGTCTGCCGCGACGGCTCCGGCTCCTATGGCACGCACCCAGCCCCGCTCCTTCTCCCACCCCCATTTGCCGGTCGGTCTGATTCAAACGGTCCTTCCCTCACGGGACTTGAGATCGATCTGCCAGCGGTAGAAACTCATCGCCAGAGCGAAGTCGAAGCCCGCCCGCCCGTCGAGGAATCCCCGCCGGTACACATACATGTACGCGAACGAAACCAGGGGCTTGAAGGGCGCCTTGTGGAACAGCTGCCCCTGGCGTGACTTCACCCTCCGCACCTGCTCCTTGACCTCGGGGTGGTGTTCCAGCCACGCCTCCCAGTCCGAATACCGGTTGTGCCGCTCGAACCAGGCGGTGACCGGGTCGAGGTCCTGGTGCTCGATCGGATTGCGGAGCGAGCCGGCCGACTCGGCCACCGGCTGGTAGTGGCCCTCGACCTCACCGATGCCCGGCGCTTCGAGATCCCCGACCTCCGGGTACCGGCAGCGGGTGCGGTCGGTGAGTGACCGCTTGCGGATGGTGTAGCCGTGCCGCAGCCGCTTGCCGGAGAACCAGTAACCCAGCGGTATGTCGTACGCCGCGGGCTTCGGCGCGCCGGGATCGGCGAAGATCTGCCGCAGTTCGGCCAGCAGACCGGGGCTGAGCCGCTCGTCCCCGTCGAGCAGCAGAATCCAGTCCAGGTCCGTGCGGACGTGGTCCAGGCACCACTGCTTCTTCCGCGGATGACCACCGTCCCAGGTGTATGTGATCACCTCGGCCCCGCACTCCTCGGCGATCTTCGCCGTGTCGTCCGTACTGTGCGAGTCGACGACGACGACCGCCTCGAAGTGGCCGAGCACCGATTTCACCGCCTCGGCGATGTTCAGCCCCTCGTTCTTCGTCGGGATCACCACGGCTATCGGCAGCTTGCTCATCCATGGTCTCCTTCGGGCAGCCAGGCGTAGCAGCCTGTGGAGGTGAAGGCGCGGGCCGCCTTCGGGACGGTGATCTCGGCCCGCTTCCCGGAGGCGGAGAAGCCCGACGCCAGGTTCTTGCCGTTCGCCCCGGTGATTCGCCAGGTGCAGTTCTTGGTGGGAGTGACATTGTGGTAGGGGCCCGGCCGGATCTGGTCGTCCTGGTACGTGTCGTCCGCGTACCCCCGCGAGGCCTCCTGCACCAGCTCGCTGTGCTGGGTGCAGAGGTGCTCGACCGCGGGTTCCGCATCGGTGATCTCGCCCGTCACGATCGCGCCGACCGCTGTGTCCCGGTCGACCTTGACGAGGTACGTCAGCTTGTCGCAGGTCTCCTGACCGGTCTGGAGCACGGCCGCCGGGTCCATGCCCCTGGGCACACGGTCGACCAGATACTCCTTCTGCTTCTTGTTGAAGGAGCCGGTGGCCGGGGTGAGCTCATCGATGGGCATTTTCGGTGGTTCGCTCGTCCGCGGAGCCGAAGGGCCGGTGGACGCGGTGGCGCCGGGTTCTGCCGAGGGGGCCATGACAGGGGCCTGGGTGGCGGATGGCAGGTCGCCGCTCGCCGCCTTGTGCCCGTCGGAGGACGAGCCGCAGGCGGCCAGCGCCGCCGTCAGTACGACGACGGCGGCGCCGGCCGGGAACAGATACCTCATCCACCTGTCCTCAGAGCGTAGTGGGCACTGACCTGCGAACTGCTCAGCGCGGTCGGGTAGACGGCGGTCTCGTCGATCTGCCCCGCGAAGAAGTTGCTCGTCGGCTGGCTCGGCCAGTTCTTCAGATTGTCGCCGCCCACTCGCCAGTAGCCGCTGTAACTCTCGTTGCCGGTGTACAGAATGCTCGAGGCGCGGAGCTGCCCGTCGACGTATAGCGCCATGCCGCCGGTGCCCTGCGTGGCGACGACATGGTGCCAGGCCCCGTCGTTGTAGGCGGCGGGTGTGCTGATGGTCCGGGTACCGCCGCTGTAGACCCCGAAGACCAGTTTCCCGTCATCGCGCATGTACACATGCTTGTCGTACTGGGTGCTGTTCTGCATGGTCACATTGCCGAAGCCGATGATCTTCCCTCCCGTGGTGGTCGTCGTCTTGATCCAGGTCTCCACCGAGAACCTGGTGGGCTGCGCATGACGCCTGTTGCTGTACGCGTACTGGTTCGATCCGTTGAAGCCGATCGCGGTCGAGTCACCCGCCACAGCGGCCGGAGTCCGGCGGTAGGCTGGGGAGTTTCGCAGGAATCCGTTGTCCAGTTCGCTGCCGGTGTCTCCAGCGAAGCTTGAGGTGCCTTCGTCGTACCGCCAGTACAGCGAAGCACCGTCTGCCAGCACCCTGGCGGGGTACTTCTCGGCCGTTGACGCCACGGTGGCGGACAGGGCGGGCGACTTGGCACTGGTGTTGGTGCCGTCGCTCGCACTGATCCGGTACGAGTGGGTCTCACCTGCGGCCACGTTCGTATCGGTCCACCTCAGCTGCGGCCGGTCCCAGAAGAGGGAGTACCCCGTCGTGGTGTACACCGGGGTACTCGCACCGTCCTTGTAGATCCGGTAGGTGAGTTCCCCGTCGTCGGCGTCGAAGCTCGTCTGCCAGTTGACCTCCACCTTGCCCGCGGCAACGGTGGACAGGCTGACGTTGGGCACCCACGGAGCCCCGGTGTCGGGGCCGTCGGCGAACCGGGTGAGGCCCTGCTGCGCGGAGCCGTTGACGGTGGTGAACTCACCGCCCACCCACAGATAGTGATGGCCGCCCTTGTCGGTCTGCGCCATGACCCGCGGTCCGACCGGCTCCCCGATGCCGTCGTTGGTGTCCGGGAACCAGGGGAGCAGCTTCGGGTCGTCGACGGACTGGGCCAGCAGGTGCTTGCGCGGCTGGTCGGGGAACTCACCCATGCTGGCACAGTCGTGTGCGTGACTCCCGCTGTACAGAACGCCGTTGTGCACGAGCACGGCCTGGGTGGCGCCCAGGCAGGTGTCCCGCCAGCGCTGCTCGAAGTTGCTGAGGTTCAGTGCGATCCGGCCGTCGAAGACGCCCCCGCCGGTCCCCTCGTTGGCGGTGTAGAAGCCGGTGGCGTCCGTGGTCAGGTCCTTCACCGTGGAGGCGTTCGGAATGAAGCCGGCCGGGTAGCTCTTGGCGACGGCCCCGGTGGTGGCGTCCACCACGGCCAGCGCGTGCGAGTTGGTGCCGTTGACGGTGAAGAAGTCTCCCCCGATCAGTACGTGCTTCCGGTCGGGCGTCAGCTCCACGGCCCTGCCCACCTCGTCGGTGTTGGCCGTCCACGGCTTGAGGGCGGCGCCCGTGGTGACCGCGGCGAACTTGTTCCGGGTCTGCCCCGCCACCGTGTTGAAGTCACCGCCCAGATAGACGGTGTCGGCCGTGACGGCCAGCGCCCGTACCGTCGCCGAGACGGAAACCTTGAAGTCCTGGCGCGGGGTGCAGGTCGCGGTGTCGATCGCGGCGATATTGCTCACCCCGACCCCGCTCACGGCCCCGAACTGCCCGCCGACGTACAGGGTCTTCTGGTCGGGGGAGAGCGCGAGGGCCCGTACGGTCGCCGTCCCCGACGACTGCGTGAACGACAGGCTGCAGCCGGTCGGTTCACCGGTCGCCGCGTCGAACGCGGCGAAGTTCACCGCGGGCTGTTCCGAGGTCCCGGCGGCCGCGTCCGGCGGCCGGACGGTGGAGAAGGTCCCGCCGGTGTACACGACACCGGCGTCCGACGCGGCCATCGACCAGACGATGCCGTTGGTCTGCCAGGTGGTGAGGTCGTCCGCGGTCAGGGAGACCGGCGATGTGAGGGCCGCGACCGGAGAGCCTCCGGACGCGGCGGCGGTCAGGGCTCCGGCGAGCAGGCAGAGCGCGGCGGCCGCGGCACGTGCCCTGCCGCGTCCGATGGGTCTGCGCCCCGTACTTCCGTTCATCATTCAGCTCCGAAGGTGAGAACGAGCTGCGGCTGGAGGGCCGCGATTCCTGCCTCGTCCGAACGGCGGCGGAAACGGTACGTCCCGCTGCCGACAAGGGCGAGTGGGTGGTCCGGGCCATGGGCCCGGCCCGGTGCGGACACGCTCGGGTCCACCGGGCAGCCGGTGGAGGCCGAGGTTGTGCCCGTTTCGGTCCCCGGCACGGTCGTGGGGTGCGACGGCCGGGTGTTGTGGGTGATTGCCGAACTGGTTCGCACACCGGTGACCGGCAGGGCGGTGCGGCTGTTGGATGTGCCAGGATCGCTCATCGGTCCACCCGCACGGCCGCTCCGGTGAGTTGGTCGGACAGCTGACGGATGTCCGCCTCGACCATGATTCTGGCAAGCTCCTGCGATTTCACGGCCGGTTTCCAGCCGAGCAGTTCCTCGGCCTTGGCGGCATCACCGATCAGCGCGTCGACCTCGCTGGGGCGCTCGTACTTGGCGTCGTAGCGGACGTGCTCCCGCCAGTCCAGGCCGGCGTGTGCGAAGGCGTACTCCAGGAACTGCCGGACACTGACGCCCTCGCCGGTGGCCACCACATAGTCGTCCGGGTTGTCGCACTGCAGCATCCGCCACATCGCCTCGACGTACTCGGGGGCGTAGCCCCAGTCGCGCACTGCATCGAGATTGCCCAGGTGGAGGTGGGTTTGCAGCCCAGCCTTGATCCTGGCCACCCCGCGAGTGATCTTCCGGGTCACGAACGTCTCGCCGCGGCGCGGCGACTCGTGGTTGAAGAGAATTCCGTTGACCGCGAACATCCCGTACGCCTCACGGTAGTTGACGGTAGCCCAGTACGAATAGACCTTGGCGACGCTGTACGGGCTCCGCGGATGGAACGGGGTCTTCTCGTTCTGCGGCGGCGGGGTGGCGCCGAACATCTCCGACGACGACGCCTGATAGATACGGGTGTCGATACCGCTCGCGCGGACGGCCTCCAGCAGCCGGATGGTGCCGAGACCGGTGATGTCACCCGTGTACAGCGGAGCGTCGAACGAGACGCGGACATGCGACTGCGCACCCAGGTTGTAGACCTCGTCCGGCCGGATGTCGCGCAGCAGGTTCACCAGCGCGACCCCGTCGGCGAGGTCGGCGTGATGCAGGACGAACGAACGGTTCTCTTCCTCCGGTCCTTGGTAGATGTGGTCGATCCGCTCGGTGTTGAAGCTCGACGAGCGGCGTATCAGTCCATGGACTGTGTATCCCTTCTCGAGCAGCAGCTCGGACAGGTACGAACCGTCTTGCCCGGTCACGCCGGTGATGAGCGCGGTCTTCGCCACGACTTCCCCTCTGTGTTCGCCTGAAAGGCTGTTGGTTCTCGCCGAAATATCGAAATTGAGTAATTTGCGGCAAAACATCACCGTGGGCTGCGGCTGCTGGCACAATCCGAGCCATGACGACTGATCCCCCCGGCCCTCCCAAGGAATCCGTCCGCCCCCTCCTACGGCCCGGCGCCCGCATATTCGTCGCGGGTCACCGCGGTCTGGTCGGCTCGGCGGTGGTACGCCGCCTCACCGCCGCCGGACACGAGGTGATCGCCCGCGATCGCGACCGCCTCGATCTGCGCGACGCCGCGCGCACCGAGGCATTTCTCCGCGAGGTCCGTCCGGACGCCGTGGTGCTGGCCGCCGCCAAGGTCGGCGGGATCATGGCCAACAACACGTATCCGGTGCAGTTCCTCGAGGACAATCTGCGCATCCAGCTGAGCGTCGTCGCCGGAGCACATGCCGCCGGGGTCGAGCGGCTGCTCTTCCTCGGCTCGTCCTGCATCTACCCCAAGCGCGCCCCACAGCCGATCACCGAAAGCGCCCTGCTCACCGGCCCGTTGGAGCCGACCAACGAGGCATACGCACTGGCCAAGATCGCCGGAATCGTGCAGATCCAGTCCTACCGCCGGCAGTACGGCGCCTCGTACATCAGCGCCATGCCCACCAACCTCTACGGCCCGGGCGACAATTTCGACCTGGAGACCTCGCACGTACTGCCCGCGCTCCTCCGCCGCTTCCACGAGGCGCGACGGGACGGCTCGCCCGCGGTCACGCTCTGGGGCTCCGGCAGCCCACGCCGCGAATTTCTGCATGTCGACGATCTGGCAGCCGCGTGCCTCCTGCTGCTGGAGCGCTACGACGGTGACGAGCCCGTCAACGTCGGCTGCGGAGAGGATCTGACCATCCGTGAACTCGCCGCCATCGTTCAGGATGTGACCGGATATCAGGGTTCGGTCGTATGGGACACGTCGAAGCCCGACGGCACCCCGCGCAAGCTGCTCGACGTCACCCGGCTCACCTCCCTCGGCTTCGCGCCGCAGATTCCGCTGCCCGACGGGATCGCGCGTACCTACGCATGGTGGCTGAAGCGGCAGACCGCACAGGTCTGAGCGGACCCGACGGGCCGACCGGCACGGGCCGGCCGCCGCAACGCGACGGCCGCCCGTCCCTCCGGCCCCGCACGGCCGGTGGTTTCGCACTCTTCGCATCGACGGCCGCCGCACTCAGTACGCCCCGCGGCCGTCGGTGACGGCGCGCAGCGTACGGGCCATGAGTCCCATGTCCGTGGCCACCGACCAGTTGTCGACATACCACAGGTCGAGCGAGACGGTCTCCTGCCAGGACAGGTCCGAGCGCCCGCTGACCTGCCACAGGCCGGTCAGCCCCGGCCTGACCGCGAGTCTCCGGAGTTCGCGCTCGTCGTAGCGGGAGACCTCGTCCGGCAGCGGAGGCCGTGGACCGACCAGCGACATGTCGCCCCGGAGCACATTGAGCAGTTGCGGCAGTTCGTCGAGAGACGTCCGGCGCAGCAGACGGCCGATCCCGGTCACCCGGGGGTCGCGGCGCATCTTGAACGTCGGGCCGTCGTTCTCGTTCGCCGTGAGCAGTTGCGCCTTGCGGCTCTCGGCGTCCACCACCATCGTCCGGAACTTCCACATGGTGAACGGCCGGTTGTGCTGCCCGTGGCGGATCTGACGGTGGAAGACCGGCCCGTTCGAACCCAGCCGCACCGCCGCCCCGATCAGGAGCAGCAGCGGTGCCAGAACCAGCAGGCCCAGTGCGGCGCCGGTACGGTCCACCGCGGCCTTCAGGGCCATCTGCGGTCCCCGGCGCAGCGGCGGCGCGATGTGCAGCAGGGTCAGCCCGGCCGCTGCGGACGGCCGTACTCGGCCGGCGGCGATACCCGAGAGACCCGACAGCACGGACAGCGGAAGTCCGCCGTCGTGCAGCCCCCAGGAGAGCCGGCGCAGCCGCTCCTCGCAGAGCTGCGGCCCGGGCACCACCAGAGCCAGATCCGCGTCATGGGCGAAGGCTCCGCCCAGCACGGTCGACGCATCGTCGTCGGCCGGTGCCGGTGCGAGCCGGCCCGGCACCTGGACCTCGCACTCCAGCGGCGTGGTCCCCACCGGTACGGCGGCCACGACCGAGTACGGATGGTCCGCACGGGAACCGAGCAACTGCACCGTGCGTTCCACCCCCGGAGCATCGCCGACCACCAGTACCCGCCGGACCGCCCGCTGCTGCCGCCCCGGCCAGGGCAACCGCCGCACCCCCCATGTCGCAATGCCTACGAGCAGGCCGGGCAGCAGCGCCACGACCGCCGTCGCAGGATCGGCGTACTCGCCGGTCATGGTCCCCAGCACGGCGAGTACGCCGATGAGCAGCAGCCAGTCGCCGGTCGTGCTCAGTACCCCCGGCGGATCGCCCGGAGTCCGGTCCGCGTACCGGCCGCGCGCGGCCCGCACACCGGACCACACAAGCGCGGTCACTGCCGAGGCGACCGCGGCCCGCGACTGGCCGCCGGCTTGCAGGACGAGCCATGCCGGGACCCCCAGGCCGAGAAGTTCGGCTCCGATGACGAACCACAGAAACCGGCCCGTCCTTCTCTTCGTTCCGGCCGGTCCTGAACGTTCGCGCCGTACGGTCGGCGCCCTCCACAGATCGTCGAGTTCCTTGTTGCGAGGCCGAGTTGAAGCAGTTCGTGGACGAGGAACCTTCGCCAGCCCCACAGGTCCTGATCTGTCCGAATCGGGTAGCTCGACATGCCCCATGAACCCCCCAGTCACAGTTGCATCGCCATAAACGGGGCGCATCCGCCGATCCCATGGACTGACGGATGCGCCCTCGCTCGGTGCACGATATCCACACACGTGCCATTTCGCTGGAGTTCCAGTGAAGTTCAGACATGCACACTGGCTTGGAACTCATCCCGTTCCGTACTGGATCTCTTGTTCTGTGTATACCTGTTCGCATTTGGAAGATGCCGGAATCGGATGGTGTGCGGACATCTGCGGCGCCGATTACATGATCCCACCAACAGTTTGCCCGGGAGGACGCACCGCCGGGATCACGACACCCGGCCTCGAGTGAAAGTGGGGACGTACGGTGACTTCCGCGGAGGAGAAGAACTGGGCCGGAAACATCACGTTCGGGGCGAGGCTGCCGCGCTGACGCCGGACCTGGCGCCCGCAGGTCAGGGGCCGTCGAGGTTGTCCTCGGACCGGCGCGGCCGGGCGGCCGCCGCTCTTCCCGGCGCCAGATGCTCCACCACATCGGCCAGCTCTTCGCAGGCCTGCTCGATTTTCCGGCGGATGTTGCTCTGTTCGGTGACGACGGCCGCGAGCAGAAGCGCGGTCAGGGCCACGGAACCGTTGAGTACGGCGAGGTTGACCATCACATGAGGGATGCTGTGGCCCTCGAACGGTCCCACGCCTTGTGTTCCCGCGATGACCGCCAGCACCGACACCAGAAAGGCACACGGCGCGCTCCCCGCCAGCTGGAAACGCAGAGCCGCCCAGACGAGCAGCGGAAACACCAGGCAGATCACCGCCAGCGAGCTCCTGGTGGCCAGCAGTGACACCACTACGGAGACCACCAGCAGCGCGCTCGCCTCGATCCACCGGTCGGAGATCTGCGGCATCCGCAGCCTGCGCAACACGAGGAGCAGTGGGGTGACCACGAGCACGCCCATCGCGTCCCCCGACCACCACGCCGTCCAGACCGGCCAGAATCCGTTCAGGGGCAGGTCGTCGTCCAGTACCAGCATGCCCGTGCCCACGGTCGCGCTGATGACCATGCCCGCCGGCGCGCCGAGGAAGACCAGCATGACTCCGTCGCGCAGCCGGTCCAGTTCCCCGCGGAATCCGGCCCTGCGGAGTATGAGGTACGAGCAGACGGGGGCCAGCGTGTTGCCTGCCACGACTGCGACGGTGATGAGCGAGACCGAGCCGCTGAGTGTGGCGACGACGAGCAGCGAGCCCAGCGCGATACCGGGCCAGGCGCGCAGGCCCAGGTAGATCAGGGCGCTCAGCGCGATGCCCGTCGGCGGCCAGAGCGGTGTGGCGACCGCGCCGTTGATGTACACCCCGCCGATCAGACCGAGCCCCCCGGCCATGTAGTAGGCGGCGGCGACGGCCAGGATGCACAGTGCGGTCGTCGTAAATCTGGTCTTCTCTCTGCGGATCACACATTTCATCAGACACCCGCCCGGACGAGTGTCGGTTGTTTGACACGCTCGGCCGACGCCCGGGCGTCACTGTCGGCCGGGAGCGGCCCCGTGGCGCAGGACGAGCACGGCGGCGTCGTCCTCGTGCCCGGTCCGGTCCGCCGTCTGCAGCACGGCGTCGGCCAGCTCACCGGCGTCGGCGGTGGCCCGGGAGACCACCAGCCGCATGACCGCGTCCAGACCTTCGTCGACCGGGAACGAAGGCCCCTCGATCACCCCGTCCGTGACCAGGACGAACGCGCCAGGGCTTGTCAGCCGCCGCCGCGTGACCGGGTAGTGCTCGCCCGGATTGACCCCCAGAGGCAGGCCGCCCTCGTCGGAAGTGAAGCCGGACCGTCCGTCGGCGGTGGCCCATACGGCGGCGACATGCCCGGCGCGGGCACTGTGGAGCTCCCGGGTGACCGGGTCGAGACGCAGATACGTACAGGTCGCGAAGAGGCCCGAGTCCGCCGAGAGCAGCAGATCGTTGGTCCGGCCCACGACCTCGCCGGGATCCGCGGCAGTGGCGGCCATCGCCCGCATGGCGATGCGGATCTGCCCCATGAAAGCGGCCGCCTCGACGTCATGGCCCTGTACGTCCCCGATGGCGAACCCCAGCGCACCGTCCGGCAGCACGAATCCGTCGTACCAGTCACCGCCGATGTCCAGCCCGTTGCGGGCCGGCGCGTACCGGGCAGCGGTCTGCAGCCCCGGGAGGGCGGGCAGCGCCGAAGGGAGCATCCCGCGCTGCAGCGCCTCGGCCAGTTCCACCCGCGCCTGATACAGCTCCACCTCACGGCGAGCCCGTGAGGTGAGCTGCTGCAGAGTGGTGAGCAGTTCACCGGCGCTCGCCGAACGAGCAGGACGACGCCGGTTCATGGCCGCTCCGCACTTGGTGGAAGTGACTCCATGCATCCTATTTCGGCGGAGTGATCCCCGCAGAACGAGCCGGAACGCGCGCACGGGTCCGGCCGGGTGGATCCTGGTCACAGGACCGCGACGTGGCGGCGGACCGAGGCCGGGCGCGGTCGCAGGAGGTGCGCGATGACTCGCAGGCTGGAGTGGACGGTCCGCGTCGGTCTGTCCGAGGAGGGCGGTACGACCAGGGCCGAGGCGGTGCTGGACACCGGCTCCGCAAAGCTCATCGGACATGGGGTCGCCCGCTGCAACCCGCAGGATGTGGACGTTCCCGTCATCGGCGACGAACTGGCGGCGAGCCGCGCCATGAAGGATGTCGCCGCACAGTTGATGAAGGCCGCCGACCAGGAACTGGAAATGGTCGGAGCCGGGCCCGCGAGCGGGCCCGTCGCGCCGCCGTACGCATGGTCCGATACCACGGCCTGAGCCCCGGGAAAGGCTCCTTCGCGGACACGGCCCAGGGGGCGACGGCCGATGCGTGAGATTTTTCCGGCGCTCAGCAGCTGGTACACCGCGGGGGAGCCGTTCGGGCTCGCCACCGTCGTCGCGGTCAGCCGCAGCGCGCCGCGCGGTCCCGGCGCGGCGATGGCCGTGGGCCCTGACGACGAGGTTGTGGGCAGCGTCTCCGGCGGCTGCGTCGAGGGTGCGGTCTTCGAACTGGCCAAGGAGGTCGTGGAAACGGGCCGGGCCCGGCTCCAGAGCTTCGGCTACAGCGACGAGGACGCCTTCGCAGTCGGCCTCACCTGCGGCGGCGAGATCACACTCCTCGTACGCCCCGTGACAGTCGCGTACGACGTCACCTTCGGCGAGGTCGCTGCGTCGGTAGCAGGGCACCGCCCGGTCGTCCTCGCCACCGTGACCGACGGACCCGCCCCGCGCGGCGCCGCCCTCGCCGTCTGGCCGGACACCGTCTCGGGATCGCTGGGCGCAAGCGGCCTCGACGCCGCCGTCACCGCCGACGCACGAGGAGAACTCGCTCAGGGCGCAACCGGCTTGCGCCACTACGGTCCCAACGGCGAGCGGCGCGAGGACGACGTCACGGTGTTCCTCCAGTCGTTCGCGCCGCCGCCCCGGATGCTGGTCTTCGGCGCGATCGACTTCGCCGCGGCGGTGGCGAGGATCGGTGCGTTCCTCGGCTACCGCGTCACCGTCTGCGACGCCCGTCCCGCCTTCGCGGACCCCCGCCGGTTCCCGGACGGCGTGGAGGTGGTCGCCGACTGGCCGCACCGGTATCTGCGCAGCACGGCGATCGACGGGCGGACCGTGATGTGCGTACTCACCCACGACCCGAAGTTCGACGTCCCCCTGCTGGAGGTGGCGCTGCGCACTCCGGCTGCCTACATCGGGGTGATGGGCAGTCGCCGGACCCATGAGGACCGGATGGCCCGGCTCCGCGAGGCCGGTTTCGGCGAAGCGGAACTGGCGCGACTGCGCTCACCCATCGGCCTCGACCTCGGCGCGCGCACCCCCGAGGAGGTGGCCGTGTCGATCGCGGCGGAGATCGTCGCACTGCGCTGGGGCGGCACCGGCAGCCCACTCGCGGACACGGCCGGGGCCATCCACCCGCCACGGCTGAAGTGCGTATGATTCCGTGATCCTTGCCAGCCGCAGCCGCAGCCGCAGCCGCAGCCGCAGCCGCAGCCGCTGTGGCGGGGTGTGCCGGTACGCCGTGGTCAGGCCTCTTCCGGCGCCCGGGGACCGGCCAACTGCTCGGGCGCGACGACCTGCGTCGGATCAGCTTCGACCGCCTCCGCCGGGCCGTCCGCCGGAGCCCCGCTCGGCCGGCCCGGACCGACCGAGGCCGCGTAGGTGCTCAGCTGTGTTCCGTCGCAGTACACCCAGCGCTCGCGCTCGGCGTCATACAGCCACACCGCCTCGCCGTCCACGACCAGCCCCACCCGCAGCCCCTGCGTACGGCGGCGGAAGGCCTCCCTGTCGATATGCTCGTCGGCCAGCTCCTCCACCGCGCGCCGGTACTGGGCCAGCGACTCCTGGACGCGGGCCAGCAGGGGGCGGGGGTCGGCCGTAGGGGCGAGCGGCTGCCCGGCCAACGGCGGCCCGTGCGGTACGGAGACGAGCAGGCGGTCGTCGACCCAGGCCGACCAGCCGTTGGCGCACAGAACCTGCCCCCAGTCCCCGCGCCGGTCGATGAGCTGTACCGGGAGCAGCGGGTCGAGCGGTTCGATGGGACGGGACACGTCCGGCGCCTCCCAGGCGGGCAGCCCGCCCCGGGGGACGACATGGGTCGGGCGGAACTCCGGAGTCACCATGGGCGCCTGCTTTCCCTACTTCCGCATGACGGCGGGTCCATGCCGGCGCAGCAGCCGTGCGACCGCGAACCCTCCCATGCCCCGAATTCTAGTGCCGGTCCGCGGCCGCCCGGGCAACCCATCAGCGGTGACTTCGGCCATGGGAAGCTGCGGAATGGGTCCGCTCGTGGGCGATGAGGATCACCAGTTGGTGTGTCATCTGCGGACCGGTCTGCTCCGCGGTGTTCGGTCGCGCAGGACAAGCAGGGTCCAGCCGCGGCCGGCTGGATCGAGTGGACTGGTCGCGGCGGTGAACAGTTCGGCGGCCCGGCGGTAGGAGAGCCGTCCTTGGCCGGTCACCGGGCAGCGGTCGGCTGCCGGCGTGGTGGCGGGAGCCCGCCGGTCGGTGACGAACACCGGCCCCGCGGTGCGCCCGGCCAGCAGCATGGGTAGCAGGCGTGCGGCGCCTGATCCCCAGCTCAGGGGCGCTGCCGTGCCCGCTCTGGTGCGTCGACCGGGCAGGTCGAGGTGGTCGATGTCGAGGGCGAGCACCCGTTCGACGGGGGCGCCCGACTCGTGAAGGAGGTGCCACAAGGTCAACTCCCTGAGCGGGGCCCGCAAAGCGAGGGCGGCGCGGGCCCGATCCGGGCTGTCAGCAGTTGCCCTCGCGGCCATGGAAGCACCGGAGGGGGTCGGTGCCGGTCCGGGGCATGGCATCGGCAGTGCCAGTTCAGCGGCCGGGTCTGCGGTGATCCAGCCTTGTGCTCGCCACCATGCGGTCGAGGCTCGGAGGCAGGCCAGTTCGCGGGCCAGCGTGCGTGGTTCCGCGGCGGCGGCGCGGTCGACAAGTCCCCGCTGCAACCGCTGCGCGGCCTGCGGGTCGTCGAGCCGGGCCAGCGGCACAACGGGCGGGCGGGCGCCCCTGCGTTCGCGACCGGTCGGGGCGCGGAGGCCGACGAGTGGCCAGGCCCACCCGTGCAGCGAGATGCGGTAGACGCGACTGGAGGAGCTGCCCAGCCCGGCCGCGGCGAGGTAGCGGTCGACCGCGGCTCCGTACTCCACCGATGCCGGGCGAGGCGTGCCCACTCCGCCGGTTCGCTGCTGAATCATGCTGACCACATCCGCAGTAAATGAGTTCTTTGGAGATGATTCCATTCTTCGGTAACGGAGCCTACCACCAGGCATGTTGCAGTAAATAGGGCCCATTTACTGCGCTGATTCATTCCGCAAGTGAAATTGCTCGTAAGGGACTCAACTTTCTTTCCCGAAATGCTTGTGGCGCATAGCCCGGCGGCGGAACATTGCGGGCTATGAAACTTCGTACTCGCCCTCCCGCGGCAGCGGGTCCCCGGAAAGCCCCGCGCCGTCTGCGCGTGCTGCGGCACTCCCGGTTCCGCCGCTTCCTCGTCGGCCAGAGCACGTCGCTGCTCGGCTCCGGCATGAGCACGATCGGCGCGACCTTCGCCGCACTGCAGCTGCCTGACGGCGGGGTCGACGCCGTCGGTCTGGTGATGGCGGTGCGAATTCTGGCGGTCCTGGCCATGCTGCTGCTCGGCGGTGTGTTCGCCGACCGGCTCGGGGCCCGATCGGTGATGCTGACAGCGGATCTGCTCCGATTCGCCGCCCAGGGCGTCCTGGCCGTACTGCTGTTCACCCACAGCGCGCAGCTCTGGGAAATTGTCGCGCTGGCGGCGGTTCTCGGAATCGGCGAGGGTGGGTTCAGCCCGGGCCTGACGGCCCTGGTGCCCGGCCTGGTTCCTGCGGAGGACCTTGCGGACGCCAACTCGCTGCTGCAGATCGCCCAGGCAGTCGCCTCGGTGGTGGGTCCCGGTCTGGCCGGTGTGCTCGTCGCTGTTTCCGACACAGGCACAGTGGTCGCGGTCGACGCGGTCAGTTACGGCGTGAGCGCCCTGGCCCTGGCTGGACTGCACCTGCCGCGGGTGGCCACGCCCTGCGGCAGGTTGTTCACCGACCTGGGACGCGGATGGAAGGAGTTCACCTCCCGCACATGGCTGTGGGTCACGACCCTCCACATCAGCCTGTTCAATTTCGTCCTCTGGGCGCCGTTCCTGGTGCTGGGGCCGGCTCTTGCCCAGCAGCGGCTCGGCGGCGCGAGTTCCTGGGGTCTCGTGCTGGCCCTGTACGGCGCCGGCTCAGTCGTCGGCGGCCTGGCATTACTCGGCAGGAACCCCGGTCGAGCACTCGCCTGGTCCATGGCTGCGTCTGCGGGCTGGGCTCTACCGGCAGCCGCGCTGGCCGCGGGGTTGCCGCTGGCCTGGGTGGCAGCGGCGGCATTCCCCGCGGGGGCCGGGGCAGCGGCGTGCAACACCCTGTCGACGACCGTCATCCAGCGCGAGATTCCCGCCGAGGTCCGCGGACGCATCAGCGCGTTCGACAGCCTGGGCGCCTTCGCGCTGGGACCGCTCGGGCTGGCGCTGGCTGGGCCGGTGTCGGGCGCCGTGGGGGCAGGCCGGCTCCTGGCATTCGGCGTGATGTGGCAACTGACCGCGGTCGGGGCGGTACTGGCGCTCCCCTCCGTGCGACGGCACGGAGCAACGCCGCAGCTCGACGGCATGCGCTGAGCCCGCCGATCGGCCGGGGCCGCACGAGGGGGCCCCGGCCGAACTCAGGCGTCCAGCGCCGCGGAGACCACGGCTTTGGCCTCCTCCTGCACTTGGCCGAGATGGTCGGCGCCCAGGAAGGACTCGGCGTAGATCTTGTACACGTCCTCGGTGCCCGATGGGCGGGCGGCGAACCAGGCGTTCTCGGTGGTCACCTTGATGCCGCCGATCGGTGCGCCGTTGCCGGGCGCCTCCGTCAGCACGGCCGTGACCGGTTCACCGGCCAGGGTGTCGGCGGTGACCTGCTCGGGGGAGAGCCGTGCGAGAACGGCCTTCTGCTCGCGGTCGGCGGGAGCGTCGATCCGGGCGTACGCCGGCTCGCCGAACCGGGCGGTGAGCGCCGCATAGTGGTCCGACGGGGACTTGCCCGTCACCGCGAGGATCTCGGCGGCGAGCAGCGCCAGGATGATGCCGTCCTTGTCGGTCGTCCACACCGATCCGTCACGGCGCAGGAAGGACGCCCCGGCCGACTCCTCGCCGCCGAACCCGAGCGATCCGTCGACCAGTCCGTCCACGAACCATTTGAAGCCGACCGGCACTTCGACCAGCTCACGGCCGAGGGCAGCGGCGACCCGGTCGATCATTCCCGAGGAGACCAGCGTCTTGCCGATGCCTGCTGCGGCCGGCCACTGCTCGCGGTGGCCGTACAGGTAGTTGATGGCGGCGGCGAGGTAGTGGTTCGGGTTCATCAGCCCGGCGTCGGGTGTGACGATGCCGTGCCGGTCGGCGTCGGCGTCGTTCCCGGTCGCGATCTGAAAGCGGTCGCGCTGCCCGATCAGCGAGGCCATCGCGTACGGCGAGGAACAGTCCATCCGGATCCTGCCGTCCCAGTCGAGCGTCATGAACCGCCAGGTGGGGTCGGTCAGGGGATTGACCACGGTCAGATCGAGCCGGTGCTGTTCGGCGATGCGGCCCCAGTATGCGACGGACGCGCCGCCCAACGGGTCCGCGCCGATGCGTACTTCGGCCGAGCGGATCGCGTCCAGGTCGAGCACGGACGGCAGGTCCGCGACATAGCTGCCGAGGAAGTCGTACGTCCCGGTGGTCGACGCCGCCCGTGCGCGGACGTAGGGCAGTCGTCGTACGTCCTTCATTCCGGCCGCGATGATCTCGTTGGCCCGCTCCTGGATCCAGCCGGTGGCCCCGGAGCCGGCCGGGCCGCCGTTCGGCGGGTTGTACTTGAACCCGCCGTCACCGGGCGGGTTGTGGGACGGAGTGACCACCACACCGTCGGCGAGCTGCGAGGTCCGGCCCCGGTTGTGGGTGAGGATGGCGTGCGACACCGCCGGGGTCGGGGTGTAGCCGTCGGCCGGATCGATGAGCACGGTCACGTCATTGGCGGCGAACACCTCGATGGCGGTGATCCGGGCCGGTTCCGACAGCGCATGGGTGTCGGCGCCGAGAAAGAGCGGCCCGTCCGTGCCCTGCCGTGCCCGGTACTCGCTGATGGCCTGGCTGGTGGCGGCGATGTGGTCCTCGTTGAACGCGGTGGCCGTGGACGACCCTCGATGGCCGGAGGTGCCGAACGCCACCCGCTGGCCGGGCTCGGCCGGATCCGGGTGCAGCGTGTAATACGCCGTCATCAGCCGTGCCACATCGGTGAGATCCTCAGGCCGGGCCGGCTGTCCGGCTCGTTCGTGCGGCATCTGCCCACTCCTCCGTATCGGTCGGTACTTGCGATCTGCCCTCCGCCATTTTCGCGGGTGGCCTGCGTCGGTCCGCGACTGCCCCACCGTGGACACACACACCGGGGCGGAGGGGGAGTGCCGGCCCTGATGAACAGGCCAAATCCTGTGGAGGCGTGACTCGGCCCCGACATATGTTCGTCCACGACGACGAGCAGCCCACCACAGAGTCCGGGAAGTGGCTGGTTCCGACCGATGGGAAAGGACCGAGATGGCACCGAACGAGTCCGCAGCGGCAGACCGCATCCTGCTGCGCGAGGCCGCCGTCGAGGACGCGGAGCCGCTCACCAGGCTCTTCCTCGCCTCCCGCGCCGCAGCCATGCCGTACCTGCCGAAGGTGCACAGCGACGAGGACACGCTGGCCTGGATGACCCATGTCGTCCTGCCCGGAACAACGGTGTGGATCGCCGAGACCGGGACCGGGGAGATACTGGGGTTCGCCTCCCTCGACGGAACCGAGCTGGAACACCTGTATCTGAGACCCGATGTACGGCGTCGGGGCATCGGCTCGCTGCTTCTGGCCAAGGCGCGCGAGATCGCCCCCGACGAGCTCACTCTCTACGTCTTCCAGCGCAACACCGACGCCCGGGCCTTCTACGCGCGGCACGGCTTCACCGCCGTCGAGTACGACGACGGCAGCCGCAACGAGGAGAAGGAACCGGACGTCAGGTACCGGTGGACCTCCGGCAGGATCGCGGGGGGACGAGGGCTGCGGCACAGTGGGCATATGGACGATCTGAATGCCCTCGCCGACGAGCATCTGGCCGCGGCCCGCACCTCACCACACGGCCGCAGCGCCCACCGCCTGCTGCATGAGGAACCCCTGCGCCAGACCGTCATCGCCCTCACCTCCGGCTCCGCCCTCGACGAGCACAACGCACCCGCCGCGGCCTCTCTCCAGGTGCTCCGCGGCAGGGTGCGCCTCACGGCGCCCTCCGGCGATGTGGAGCTGGGCGCCGGAGGACTCCACCCGATCCCGCAGGAGCGGCACGGGCTGCTGGCGCTGGAGGACGCCGTGGTGCTGCTGACGGCCGTCAACGAGTGACGGCGACGGAACCGGGACGGCGGAGGCCGCCCGGACGCGTTCCAGGACCCACAGCGCAAGGCTTCCGGCGGCCAGCGAACCGCCCAGGAGGCAGATGCCGCCCCAGCCCGCCCGCGCCCAGACCACCGAAGCGAGAGCGGATCCGGCCGCCCCGCCCATCCCTCTCTTCGGAGGGAATCCCCACCTTCAGGCGGAGAGGGAATCCGATCCTGAATGCTGCCCTGCTCTGCCCTGCTCAGGTGGGGTGCTTCTGGTTCTCGATGTAGTCGTTGACTGCTTGGAGTGGTGCACCTTCGCAGGATCCGGCGAAGTAGGAGCCGGACCAGAAGCGTCCGTGCAGGGTGGCCCGGTTCACGCGGTCGTTGAACTCGGCGCGCAGGTAGCGCGAGGAGACGCCTTTGAGGCTGTTCACCAGGTTCGACAGGGCGACTTTCGGTGGATAGTGCACCAGTAGATGGACGTGGTCGTCTTCGCCGTTGAACTCGATCAGGTCCGCACCGAAGTCGGTGCAGACGTTCCGCATGATCTCTTCGCAGCGCGTCAGCATCTCGCCGTCGAAGACGTTCCGCCGATACTTGGTAACGAACACCAAGTGTGCGTGAAGGTTATAAACTACGTGACGGCCTCGTCGTACATCGGGGTTTGGTTCCCAGCGTGGTGACATGAACCAAGAGTAGTGTGGTTCCGTCGGATCGGGTCGGAGAGGGGGGTGGGCCGGGTGATTCGTGCGTACAAGTTCCTCCTGAGGCCCACCATGGGTCAACGGGTCGCGCTCGGCGAGATGCTGCGTGATCACTGCTCGCTCTACAACGGGGCGTTGCAGGAGCGCCGCGACGCCTGGCACCACACCTCGAAGACCACGGTCCGGTACGGGCAGCAGTCCGTGCAGCTCAAGGAGATCCGGGCGTTCGACCCGGAGCGTCAGGGCCGCTGGTCGTTCTCCAGCCAGCAAGCGACGCTGCGGCGTCTGGACAAGGCGTTCGCTGCGTTCTTCCGCCGTGTCAAGGCCGGTGAGAAGCCGGGCTATCCGCGCTTCAAGGGCGTAGGGCACTTCGACACGGTGGACTTCCCCAGGGACGGGGACGGCTGCCGTTGGGATGCCACCCCGCACGATCCGGTCACGCGCGTGCGCATCCAGGGGGTCGGGCACGTCAAGGTGCACCAGCACCGGCCGGTGGTGGGCAGGGTCAAGACGGTCTCGGTCAAGCGCGAGGGCCGTAAGTGGTTCGTCGTGCTGACCGCGGAGCGGCCCCGGCCCGAGCCGCTGCCCGCGACCGGCAGCGTGGTCGGTATCGACCTGGGCATTGCCCATTTCCTCGCGGACTCGGGCGGCGGGTTCGTCGAGAACCCTCGTCACGGGCGGAAGGCTGCGGGGAAGCTCGAAGGGGCTCAGCGGGCGCTGTCCCGGTGCAAGCGCGGTTCCAGGCGCCGCCGCAAGGCCGTGGAGAAAGTCGCCGCTCTGCATCGCAAGGTCCGTCGCCGGCGCCTTGACCACGCGCACAAAACCGCGCTCGACCTCGTACGCGCGCATGACTTCATCGCGCACGAAGACCTCAAGATCTCCCACATGAGCCGGGCCCCCGCACCGAAGCTGGACCCTGGCCGGCCTGGAAGCTTCCTGCCCAATGGAGCCGCGGGCAAAGCCGGGTTGAACCGATCGATCAACGATGCCGGTTGGGGGGTGTTCCTGACGATCCTGACCGCCAAGGCTGAAAGCGCCGGACGGGAAGTGATGGCCGTGAACCCCCGCAACACCTCCCGGCGGTGCCCCGCATGCGGCCACACCGCCAAGGAGAACCGGCCCACCCAGGAGAAGTTCCACTGCACCGCTTGCGGCCACACCGCGCACGCCGACACAGTCGGAGCAATCAACGTTCTACGGGCCGGGCTGGTCCGTCGCGGAGCCCAACCGGCATAGCGAGAAGCCACCCCCTCCAGGGGGTGGAGGAGTCACGAAGAAGAGCGTCATGAACGTTTTCTGACTGCTGTTGAGCCCCGCCTGCTGGTTCAGCGAGATCACCTCGACCGCCGGCCACAGCAGGGAGGATTCGCCGGCCAGCAGCGGCAGCCAGGACAGAGTGAGGAGCGCGGCCGCCGTTCCCGAGACCGCCTGCACCCGTCCCCGGTCGCTCAACCGGGCCACGAAGTTCATGCCCGCCACACCGATGACGCCCACCAGACCGAAGAGCCCGATGGCGGCCGCGCTCCAGTCGAAGGGGGGCCGGGCCAGCAGAAACGTCAGCGCGGTTAGCTGCACGCTGTACGAAGCCATGGAGAACGCGCCGATGGCTGCCCGTCGGCGGAGCAGAGGTTCCCGCCGAAGCAGGGACAGCGTGGAGCGCAGAAGTCCGGTGCACGACATCGGGGCCGCGTCGCGCGGCCGGGGGAGCCGGTTGTGCAGAAGTATCGCCATGACGGCCATGAGCAGCGCGTTCACCCACTATGCGGTCCGCCAGCCGTCGAGCTCGGACAGTGCGCCGGAGGCCAGCCGCCCGAACAGGCCGGCGAGGCGTTCCTGCCATCCCGGCCGCTGCGGCGTTCCTGACCGGGCTCGGTGTCCACACACCGGGATGACCCTTCCGCTGCGGATCCGCTATGCACGCGACAGGATCGGGCTCATTGTGTTCGAAGGCCGCACCGCCTCCCGGGACACTTTCGTCACCGCACCATAGGAGACCCCAACCTCATGCTCGACAGACTCGACCTGCTGGTCATCGGCGAATGCGTCGCCGACATCGTCCGGCTGCCTGGTGCGGCCGACCAGGTCCACCCGGGAGGCAGTCCGGCCAACGTCGCGTACGGTCTGGCCCGGCTCGGGCACGGTGCCACCCTGCTCACTCAGCTCGGCCCGGACGACAACGGGCGGCTGATCAGGGACCAGCTGGCCGGCGCCGGGGTCGAAGTCCGCACGGACGGTGCCACGGCGCCCACCCCGTCCGCCGCCGTGACCCTGGACGACGGCGGCCGGGCCGCGTACACCTTCGAGATCACCTGGACGCTCGACCCGGTCTCCCTGGACCGGCCGCCCCACCATGTCCACACCGGTTCCCTCGCGACGGTGATGGAACCCGGAGCGGCCACCGTCCTCGCCGCCGTCGAGTCGCTGCGCACGTCCGCGACCGTCAGCTACGACCCCAATGTGCGGCCCGAGCTGATGGGGGACCACGACGCGGCTGTACGCAAGGTCGAGCGCTGCGTCGCGCTCAGCGATGTGGTCAAGGCCAGCGACGAGGACCTGCAGTGGCTGTATCCGGGCCAGGAGCCGGAGCAGGTCGCCGAGCGGTGGCTCACCGCGGGCCCGGCCGTCGTCCTCGTCACCCGGGGAGGCGACGGTGCCCTGGCCGTCCTCCCCGACGGGCATGTGACGGTCGACGCGCTGCCCACCGACGTGGTCGACACGGTGGGGGCGGGCGACGCCTTCATGTCCGGCACCCTGCATGCCCTTGCCTTGCACGGGTTGCTCGGCGCGGACGGCCGTGGACGGCTGCGCTCGCCGGACCGGGACACCGTGACCGATGTCCTGCGTCACGCGGCGGCCTGTGCCGCCGTGACCGTCGCACGGGCCGGTGCCAATCCTCCGGACGAGGCGGAGCTGAAGGCGGCGCTCGCCCGGCGCTGAACACGACGATGCCACCGCCCCCTGGAATGCGCTCTGAGAGACGGTGGCGCCATCGTGTCGCCGGGGTGGGGCCGGCCGACCGGGACGGCCCGGGGGAGCGTCGGGTGCGTCGCGCAGGCCGTCGACCGTGCCCGAGAGAACCGCTCCTTCTGCCGCTGCCAATCGTGGGTGAGGCCGTTACCCGGGCGTCGCCGGATGCGGCGTGCTGTCGTCGTCGAGGAACTCGATGACGGCGAGGGCGAACAGCGCGCACAGTGCGATCCACACGGTGACCAGGCCCGTCGGCCGGTTCCACGCCACCAGCACCGCAGCGGACACCACGACCACCGTCCAGTTCAGCCAGGGCCTGGCCCGGTGCACCCACCTGCCGACCGGGCCGCCGGTGACACCGGCCGCGTCCCTGACGGCACCGATGCCACCGCTCCACATCGCTTTGACCCGGGTGGCGGCGCGGCCGTCACCGGTGAGCCAGGCGGCGAGGGCCACCACTATGCCGAGCGTGATCACCAGGCGGACCATGGTGCGCATGTAACCGACCAGGGCGTCGAACACGGAACCGGCCGCCGGCTGCGACACATCGGACGGGAGACTGTCGAGATAGAAGGCACGGCCCACCCACACGGCCAGCCCGAGCACCGCAGCACCCGCCGCGACCGCGAGCGCCGTCGTGACCAGTGTGCGACGGCGGTGCACGGCGAGAAGCACCCCACCCGCGGCCAGGACCAGAGTGACCGGCGGCAGCCAGAAACCGAGGACCTGGAGGGCCCGGAACCCCTTCTTGGCCCTGCCGACCGAGTCGGAGGTCAGCACCGTGAAGTCGGTGTGAATTTCCGGGATCTGCGCGGCGATCGTCAGCCCCTGGTCGACGAGACGTTTCTTCACCCGGTCGATCACCGGTGCCAGGTCGATGGTGACGGTGTCATCGGTGAGTCTCACCGCCCCGCCGCCGCTCCCGGACAGCGCCTTGACTGCCGAGGACTGGGCGGTCCGGTTGAGGTCGGTCCAGATCGTTTTGAAGGCGTCGCTGGTGACGAACTTCTCCACGGTTCCGTGCACGAAGTCCGAAACACCCGTGGTCAGGGGGCCGCTCAGTCTCGAGAGCGCCTTGTCGACAACCGTCCGGTCCGCAGGGGCGACATCCGCCAGCAGCGCCTTCACGTCGAGGTGCTTCATCACGGCGCCGGTGACGCGATCGGACACCGCGGACTGCACATCGGGGTCGGACGCGAGCGGCGCCATCATCGCCACATAGTTGTCCGTGTCGCCGATCTGGTTCTTCGCCCAGGCGGACACGATGCTCAGCGGTGTGAGTACAGCCGCGGCGAGGATGAGCAGCGCGGCGAAGAACGAACGGGCCCGCGGCCAATGGCGTGCCGGGGCACGCGCCTCCAGCGCCGTCACCCTGGCACGCAGCGCCTCAAGTTCCGCGCGCGCCGCCGGGGAATCCGGCTCGCCGCCGTCCGTTTCCATGTCCCAAGGGGATGCCCTGCCGGTGCACACAGCGCGGCGGACTACTGCGGACGGGTGAACCCGTTCACCGGGCGCGCGGCGCGGCTCGGTCCACTCGGCCCATTGTTCACCCGTTCGGCTCAGTGAGCGCATCCTCGCCAGGGCGACTTCCGTTCGACAACCGGTAGACGTGATCGATTACGGAGGAGGGTGCGCAGCATGGGGCGGGCCGACATGGGCGTCGCGGTTACGGGAGTGGGTCTGGTGACCCCTGCGGGGGCGGACGAGCACACCTTCTGGGCGGGACTGTGCGCCGGCGTGTCCGTGGCGCGGAGCTGTGACGAACTGGCCGGGCTGCCGGTCGACTTCGCCTGTCCGGTGGACGGGATCGACCTGGACGAGGCCGTCGGCGGACGCTCGGCGTGGCGGATGGCACGGTTCGTGAAGATGGCGCTGGTCGCCGCCCGCCAGGCGGTGGCGGACGCCGGGCTGTCGCCGGAGCGGTGGGACGGCGCCCGGGTGGGAGTGGTGCTCGGCGTCGGTGTGGGCGGGGTGTCCGTGCTCGTCGACAATCTTCGCAAGCTGGACGGCGGCGGACCGGAGGCAGTCTCGCCGCTCCTGGTCCCGATGATGATGCCCAACGCCGCCGCCGGGGAGGTCGCGATCGCCCTGCGGGCCCACGGCCCCAGCCTGGCGCCTGCCACGGCCTGCGCCTCCGGCGCGACCGCGATCGCCGTGGCCCGTGATCTGCTGACGAGCGGCCGGTGCGATGTGGTGGTGGCCGGCGGTGCGGAGTCCGTACTGACTCCACTGGTGGTGAGCGCCTTCGCGGGCATGGGAGCGCTCTCCGTGCGTACCGGTGATCCGGCGGGGGCGTCGCGGCCGTTCGCCGCGGACCGGGACGGTTTCGTGATCGGCGAGGGTGCCGCCGTGCTCGTGCTGGAGCGGACACTCGATGTGTACGGCCGCGGGGGGCGGCCGCGCGCCCTGCTGACCGGTGCGGGTTCCGGCACCGATGCCCACCACCCCACGGCCCCGCACCCGGGAGGCGCCGGTGCGCGCAGGGCGGTGGAAGCGGCGCTGCGCGAGGCGGGCTGGGCGGCCCGGGAGGTCGACCACATCAATGCGCACGGCACATCGACCCCGCTGAACGACGCGATGGAGACAGCCCTCATCTCGGGGCTCTTCCCCCACCGGCCGTCGGTGACCGCCCCGAAGGGTGTGCTCGGGCACACCCTCGCCGCGGCCGGGGCGATCGAGGCGGTGGCCACCGTACTGACCCTCGAGCACGGCCTCGTCCCGCCGATCGCCAACCTGGACTCGCTGCCGGACGGATCCGGCCTCGACTGTGTGGTCAAGGAGCCCCGCATACAGCACATCGAGCGGGCACTCAGCCACTCCTTCGGCTTCGGCGGACACAACGTCGCGCTCGCCTTCGAGCGCGCCGACGCGAACGACCCGTCGCGGACGCCCCCCGGTGTCCTCGCCGTCGGCTGATCGTTCTTGTCTCATGACCGCAACGATCGACAGCCTTTCCACCGAACGGACCGCGGAGCTCCTCACCGGCGTGCTCCTGGGCGACAACGTCCGCCAGGAGCACGGTTTTTGGCAGAGACTGATCAGTACAGAACCATTCCGGCGCCCGGACCGCGGCACCCCTGACGAGCGCCTGGCTCTCGCGTACGAGCGGCTGCGCATCCTCAACGACTGCCTCGACAGCGGCGCCCGTCTCGCCGCCGAGCCCCGCGCCCTCGCGGCCCTGCACGAATGGCTCGGCCCGGTCGACCCGGCCCTCACCACGGTGGCGGGCATCCACTACAACCTCTTTCTCGGCAGCCTCCTCGACCACGAAGGCGACAGTCGACGCGATCTGTCGGGCTTCCTCCGGCTGCGCAGCATCGGCACCTTCCTCTGTACGGAGGTGGCGCACGGCAACGACGCGACGGCCGTCGAGACCACGGCCGCCTACGACCGCGAACGCGACGGGTTTGTGCTGCACACACCGCACGCCGGAGCCCAGAAGTTCATGCCCAACACCAGTCCGGCAGGGGGCCCCAAGGCCGGTCTTGTGGCCGCGCGTCTGCTCGTCGAAGGCGTCGATCACGGCGTCTTCCTTTTCCTCGTACCGCTCACCGATGCCGTACGGGCCCTGCCCGGCGTACGGGTCCGCAGACTTCCCGCACGTATGGGGAGCCCGGTGGACCACTGCCTGACCTCCTTCGATCAGGTCTTCGTGGGGCGCGACGCCCTGCTCGGCGGGGACCACGGACGGATCGGCGACGACGGCGAGTTCAGCAGTGCCGTCGGCAATCGCAGGCGTCGCCTCCTCGCGTCGATCGGGCGTGTCACCTCCGGCAAGATCTCCATGAGCGCCTGCGCGGTCGGCTCCGCGCGCGCAACCCTCGCCGTCGCCGTCCGGTACGGCGGCCACCGGTACATCTCCGGGCCCCGCGGATCGCGTCAGGTACCGGTGATTGCCCATCGCAGCCACCATGGCCCGCTCGCCCGGGCCATGGCCACCGTCTTCGCGATGAGCCTGCTGCACCGCAGGGCCTTGAACCGCTGGGAGGGACGGGAGGACGGCTCGGGCCCGGGCCGGGAGGAGGCGGAGCGGCTGGTCGCCGTCGCCAAGGGGTGGATCACCTGGCAGGCCAGGACCGTGATCGTCGAATGCCGTGAACGGTGCGGTGCGCAGGCGCTCCTGGAGAACAACGGCATGACCGAACTCATCACCGGGGTGGAAGGCGTCATCACAGCCGAGGGCGACAACCTGGCCATCCACGCCAAGGCGGCCGCGGAAATGCTCTTCGTCACCGAACCGGCCGCGTACGACGCTCCCCTCGGCGGCGAACCCGGTGATCTCACCGACCCCCGGTTCCTCGGCGGGCTCCTGGCTGCGCTGGAGGAGATCTGGTTCGGCCGGGCCAGGGAAAGGCTGGGCCGCGCACCGCACGGTGACCCGCTGGAGCGGTGGAACGCCGCATCCGGTCCCGCCCTGCGGGGCGTCGAGGCGCACGCCCACCGGCAGGCGGCCGAGGCGTACACCGACGCGGTGGCACGTCTGCAGGACGGGCCGGCCCGTGAGCGGCTGATCGAGCTGCAGCGGCTGTTCGCGCTCGACCGGATCGCCCGGAACAGCGGTGATCTGCTGGCCGCAGGATATCTGACGGTTGATCAGGTCAATGTGCTGCCGGACGCCTTGGAACAACTGATCAGCGCCGTCGCCACTCATCTGCCCGCCCTCGCCGACTCCTTCGCTCTGCCGAAGGAACTGCTCGCGGACTGGCCCATCGCGGGGGCCGATTACGTCGATGCGTACGACGATCCGGCGGCCGCCTGGCAGTCGGACGGGGACCGGACGACCACTCCGGGGGAGCGGTGAGGGCCGCGACAGGGGCGGGAACGGATGTGCGCAGGCGCCGGGTACGGGAAGCGGCCGGGGTCCTCGGTGTCCGCGTTGTGCTGCTGGTCTTCTGGGGTACGGCAGCCGTCCTGGCCCGCTGGTGCACGCAGCCGGAGCAGAGCGGTGGCGAATCGGTTCGGCACAAGGCGTAACTGGAGGCACGTCACCCCGTTGATTCGGCGTCGGGACGGTGCCCCGCCGTCCCCGGCACCCGTACCGAATGATGGAGAGGAAGCTCATGAGTGCGATTCATCCCAAGATCACCGAGGTTCTGACACGCACCTTCAAGGTGCCCGTCGCCGAGATCCGCCCGGATTCCACGATGGACAGTCTGGAGATGGACTCCCTCGCCGTCGCCGAGTTCGCCGTCCTCATCAGGGAGGCGATGGGCGGTGGCGGGGACTTCGACAAGCTGCCCAAGGATGCCACCCTGGCCGACATCACGCGGTTCATCGACGCGACAGCCGGCAGCGGGGCGCTGATGGGCGGCGAGGCACCGATGAGCAACGCACGATGAACAAGCCCGCGATTGCCGTAACCGGACTGGGAATGATCACCCCGGTCGGCAACGACACCGAGTCCACCTGGAAAGGCGTGTGCGCCGGAGTCGCGCCGGTGCGTACCGTCGCGGCACTCGAAGGGTGCGCGATCGATTTCGCCTGCACGGTCGACGGCATCGATCTGGACGCCGCGATCGGCGGCCGTACCTCCTTCCGCATGGGGAAGTACGTCAAGTTCGCCGTTCTCGCTGCCCGGGAGGCGGTCGCCGACGCCGGACTCGACCCGGCTCAGTGGGAGGGCAGCAGGGTCGCGGTGGTCGTCGGCACCAGCAGCGGAGGCTCCGCCTCACTCACCGAGCAGGCCGTCGTACTCGACCGGCGCGGACCGGATGCCACCTCGCCGTCGGGCATCCTGCTCACCATTCCGAACATGCCCGCGGCCGAGATCGCCATCCAGTTGCGGGCCACCGGTCCCAGCCTGGCGCCGTGCACCGCTTGCTCGTCCGGCGCCACCGCACTGTCCGTCGCCCGCGACCTTCTGGTCACCGGACAGTGCGACATCGCGGTTGCCGGAGCCACCGAGTCGATCGTGTACCCGGTCGCCATGACCGGGTTCGCCCGGTCCGGAGCCGCGGCCCGGGCGGACGGCGACCCGGCCAGGCGGTGCCGGCCCTTCGCGGCCGACCGTGCTGGGCTGGTCATGGGCGAGGGCGCCGCCGTCATGGTGCTGGAACGGGCGGACGACGCCGCCGCCCGGGGCGCCGCGCCGCGGGCACTGCTCGCGGGCACCGGCGCCACCACCGACGCACACCACCCCACCAGCCCGCACCCGTCCGGCGCGGTCGCCCGGGCCGCGGTCGAGGCCGCGCTGCGCGACGCGGGCTGGGCGGCCGAGGACGTCGAGCACGTCAACGCACACGGCACGGCGACACCGGTCAACGACGCCACCGAGGCCGCGCTCATCGGCCGGGTCTACCCGCACCGGCCGCCCGTCACCGCCCCGAAGGGCGTACTCGGGCACTGCATGGGGGCGGCCGGAGCGATCGAGGCCGGACTGACCGTCCTGACGCTCCAACGCGGAGTCGTACCGCCGATCGCCAACCTGGACGCCCCGGCGCCCGAGTTCGACATCAACTGCGTCACCAAGCAACCCCTGCGGCAGCCCATCCGGCGCGCCGTCAGCCACTCCTTCGGGTTCGGCGGACACAACGCCGTGATCGCGCTCCAGCGTGCCTGAGGGCTGTCCCGCAATCCGTGGTGGATCGGCACGCGCCGCGACGGGTGCCGTGGCGGGGCCTGTACCGCGAGGGGCCGGGGTCCTGACGAGGGCCCCCGGCGCATATGATCGACGGCCAAGTGCCGACCGTCGTCCCACCGTCCTGCCGTGCCACCGGGGGTGCCTCATCCGTTCCGTACGTATCCGGCTGCCCGAACAGCGCGGTGAGCTGATGACCCGGCACGAGGACGGCCTGGACCTGCACCATCTGGTGTGGCGGCTCGGTCCGGGGTGGCGGGTGTGCAGCAGTGCCGTGCTCGGCGGAGGCATCGGCCCGCGTGCCTGGATCCTCAACGCCCAGGTGCCCGGCGGGTATCCGCGCCTGGACCCCGACCGCCATCTCGCCGAGATCGCCGCTGCGGAACACCTCACCGGACCCGGCGCCGGACTGATGACGGCCGCCGATGTCACCGCGTACACAGTCGCGGCCGACGAGGGGGTGACGGCGACCGCCACCTGCGGACTCGGCGTACGGGGCTGGGCCGCCGCCCCGGCCGAGGGCACCGAGGGGCCGCCGCGGCCGGGCACGGTCAATATCGTCGTCACCCTGCCGGTGGCACTCTCCGACGCCGCACTTGTCAACGCGGTTACCACTGCAACCGAGGCCAAGGTCCAGGCACTCCTGGACGCGGGACTCGACTGCTCGGGCACCCCCACCGACGCCGTCTGCATCGCCGTCCCCTCACCGGGACCCGCTCCCGGTGAACCCTTTGCGGGACCGCGATCCCGCTGGGGTGCGCGACTCGCCAGGGCCGTGCACGCTGCCGTCCTCGAAGGTGCGCTGCGGCGATCCTGAGAACCCACCGCGCCGCGAGCCGACCGGGGCACGGCCGACAAAGGGAGTGCTCTCATGAGCTCAAGCGCTGCCGACGCCACCCAGCAGCGGCCGACAGTCGCCGTCCTCGGCACCGGAATCATGGGATTCGGCATGGCCCGGAGTCTGCTCCGGGCCGGACTCGACGTCCGCGCCTGGAACCGTACGCAGGCCAAGGCTGCCCCGCTCGCCGCCGACGGCGCCACGGTCACGGAGACTGCTGAAGAAGCCGTACGCGGCGCCGATGTCGTTCTCACCATGCTCAACGACGGCCCCGCCGTCGCCACCGCACTTACCGCCGCGACTCCGGGGCTGCGCGTCGGCCAGGTCCTGCTCCAGAGTTCGACCGTCGGGCTCGACGCCACCGCCGATCTCGCCCGCCGAGCGGCGGACTTGGGCCTCGTCTATCTCGATGCACCGGTCTCCGGTACCAAACAGCCCGCGGAACAGGGCGCGTTGACGGTCTTCGTGTCCGGTCCCTCCACCGCCCGGGCCACGGTGGACCCCGTGCTGGACGCGATCGGGCAGCGCACGGTCTGGGTCGCCGAGGCCCCGGGGGCGGCCTCGCGGCTGAAGCTCGTGGTCAACACCTGGGTGATCACCGTGGTCAACAGCGTCGCGGAATGCCTCAACCTCGCCGAGGGGCTGGGGGTCGCCCCACAGACGTTTCTCGACGTCATGAAGGGCGGACCGCTGGACTCGGCCTATCTCCCGGGCAAGTCCGCCGCCGTCCTCTCCGGTGACCTCACCCCGAGCTTCTCCGTGTCCAACGCGCTCAAGGACAGCCGCCTCATCCTGGACGCGGCACAGACGTCGGGGGTAAGGCTGGACCTGGTCGCCGCGTCGGCCGACCGTTTCGCGCGCGCAGAGGCGGGAGGGCACGGCGGCGAGGACATGATCGCCACCTACTACGCGGGCCGCGCCGAGCAGAGGGACGGCGGCTGAGCCCCGCCGGTCGGCCCGCCCGCGTCGACGGCAGAGCCGCCCCACCGGTACGGGGGAGCCCGGTGGGGCGGTCGCCTCCAGACTGCCACAGCCGAGGGAGTATCGGGGCCGACCGGCGTATATCCAGCGATAGTTGAGTCGAAATCGACGGTGCCCCGACTGCGGACCGAGGCCCGACAGGCTCTCGGTCGCGCGGGTGGCCCACGACGGTGTGCGTGACGGCGGGGAGCCTCGCCCGAGTTGGGGGCCACCCATGTGCTGCTCGACGTCAACCCGGACACACCCGCCGAACGCGGCACCGCGAGCGACGACCGGGGGCTTCTCGAACTCCTCGTGAACAAGGTCGTGGACCCGGTCACGGGCGGCGTCCGCTGAACCATTGCGGCCCGATGAACAGTTCACCCGATGAACAGTTCACCGGCCGGGGAATACATGCATGGAGAAGGACCTTCCTGCTGCTGTAGCGACCGGTGACCGGCCCGGCCGTCGGTGCCGTGAACCGTCGCTGTCATGAACAGGAGAGAGGGAGCTCATGCCCAAGGCGTACGTGTTCACCCGCAACGGCGGACCGGAGGTGGAGGCCCTCATTGAGCAGGACATGCCGGTGCCGGGCCCCGGCCAGCTGCTCGTCGCCGTCCGGGCGGCCGGGGTCAACCCGGTCGACTGGAAGCTGCGTACGGGGTACACCAGGCCCGGCAGCGAGCCGCAGCCGTTTCCCACCGTCTTCGGCAGCGAGGCCGCCGGAGTCGTCGAGGGCGTGGGCCCGGACGTCAAAGGATTCGCGGTCGGGGACGAGGTCTTCGGTAATCCGGCGACCGGCGGATACGCCGAGTACACGCTGCTGTCCGTCGCCGTGACCGCGCACAAGCCGGCCGAGCTGTCGTTCACCGACGCGGCTGTGCTGCCGGTTGCGGCGGCCACCGCGTACGACGGCGTCCGCCAGCTCGGACTCGCGCCCGGTTCGACCCTGCTGATCACCGGGGCCGGAGGCGGTGTCGGAACGTTCGCGGTCCAGCTCGCCCGCCACGCCGGTGTCCATGTCATCGGTGCCGCGAGCGCGGCCAAGAAGGACTTCATCGAGTCGCTCGGCGCGGTGCACGTCGAATCCGGCGCCGGTGTCGCCGACCGGGTCCGTGCCGCGGCACCCGACGGTATCGACGCGGTCTTCGACCTGGTCGGCGGCGACACCCTGAGGGCCGTGGCCCCGCTGCTCACGGACCCGGCCACGCTGATCAGCGCCGGAGGCAAGCCACTGGCCGTGGAGCTCGGCGGGGCGGCCGTCGCACGGACCCGCACCGCGGCGGTCCTCGACGAAGTGGCGAACCTCGTCGTCACGGGAGTACTGCGGACGCATCTGACCCGGACCTTCCCCCTCACCGAGGCGGGAGAAGCGCTGCGCGCCGTGGAGAGCGGACATGCGCACGGGAAGATCGTGATCGAGGCGATCGCGTGAGCGCGCCGCATGCCACTGCCAGTGACGCGCACCCGCTGGACAGCCCGGTCCGCGCCGCGCTGACCGGCCCGCACTCCCACTTCGCCGAGCGCCGCGGCCGCATCCTGCGCTACCCGGCGGATGTGGCCCCCTGGGTCGCGATCCCGGACGCGCCGGAGGCCGAGGACTGGGCCGACGCCGCGGCGCTCGCCGGACCCGGTGGTGCAGTCACCATCACCGCCTTCCACGAGCCGCCGCCGGACGACTGGGAGATCACCTTCCACGCCGAGGGCGTACAGCTCGTCGACGCCGGCGTCGAGGCGGCTCCGTTTCCGCAGGCCGTGCGGCTCGGTCCGGCCGATGTGCCCGAGATGCTCGACCTGGTCGCCCGCACCCGCCCGGGGCCGTTCCTGCCCCGTACGGTCGAACTCGGCACCTACCTCGGCGTCCGGCGCGAAGGAGCGCTCGTCGCGATGGCAGGCGAACGCCTCCACCCATACGGCTGGAGCGAGATCAGCGGCGTCTGCACGGACGAGTCCGTGCGCGGACAGGGGCTCGGCAGCAGCCTCGTCCTCGCCGTGGCCCACGAGATCAGGCAACGCGGCGAAACACCGTTCCTGCACGCTTCCGCCTCGAACACCAATGCCGTCCGGCTCTACGAATCGCTGGGATTCGCGCTCCGCCGCCGGACGGCCTTCCTCTCGGCGCTCGTACCGGAACACCCACCGACGCGCCTGCCGGGAACCGGCGGTGTGCGCCACGACGGCGACGCCTGTGCGGCAGCCGTGCGCTGAACCGCAACACAGTGACCTTCGGCCCGGGACTTTCGGGCCGAAGGTCACTGGTATATCCCATTCCGGGACCTTCGGCGCACTTCGAGAGGTCGTAAGCCTCGTGTGCTGCCCCATGTGTACGGGATGGACTGGGTGTGAATGTCGGCGCGGGGCCGGCAGAACCCGGGAGGAATGGACCGTGACGATCGGGCTCCAGCGCCAGGTGGCGACGCGTGGAGCGACGCTCCCGGGTACGGACGCGGGGGAGGAAGCCGCTTTCGCCCCCCGGATCGGGAACGGGGCGTTGTTCGGCGGGCTGGCACTGCTGACCGTCCTGATCGGCATCCTCGACATCTGGACCGGCGACGAGCTGCGCCTCATACCGCTGCTCGTGGTTGTGCCCGCACTTGTCTCGGTCTTCGGAACGATCCGGCAGACCATGGGCGTGGCCACCTGGATCACGACCGTCGTCGTCTGTTCCCGACTGGTGACCGGGGGGACGTTCTGGGATGTCACCATCAGCATCGCCTTCACTGTGCTGGCCTGTTACCTCGGGGTCGGCTCCTGTGCGCTGCGCATCCGTCACGCCGCCGAGATAGCCAGGCTGCGCTCCGCCGCTGTCGCGCTCCAGCGGCAGATTCTGCGCCCGCTGCCCATCCTGACCGAGCAGATCCATGCCCACGGCATCTATACGCCGATCGAGGAGGACCGCCTGGTCGGCGGTGACATCTACGAGGTCGTGCAGTCGCCCTACGGAACCCGGGTGATCATCGGAGATGTCCAGGGCAAGGGGCTCGCGGCGATCGGGGCAGGCTTTGCCGTGCTCGGAGCGTTCCGGGAAGCGGCTATTCGTGAACCCACCCTGACCGGACTGGTCGATGCGCTGGAGGACGCCGTCGCCCGGCACAACGCGTTCTGCGCCCAGACCGGGGAAATGGAACGCTTCGTCACCGCCCTGGTGCTCGACTTCGACGGGACCGACCAGGTACAGGCCGTCAACTGCGGCCATCTGCCGCCCCGGCTGCTGCACGACGGCGTGGCCTGCCCGCTTCCGCTGCACCGCACATCCGTTCCCCTGGGCATGGCGGAGCTCAGCACGGAGGCGCGGGTCGCGGAATTGCTGGACTTCCCGCCCGGCGCCACGCTCCTGGTCCTCACCGACGGCGTCACCGAGACCCGCGACACATCGGGTGCCTTCTATCCGCTGGACGCCCGGCTGGGCCGCTGGGCAGAGCGCGGTCCGCGCGAGGTGCTGGACGCGCTCCACGCCGACCTGGAGTCCTTCTCCGGAGGCGTGCGACGCGACGACATCGCTGCCCTCGCCCTGCACCGGGCACCCGCAGGCAGCCGCCGCCGGTCCGTGGCGACCGGCCACGGTGCTCGCCGGGCCGCTGAGACCTTCAGCGGCCGGTAGAGCGGCCGGCAGGGCAGCCGAACGCTGATCGAACGCCCGACGAGACTTCTGTCGCGTCGGGACGGGGTCACCGTGTCGCGACCAGGGGGCGCAGCGGACTTTCGCGCAGCCGGACCACCGCCGGGGCGCAGCGCCGCGCCGCGGTCGTCAGCGGCCAGGCGACGAGCGCGCCGGTGGCCAGCCCGATCAGCACATCGTGCGGGTAGTGCACACCGATCCACACCCGGGACGCCGCCATCAGCAGAGCGGCAGGCACCGCGATCGCCCCGAGCCGACGGTCGGTCAGCCAGACCGCCATCGCCGCGGCCGCGGCGATGGCGGCGTGATTGCTGGGAAAGGACCAGTCACCGAGAGAGGGGCATGCCTCCACGGTCACGACATGCAGGGTCTGGCACGGCCGTTGCTCATGGAATGCCGACTTCATCAGGTCGTTGACGATGTACGCGGCCACCACGACGAGCGGGGCGCAGAGCGCCATGGCGGTACGGGCCGGGTCTGCGGAGCGGGAGCGCCACCACGACATGAGCATCAGCAGGCCGAACAGGGCCAGCCCGTAGTCCGACCAGACCCGGATGGCGGAATCCAGAGCGGCGGGGGAGCGCTGGGCCAGCTCGGTGACCCAGGTGTACAGGTCGCCGTCGATCGAGGTGGCGGTGGAGGCGAGAAGCATCAGCTGTTGTCTCCTTCGGCGGTGCGCCGGCCGCGGGAGCGGAGCAGCTCGGCGGCGAGCGGGATGAGGGAGATCACGACCACGACAGCGACGATCGGCAGCAGATAACGGTCGACGTTGGGCACGGAAGACCCCAGCGCGTATCCCGCGAGGACCAGCCCCACGGTCCAGACCGTCCCGCCGACGACCTGCCACAGAGTGAAGACCCCGGCAGGGACGTTGAGCGCCCCGGCCAGCGGGTTGAGCACCGTGCGTACGACGGGTACGAAGCGGGCCAGCACGATCGCCCGCGCATGGCCGTATTTGCCGAGCAGCTCCTCGGCGCGAGCGGCACCCTCGTGCAGCCGTCCGGCACGGCTGCGGGCGAGCAGGGCCCGGCCCCCGCGGCGACCGATCCAGTAGCCTGCCTGCGCACCGAGCAGCGCGCCGGCCACCGCGGCGATCAGCACCTGCGGCAACGACAGCTCGACCGGACCGTGGTTGCCCGACACGCAGAGCAAACCCGCCGTGAACAGCAGGGAATCGCCGGGCAGAAAGAAGCCGACGAGCAGTCCTGTCTCGGCGAAGAGCACAACGGCGATGCCGAGCGCACCGAACGCTCCGAGCAGTGAACCTGCGTCGAGCAGATTCACCGCTTGTGGCGCGGCCGCCAGTGAGAATACGGACACGGTGGAAGGTCTCCCATAATGGTGAGCGGGCGGCCTCGCGGAACGCCCGGACTGACTACAGTGATGTAGACGGTCTACGTCACTGTAGACGCCCGAAGGGGGAGGAGAGTTCCCATGTCCCAGATGAAGGGGATATCGAGCGGAGAACCCGACCGCCGCTCGTACGGCGAACCGGCCCACGGGCCGACAACGGATGCCGGGCCGGCGCGTGCGCCGGAGCGCCCGTCACGGCACCACACCGCATCGGAGCGGCGCCCGTCCGGCGAGCTGGAGTCCACGATCCTGGCGGCCCTGTGGGCGTCCGAAACACCCCTCACCCCCGGCCAGGTGCAGGGTGCCATCGGGGCGACGCTGGCCCGTACCACCGTCACGACGATCCTGTCGCGACTGTACGAAAAGGGTACGGTCAGCCGCACCCGTGCCGGCCGCGGATTTGCGTACACCCCCACCGAGGACGCGCCCGGGCTGACCGCCCGCCGGATGCACAGCGAACTGCAGAAGGAGGAGGACCGCAGCACGGTGCTGGCCCGATTCGTGTCGCAGCTCACCGATGAGGACGAGCAGTTGCTCCGGGAGCTGCTCGACGGAGAAGCCCGATGATCTATGCCGTGTGGGTTCCGCTGCTGATGCCCTTCGTCGCGGTACCCGCAGCCCGTCGCCTGGCGGACGCCCTGCCGCCGGCGCGGGCCGTACGGCTGCTCGCCTCTACGGGCATCGGCCTCGCTCTGTGCAGCCTGCTCGCCCTGGCCCTGCTGGTGGTGCCGGGCGCGACCCGGTTCTCCGTCGTCTCCGCCTTCGGTGAACTGGCCGGACCGCTCTCCGACACCGCTCCCGCCGTCGCCGTGCCCCTCGCGGCTGCCGCGCTGGCGCTGCTCGCGGGCTGCGCCGCCGCCGTCGCCCGCGCCGCCCGCCGCCACTGGGCAGAGCTGCACCGGGCCGCGCAGTCGCCCGACTACGCCGGTGGCGAGCTGGCCGTCCTGCGCGACAGCCGCCCCGACGCGTACGCGCTGCCCGGACGTCCAGGCACTCCCGGCCGGATCGTCGTCACCACGGGGATGCTGCGCGCCCTGGACCCCGCCGAACGCGACGCCCTGCTGGCACACGAACGCGCGCATCTCGCGGGCCACCACCACCTCTTCATCGCCGCCGCCGAAGTGGCGGCACTCTGCCACCCCGCGCTGCGTTCCCTGCGTGCGCCCATGGGCTACGCCCTGGAGCGCTGCGCCGACGAGGCCGCCGCCTCCGCCATCGGTGACCGCAGGGTCGCCGCCCGGGCCATCGGCCGAGCCGCCCTCGCCGCACGCGCCGCCGAAGGCGCACCGCAGTCTCGCCCACGAGTGGCGCTCGCCGCAGCGGCCGGGCCCGTACCGCGCCGCGTCGCCGCACTCCTCGGCCGCAGCGCCACGCGGCCCCGCGCCGGCCGGGCGGCCGCTGCGGCGCTGCTGGCCTGCCTGGTCGTCTCCGGCGCCGCCGCGCTCGACGCGACGAGCGATCTGCACAGCAGTATCGAGGCAGCACAGGGTGAGAGCGCACAGCACTGATCTCGGCGTGGTCGTACACCACCTGCACAGACCGGAGATCAACCGCACAGGCGGCGAAAAGCCCACTCAGGGCCCGTCCTGAGCGGGCGTCACCCTTCCTTCCTCCACGTGTACCCGCAGCCGGTCGAGGAAGATCCGCTGGCCCGTGACGAGCCGCTCCGCGGCCTCCTGGGGCGTGCACCAGGCGAACCGGTCGATCTCCGGGAACTCGCGCAGCACACCGGACCCCTTCGGCCACTCCATGGCGAACGTCCCGGGAACGGCCGCCGCAGCATCGAGGTCCGCCTCCATCGCCCACACGATCACGGTCTTGCCACGGGACTGACGGGCCTCACCGAGCGCCACCCACTCACCGTCCGGCGCCGGCCGGCCGAACTCCTCCTCGAACTCACGGCGGGCAGCGGTCGCGGGCTCCTCGTCAAGGCTGTACTCACCCTTGGGGATCGACCAGGCAGCACTCTCGCGGCCCGCCCAGAACGGACCGCCCATATGCCCGATGAGCACCTCGAAACCGGCACTGTCGTTCGCGGCCCCCTGCACTCGGCGGAACAGCAGAAGACCCGCACTGCGCGTGGCGCGCTTCTGGGACGGCATGCCGTCAAGTCTGCGTCCCGGTAGCGTACGCCGCCACGCACGACACCCCTTGCCCGGTGATCACCGCTGTCATCGACTCGACGTTCCCCGTTTCCCCCGAGGTTCCCGATGCCCTCTGGTGCGTGGTTGTGCGCGCGGCCATGCTGTCCGCCGACAGCGCTGTCTGCCCGCGGGCCGGCGCGCAACCATCGGGATTCCAGGAGGATTTGTGGTCCTTGGCATAGTCGGAAAGACGACCGGTCCGCGCGGGAGGACGGCGCGACGGTACGGGACGGTCGCCCGACCGCTCGTGCTGCTGGCGACGGTGTCCGCGGTGACGGTCGGCGCGATCTCTCCCGCCCTCGCCGATTCGACCCCCGACCCCCGCCCCCTCACCTCCGCCGAAGTCCTCAGACCGGTCGCCCCACCACCCGCGAGCAACCCGGCAGGGGAGACCGGATCCGTCGTGGACGGCGACGGCATCGAGACCGCACGTACGTCGCGCCCGATCGCCCCGGGTATCCGTCTCGACTCGTACGACCGGCTCGAATCCGACAAGTGGCTGCGGGTCGACTCCCTCTCCGTCGACCTCGCCGGCACCGGCGTACAAGCCGACTACCTCTCCTCCGGCAAGGTCTCCGACCGGCGCACGGTCTCCGAACTCGCCGCCGGACACGACGCCGGCCAGGGCCGGCGCACTGTCGCCGCGGTCAACGGCGACTTCTTCGACATCAACCAGACCGGCGCGCCGGAGGGGATCGGTATCAAGGACGGGGCCACCGTCCAGTCGCCCGCCCCGGGAATCAACCGGGCCGTCGGTATCGGCCCCGAAAGCGCAGGCCGCATCCTGAACCTGTACTTCGAGGGGACGCTCACCCTGCCTTCCGGGCAGCATCCGCTCGGCGCGTACAACGCCGCCAATGTGCCCGCCGGGGGAGTCGGCGCGTACACCTCCGCCTGGGGAACCGCCGACCGTGCCCTGACCGTGGACAAGGCGACAACCGTCGCCGAAGCGGTCGTACGGGACGGCGAAATCGTCTCCGTCTCGGACACCCCCGGATCGGGAGCCGTCCCCGACGGCACCACCGTCCTGGTCGGCCGTGAAGCCGGGGCCGCCGCAGTCGACGCCCTGAAGCCCGGCGACCCGGTGTCCCTGACCTACCGGGCACGCACTGACAGCGGAGCCGTGCCGCGCACGGCGGTCGGCGGCCGTGAACTTCTCGTCGTCGACGGAGTCGCGCAGAACCACGACGGCGAGGGCAACAACACCGCAGCACCCCGCACCGCCGTCGGCTTCTCCAAGGACGGCCGGAACATGCAGATCCTCACCATCGACGGGCGGCAGGCCGACAGCGGCGGCGTCACCCTCACCGAACTCGGTCTGATGATGCGCCAGGCCGGTTCGTACAACGCACTCAATCTGGACGGCGGCGGATCGTCGACCCTCGTCGCGCGCGAGCCCGGCAGCGACGCGCTCCGGGTGGAGAACAGCCCGTCCGACGGCGGCGAACGCACCGTCCCCAACGGCCTCGCCCTCACCGCCCCCGACGGCAGCGGCCGGCTCAAGGTGGCTTACCGGGACTCTTGCAGAAGGCCCCGGTGCTCACGCCGGGGATGAATGCATCTCAGGGCTGCTCTGATCTGCACTTCAGAGCGGGCGTTTCTGCTGCTCGATGTACTCACGGACGATCGCCGGCGGTGCTCCACCGCAGGATGCCGAGAAGTACGAGGGCGATCACAGGTGCCCGTGCATGATGGCGCGGTTGATGTAGCCGGTGAATTCCTGGCGTATCCGGCGGGCCGAGACGCCCTTGAGGCTGTTGACCAGCTTGGGGACGGCGACCTTGGGCGGGTAGTTGATCAGGAGGTGGACGTGATCGCGTTCGCCGTTGAACTCCTTCAGTTCCGCCTCGAAGTCCTCGCACACCTTGCGCGTGATCTCTTCGCAGCGTGTCAGCATCTCGTCGTTGAAGACTCCGCGCCGGTACTTCGTCACGAAGACCACGTGGACGTGCATCGCCGAAACAACGTGCCTGCCACGCCTGTAGTCGTTCTCCTGATTCATGAGATCAAGCGTCGTAGGGTCTTGGTTGTGCAGCTTCGCTACAACTATCGGGCTTATCCGGATGCCGCGCAGCGTCGTGCGCTGGACCGGGCGTTCGGGTGCGTACGGGTGGTGTGGAACGACTGCTTGCGCGACCGGAAGGAAGCGCACGCTGCGGGGCTGCCGTATGTGACGTCGGCCCAGTTGTCCCGGCTTCGTATCACCGAGGCCAAGCGCACCGAGGAACGGGCTTGGCTCGCGGATGTGTCGGCGGTCGTTCTGCAGCAGTCCCTTCGGGACCTCGACACCGCCTACAGGAACTTCTTCGGCAGTCTCAAGGGAAAGCGGCAGGGCCGGAAGGTCGGGGCGCCCCGGTACAAGTCGAAGAAGGACACACGGCAGTCGATCCGCCTCAACACCAACGCCTTCTCCGTGAAGGAGAACGGCACGGTGTATGTGGCCAAGGTCGGCGATCTCAAGGTGAAATGGTCCCGTCGGCTTCCGGCCGCGCCTACGTCCCTGACCGTCACCAAGGACAGCTCGGGGCGGTACTTCCTCAGCTTCGTGGTGGACACCGAGCCGGACATCCTTCCCGAGGTGGAGACGGAGTCCGGTATCGATCTCGGTCTGTCCGCCTTCGCGGTCCTGTCCAATGGCGAGAAGATCGACAGCCCGCGCTTCCTGCGCAGGGCGGAGAAGAAGCTCAGGCGTCTTCAGCGGGAGCTGTCCCGCAAGGTTAAGGGGTCGAAGAACCGGGCCAAGGCCCGTATCAAGGTCGCACGCCAGCACGCCAAGGTCGCCAACCGGCGCAGGGACTGGCACCACAAGGTGTCCACGCAGATCATTCGCGACAACCAAGCGGTGTATGTGGAAGATCTCGCGGTGTCCGGTCTCGGCCGTACCCGGCTCGCCAAGTCCGTGTATGACGCGGGGTGGTCCGCGTTCGTGGGCATGCTGGAGTACAAGGCGGTCAAGCACGGCCGCATGTTCGTCAAGGTGGGCCGTGCTTTCCCGTCTTCTCAGGTCTGTTCGGCCTGCGGATTTCGGGACGGTCCCAAGCCCCTGCATGTGAGGGAGTGGACGTGCGGTGCGTGTGGCACCGTGCACGACCGTGACCACAACGCAGCCCGCAACGTCCTGTTCGAGGGACGTCGTATCGTCGCCGCCGGACGGGCGGAGACGCTAAACGCCTCGCAGAGCGCCGGTAGGACCGGGGCGAAAGTCCCGGCACAGCGCGTTGAAGCAGGAAGCCCCCGGAAGGGTCACACGACCCAGGCCGGAATCCCTGGACTTTAGACCAGGGAGCACGTCAACGACTTCCGCCGTACGACGGGCAAGGGGGCGGCCTTCATCGGCAGCCATGTAGGGGTCTTTCACGCCTCGCATGTCGACGGAGTGCCGTATCTGATCAACGGCAACTCCGGCAAGGCACCGGCCGGTCCGGCGGACGAGGGCGGTTTCACCGGCTGGTCGCTGGTCGGCGCCGACCACGTCACGTCCGGTGAACAGGCCGCAGCGCGACAGCGGCCGTGGCAGGGCGGGCCCGACTGGGTCTCCGTGCAGACCCGCGCGCATGTCGACGCGCTGGAAATCGACGCGCCCCCGGTTCTCGGCACCGGGAGCCGTACGAGAGTCACGGCGACCGTCACCCAGGGCGCCCGCAGTGTCCCGGTCGGCTTCCCGCTGGCCGCGGACTGGACCGGATCCCCGAACGTCCACATCGGCGACCGGGACGACGCCCGCCACCGCCACACGGCGGTCCTCGACCCGTCCACCGGCACCCTCACCGCGCTCCGACCGGGCACGATCACGCTCGCCGTGACGGTCAACGGAACGACACAGAAGGTGCAGATCAGAATCGGGGCGGCCGGGGCCGCGTCGACGGCTTGACGGACCACGGGCCCGTCCGGCGATCACGGCCGGACAGGCCCCGGGGCCGCCCCGCACCACCGGACACCGGTGCGGGGCGGCCTCACGACGGCGGAGCCCATGTGCCTACACCTTGCGGTACCCGTGCGCCTCCGACGCCGCAGCCTCCACGGCCGCGATGTCACCGCCCGCCGACGCGGTGACCACGGCGGCCACCGCACCCTCCAGGAACGGCGCGTCCACCAGCCGCGAGCCGCCCGGCAGTTCGTCCCCCTCGTCCAGCATCGTCTTGACCGTGAGCACCGCGCTGCCCAGATCGACCAGGAGAGCCACCCCCGCACCGCCGTCCACCGACCTGGCTGCCTCGGCGATCAGCTGAGTACTGGTCCCGAGACCACCCGCGGGTGTGCCCCCCGCGGCGGCCACCGGAGCCGTCGCACCACCTGCCGCGAGACCCCTGGCCAGCTCGGCGACGGACTCGGCCACCGGGCCGCTGTGCGAGACCAGCACGATCCCCACCTGCTTCCTGCCGCTCACGCGTCACCGCCACTCGCACCATCGGTCTCGGCCAGTGCGGCGACCAGCAGGGCTGAGGACGTCGCCCCCGGATCCTGATGCCCGATACTGCGCTCACCCAGGTAACTCGCCCTTCCCTTGCGGGCCAGCATCGGTACCGTCGCCAGCGCCCCTGCGTCCGCCGCCTCCCGGGCCGCCCCGAACGACATGCCGAGCGCCTCGGCGGCCGGCAGCAGCGCATCGAGCATCGTCTTGTCCCCGGCCTGCGCCCCGCCCATCTGGGCCACGGCCGCGACGCCCACCCCGAGCGCCTCCGCCAATTGCTGCCGTGCCACCCGTGGCGCTTCGCCCAGAGCCTTACCGGTACGCCGCAACAGCGTCCCGTACAACGGGCCCGAAGCCCCGCCGACCGTCGCGATCAACTGCCGCCCGGCGAGCATCAGCACGGCCCCCGGGGTCTGCGGCGTCTCCTTTTCCAGGGCCGTCCGCACCGCGGTGAATCCGCGCTGCAGATTACTGCCGTGATCGGCGTCCCCGATCGCCGAGTCGAGCTCGGTGAGATGGTTCGCCTCGCGGTCCACGGAAGCCGCGGCCGCGGTCATCCAGCGGTGGAAGAAGTCGGCGTCGAGCACATGATCTCCTTTTCCGGTTCCGGCGGGTCAACGGCCCCAGCGCAGCGCAGGCGTCTCCACCGGCGCGTCCCAGAGGCGCAGCAGTTCCTCGTCCACCTGGCAGAGCGTCACCGAGCAGCCCGCCATGTCGAGCGAGGTCACATAGTTCCCCACGAGCGTACGAGCCGCCACCACACCCCGCTCGGACAGCACCCGCTGCACCTCGGCATTGAACCCGTACAGCTCCAGGAGCGGCGTCGCCCCCATCCCGTTGACCAGCACGATCACGGGTCCACGCGGCCGCAGGTCCTCCAGGAGCGCATCCACCGCGAAATCCGCGATCTCCCGCGACGTCATCATCGGACGCCGCTCCCGCCCCGGCTCGCCATGAATCCCGATCCCCAGCTCCAGCTCGCCCGGCGGAAGATCGAATGTGGGGGACCCCTTGGCGGGCGTGGTGACGGCGCCGAGTGCCACCCCGAAACTCCGCGAGGACTCGTTCACCTGCCGGGCAATGGCCTCCACCCGCTCCAGCGGCCCACCCTCCTCGGCCGCCGCCCCGGCGATCTTCTCCACGAACAGGGTCGCGCCCGTGCCTCGCCGCCCCGCGGTGGACAGACTGTCGGTCACCGCCACGTCGTCATTGACGAGCACCTGGGTGACCCGCACACCCTCGTCCTCGGCGAGCTCGGCGGCCATCTCGAAATTCAGCACGTCACCGGTGTAGTTCTTGACGACGAACAACACCCCCGATCCACTGTCGACCGCGACGGCGGCCCGCACCATCTGATCCGGCACCGGCGAGGTGAACACCTCTCCCGGGCAGGCCGCGGACAGCATCCCGGGCCCGACGAACCCCGCGTGCAACGGCTCGTGCCCCGACCCGCCCCCGGAGACGAGCGCCACCTTCCCGGCCACGGGTGCGTCACGCCGTACGACGACACGATTCTCGACATCCACGGTCAGCTCGGGGTGAGCGGCGGCGATACCGCGCAGCGCGTCTGCGACAACGGTTTCGGGGACGTTGATGAGCATCCTCATGTGTACCTCCTGGTGAGACTGGCGGCCGGCCTTCTGGCTCGGGTCGTCGCACGTCGGATCGTTGGGGGCAGGTTTTTGATCCAGGCGGTTCCTGGCGGCCCGGAGCGAGCCCGGCTGGGCTGGTCCCGACCTGATGCCGATTGTGCTGAAGGGTCGTCGGATTGAATCACGGTCGCTCGGGATGCTGAGAGCTGTCGGCTCAGCACAGTATTGAGGGATCGCCGCCCTGGGTCACGGACTGCGGCACCCGCATCCTGACAGGCGGTGGCCGGAAGAGGACCGGCCGAAGAGATCGGGTGGCCTTCGACCGTCCCGTCCCGGCTGCGCCTGTGGCAAACAGTGTTCGCCGACAGGGCGGTACCCATGGCGTCAGCGTGGTGCCGACGCGTACACGTCTCTCACGTTGTCCCTGGGCTTCGGCCTGCTCCGGCCGCACGGACCCGCCGCGAACGCATGGAGCAGATTCTCCGTGGCGCGGGTGACGAAGGCCCCTGTGCGGGCGTCCATGCCGTGGTTGCGTCCGTTCTCGCGGGTCCCCGCCATCAGAGCCTCGACCCATCGCATCGTTCCGGAGGCGAAGACGCCCGCTCCGCTCGGCACGGTGTAGTAGGCGGAGTCGGCGTGGCTGTGCTTGCCCTGACAGACGAGAGGGGAGTGGGCGATGATCTCGAGCGGCGCCGGGGTGGGCATGTCCGGCGTGACCCGGTCGTACTCCACCCCGACCAGATGGTCGAACGAGTCTCCTGGCTTCACGCCCGTCCCCTCGAAGAGCCAGTGGTCGCTCCTGTGCACGACATACGGGGCGTCCACGGGATAGCCCTCGTAGAGGACACCGGTCAGGGAGGACTCGGGGGAGGCGCCGGGCGGCTGGCGGAAGTCGTTGGTCGGCATGTCCGGGTGGTCGGCAAGGTACGGGTCTTTCCGGTAGTCGGTCTTGTAGCAGACGACCGTGCGGTCGGCCCCGGTGGCGTCCGGCTCCAGCCTGACCCTGCGGAAGCAGGTGTTGGCGCCGAGGAAGGCCACGTTGGTGCCCGCGTCGCGCGCCCGGGTGACGAATGCGCGCTGCTTCGGCGTCCAGTACTCGTCATGTCCCAGTGAGAGGGCTCCGGAGGCACCTTGGAGAATGCCGGGGTCGCGATGGATGTCCGTGCCGGTGGTGTACGCGAGCGGGATGCCCAGCCTCTCGGCCAGCACCACCGCCGCCCGTTCGTACACCATGAACTTCTCGGCGCCGTTGCCGTCATAGGGGCGGTCGAAGCTCACAGCGAGCGAACGCGTGTCGTATGCACCGTCCTTGCCCTGGTAAAGGCTGTAGCCACCCCACACGTTGTACGCCTGCCATGTTGCAACGGCGTGCATCAGCAAGGTTCTGCCTGCCGCGCTCGCCGAGCGGACGATCAGGGGTACATAGCGCTGGTGGCCGTTGTCCGCGTCCAGCCGGAGCAGATACGCGCCCTCCGGCCAGCCGGTGGTCCGGACACGGAGTGTGCGTCGCCAGTCTGCCCGTACGGTACGGGTGACCTGGGCCGGCCGGGGGCGGGCCTGGACCGACCCGGCGACACGGTGCGAACGCCAGACCAGCCGCGCCTGTGCCCCGTCGTACCAGCCGACCCGGTACGCCGAGACCCGGAATGCGGGAGCGGTGGTGGAGACGTACATGCCGAACTCCTCACCCGGCAACACGCTCACCCTGTCGGCATAGCCCTCGATGGCCCCGGGCGGTCCCACCGAACGGATACGCCAGTCGGAGTCCCCCGCCCGAGTCCTCTCCCCTTCCTCAGCGCGGTGGGTGGCGCCTGTCGGGTGGGATCCGGTGCCGCTGCCCGCGGGCGCGGAGGAACGGCAACCGGTCGCCGCCACGCCCCCTGCCAACGCCCCGCCCGCCGCCGCAGTGAGGAACAGCCTGCGATCCAGCCGGTCCGGGTTCCCGGTGTTCTCTTCCTCACCATGCTTCATGTCGATCGCCAAACCCGTTCCGCAGCGCTGTCACGGGCCATAGTCACCCGCCACGTGCTCGGGGACTACCCGGAAGAGCCGAACCGGGGACGGGGGCAGGCGCGTGCGGCGAGCGATGCGTCGGGTGTCCGGTCAGCGCCTGGGGTCCTCATGGCTGGATCGCCGGATCCAGTGTGCCCGGCGCTGGTACCGGGCTACCGGAGGACCGGGCGACGGCGCAGACTTGTCGGGAGCAGCCTCGTTGGTCCGTGGCGCGGCCGGGGGAGTGTCACTGGGCGGGCGGAGCCCCTCCGCCGAGTACTGCGTCGTCGCGATGCTGTCCACCAGCTGCTCTTCGGTGAAGCCCTCCGAGCCGGGCACATGAGGTACGAAGCCGATGAGCACTCCGTCACTGACGATCTCCGCGTCGAGCCCCGAGGCCCCGTCGACGTCCCACAACGCCTCGATTCCCTCGTCGAGGACGACGCGTATCCCGAACTCGTAGACACCTGCCTCCACGAGATGGGCCATCACACCACGAGCACGAAGCGCCGACACCAGACGGTCAGCACGTTCCGCATCCATCCGGGCGCACCTCCTCCGGGAACGGACGCGCGGGGCTGACGCCCGAACCGGGCTCGTCCCCGAGCGCTGCGGGGCCTCCCGGCGAACCCGGCCCCAGCTGCTGAGCGACCGCACTGTGCCCGCAGAACGAGCGTATCGCGTAGTCCGCACGGCGGCCTGGACTGTGCGCATCACCCGGCGGGGCCGACGGCACGGCGCGGGCCGAGGCCTGTGACCGGTGCCGGCCGTCCACTGCAACGGATGCCGGAATTCCGCCTTCGCGGCCCTGCCGGAACGAGGATCGGGGTGCTTGGTCCTAGGGTGCGAGCCATGGCAGAGAGTGCAGCTCACTGGGGTGCTGCGGGGTGGAATGGCCACTCTGCCTCCGGCCCCGACACCCACGACCCGCGCCGCTGGAAGGCGCTGGCGGTGTGTCTGATCGCAGGGTTCATGACCCTGCTGGACGTATCCATCGTCAACGTTGCCCTGCCGTCGATCCGGGAAGGGCTCCACACCCCGGAGTCAGACCTGCAATGGGTCCTTTCCGGCTACTCACTCGCCTTCGGCCTGTTCCTGATCCCTGCGGGACGCCTCGGTGACGCGCGGGGACGACGCGTGGTCTTCATGACCGGGCTCGCCCTGTTCACCCTGGCATCAGCAGCCTGCGGAGCCGCTCAGTCCAGTCTCTGGCTGGTGATCGCCCGCCTGGTACAGGGCCTTGCCGGAGGCCTCATCTCGCCACAGATCTCCGCGTTGATCCAGCAGATGTTCTCCGGCCATGAGCGCGGCCGGGCCTTCGGCATGTTCGGCAGCGTGGTCGCCGTCTCCACCGCTGTCGGCCCGCTCGCCGGTGGCCTGCTGATCCAGGCGGCCGGAGCCGAGCACGGCTGGCGCTGGGTGTTCTACGTCAATCTGCCGCTCGGCGCCATCTGCCTCCTGCTTGCCCGACGCCTGCTCCCGGACACCCCCTTGGCCGGCCCTGTGCGTCTGCGTGCCCTCGACCCCCTCGGCGTGCTGCTGCTCGGCACGGGGGTACTGGCTCTGCTACTGCCCTTCGTGCAGTCGCAGCAGTGGCCCGGCAACCGGAAGTGGCTGCTGCTCGCGGCGGCCGTGGCGCTGCTCGTCGCCTTCGTCGGGTGGGAATCCCGATGCGGCAGGCGGGGCACGCAACCGGTCGTCAACCTGTCGCTCTTCCGGGTCCGCTCCTACTGGCTGGGCTGTCTGCTGAGCCTGCTGTACTTCGCCGGATTCACCTCGATCTTCTTCATCACCACGCTTTATCTGCAGAGCGGGCTGCACTACTCGGCCCTCCAGGCAGGACTCGCCATCACACCCTTCGCACTGGGCGCGGCCATCGCGGCGAGCCCCGGCGGCCGAATGGTCGGCCGATTCGGACGCCCCCTCGTCGTGACCGGGCTGACCACGGTGGCCGTGGGGCTGGCGACCACCGTGGTCGCCGTGCATCTGGTGCCCGGGCGAGGCGTGGGGTGGGCGATGGCGGCCCCACTGCTCCTGGCGGGTCTGGGCAGCGGCCTGGTCGTCGCCCCGAACCAGACGCTGACCCTCTCCGAAGTACCGGTGGCATTCGCGGGGAGCGCCGGCGGAACCCTCCAGACCGGCCAGCGCGTCGGGTCGGCGATCGGGATCGCCACGGTCGGGTCGATGTTCTTCGCCCGAGTGGGCAGCGACGGGTGGGCCGCCGCGTACGACGACGGGCTCGTCGTCGCGATCGTCTTCGTCCTGGCCGCTCTGCTCATCGGGCTCGCTGATGTACGCGGGGAGCGCCGCAGCAGGAGTCGCACACGTCGGTCCGTCCGCAGTCCGTCCGTAGGGAGAACGCCGTGAAGGGGAACGGGATGAGCGCGACCGCCGGCACGGAGGCCGATGGCAACGCGGCGTACGGTCACAAGGCCTTCAAACGGTCCAGGAGCCATTTCGCCGACCGCATCACCGCCGACGGCCGGGACGGCTGGCCCGTCGAGGCCGGCCGCTACCGGCTGGTCGTCAGCCGCGCCTGCCCGTGGGCGAGCCGCGCGCTCGTGTCCCGGCGGCTCCTCGGGCTGGAGGGCGCCCTCTCACTGGCCGTCGCCGATCCCGTCCAGGACGACCGCAGCTGGCGTTTCACCCTGGACGAGGGCGGCAGGGACCCGGTGCTGGGCATCAGATACCTGAGCGAGGCGTACGACGCACGGGAGCGGGACTACCCCGGCGGGGTCAGCGTGCCCGCGATCGTCGACGTACCCAGCGGCAGGCTCGTCACCAACGACTTCCAGCAGATCTCGCTGGACTTCGCGACCGAGTGGACCGCGCTGCACCGGCAGGGGGCGCCCGACCTGTATCCCGATGGCCTGCGTGACGAGATCGACGAGGTCATGCAGGGCATCTACCGCGATGTCAACAACGGCGTGTACCGCGCGGGCTTCGCGGCGCAGCAGTCCGAATACGAGGCCGCCTACCAGGATGTGTTCGGCCGCCTGGACCTGGTGTCAGAGCGTCTCGCGGACCGGCGCTATCTCGTCGGTGAATCCCTCACCGAGGCCGACATCAGGCTCTTCACCACATTGGTGCGCTTCGACGCCGTCTACCACGGACACTTCAAGTGCAACCGCGCGAAGCTGGCCGAGGATCCCGTCCTGTGGGCGTACGCCAGAGATCTGTACCAGACCCCCGGTTTCGGTGACACGGTCGATTTCCACCACATCAAGCAGCACTACTACCGGGTCCACACGGGCATCAACCCCACCGGCATCGTGCCCGTCGGCCCCGATCTGTCGGGCTGGCTGACCCCGCACCACAGGGAAGAGCTGGGTGGACGCCCGTTCGGCGACGGCACCCCGCCGGGTCCGGTGCCGCCCGGGGAGGAAGTCCCGCCGTCGGGGCGTCCCTGTACCCGGCGCCCGTGGCGGCTCCTGCCGAAGCAGGGGGCAGGGCCCTGTCGAGTCTGCGGCAATCACGAGATATCTTGATGTCAAGCAATGTTGTAGACGTGGAGCGGAGCACAGGGTGACTGACTCGACCATCATCTATACACACACCGACGAGGCCCCGGCCCTGGCGACGTATTCGTTCTTGCCCGTGGTCCAGGCGTATGCCTCGACGGCCGGGGTCAAGGTCGAGAGCCGTGACATCTCTCTGGCCGGGCGCATCATCGCCGGCTTCCCCGAGCGCCTGGAGGAGAGCCAGCGCATCGACGACGCGCTCGCCGAGCTCGGTGCGCTGGCCAAGAAGCCCGAGGCCAACATCATCAAGCTGCCGAACATCTCGGCTTCGATCCCGCAGCTGAAGGCTGCCATCGCCGAGCTGCAGGCACAGGGCTACGCACTTCCGGACTACCCGGACGACCCGCAGACCGAAGAGGACAAGGACGTCCGCGCCCGCTACGACAAGGTCAAGGGCAGCGCGGTGAACCCCGTGCTGCGCGAGGGCAACTCCGACCGCCGCGCCCCCGCCTCGGTCAAGAACTACGCCAAGGCGCACCCGCACCGTATGGGCGTCTGGTCGGCCGACTCGAAGACGAACGTCGCCACCATGGGCGTCGACGACTTCCGCTCCACCGAGAAGTCCACGGTCATCTCCGAGGCGGGTTCGCTGCGCATCGAGCTCGCGGGCGACGACGGCAGCACCACCGTGCTGCGTGAGTCGGTGCCGGTGCTCGCGGGCGAGGTCGTCGATGCGGCGGTCATGCGTGTCGCGGCACTGCGCGAGTTCTTCACCGCGCAGGTCGCCCGCGCCAAGGCCGAGGGCGTGCTGTTCTCCGTTCACCTCAAGGCCACCATGATGAAGGTCTCCGACCCGATCATCTTCGGACACGTGGTCCGCGCCTTCTTCCCGAACACCTTTGCCAAGTACGGCGAGGTGCTCGCCGCGGCAGGTCTCTCCCCGAACGACGGCCTCGGCGCCATCTTCAAGGGCCTGGACTCGGTGCCGCAGGTGGGCGCCGAGGTCAAGGCATCCTTCGAGGCCGAGCTCGCCGAAGGCCCCGCGCTGGCCATGGTCGACTCCGACAAGGGCATCACCAACCTGCACGTACCGAGCGATGTCATCGTCGACGCCTCCATGCCGGCCATGATCCGCACCTCCGGTCACATGTGGGGCCCGGACGGCCAGGAGGCCGACACCCTTGCGGTGCTCCCCGACAGCAGCTACGCGGGTGTGTACCAGGTGGTCATCGACGACTGCCGCGCCAACGGCGCCTTCGACCCGTCGACCATGGGCTCGGTCCCGAACGTCGGCCTGATGGCGCAGAAGGCCGAGGAGTACGGCAGCCACGACAAGACCTTCGAGATCCCCACCACCGGTACGGTGCGGGTCCTCGACGGCAGCGGCAACGTCGTGCTGGAACAGGCCGTGGGCGCGGGCGACATCTTCCGCATGTGCCAGGCCAAGGACCTGCCGATCCAGGACTGGGTCAAGCTCGCCGTCACCCGCGCCCGCGCCACCGGCGTCCCGGCCGTGTTCTGGCTCGACGAGGACCGCGCCCACGACGCGCAGCTGATCGCCAAGGTCAAGACGTACCTCGCCGACCACGACACCGACGGCCTGCAGATCGAGATCATGTCGCCGGTGAAGGCGACCGCGTTCTCGCTGGAGCGCATCCGCCGCGGCGAGGACACCATCTCGGTCACGGGCAATGTGCTGCGTGACTACCTCACCGACCTGTTCCCGATCCTTGAGCTGGGCACGAGCGCGAAGATGCTCTCCGTCGTTCCGCTCATGAACGGCGGCGGCCTGTTCGAGACCGGTGCCGGCGGCTCCGCGCCGAAGCACGTCCAGCAGCTCGTCAAGGAGAACTACCTCCGCTGGGACAGCCTGGGTGAGTTCTTCGCGCTCGCGGCCAGCTTCGAGCACCTGGCGACGACCACGGGCAATGCGCGTGCCCAGGTCCTCGCGGACACCCTTGACCGCGCGACCGGCACCTTCCTCAACGAGGACAAGTCGCCGAGCCGCAAGCTCGGGGGCATCGACAACCGCGGCAGCCACTTCTACCTCGCCCTCTACTGGGCACAGGAGCTGGCGCAGCAGACCGACGACGCGCAGCTCGCCCAGGCGTTCGCCGGGCTCGCGAAGACGCTGGGAGAGCAGGAGCAGACCATCGTCGACGAGCTGATCGCGGTGCAGGGCTCACCGGCCGACATCGGCGGCTACTACCAGCCCGACCCGGCCAAGGCCTCGGCCGTCATGCGCCCGTCGGCGACGTTCACGCAGGCCATCGCCGGCATCTGCTGACGAGACTGTTACGTGAGGGGGCGCGTCTCGGCGCCCCGTCACTCCTCCCGCCCCGGTCGGCACCATGCCCGGCCGGGGCGGTTCTGTGTTCCGAGCGGTCACCCGAGGCGCTCGGCGCCGGAGGTTCTTCGCGCAATCGCGTACGCGGAGCTGCTGTGCCGTTGAGTCCGAATGACCGCCCAGGGCCGGTCACCGATCGGGGCGCTCACCGGCTTCCTCGGTAACAGCGTTGGATCGTGCGGGAGTTCGTGCTGCTCCGAGACGTTCATCACCGATGCGGAAGGCCGAAACGACATCGGCCGTGCGCGAGCGGGGCGAGGCCTGTGCCCGAGGACGCCCTGACGAGTGAAAGTCACGCAACGGCGGGCGCAGGGCCGTACTCAGTGGCCCTGCGGCTGATTTGCTGCACCTGGAATCTGGTGTGACGCGCGCGGGATCGGCCTGTCGGCCGGTCCAGTGGAGGCGGCGCCCCTGCCGGGTGCTCGGGCCACTCGCGAATGACGATCGAAGGAGCGTCCCAGTGACGACGACGGGCACAACAGGGGCAGCCGAGGGAGAGGAAGCGTACGCGAACGAGCTTCCGGTCCGGGCCAAGGAACCGGGAAACATCGTCATCAAGTGGCTGACCACCACCGACCACAAGACGATCGGCACGCTGTACCTGCTCACCTCGTTCGCCTTTTTCGTCGTCGGCGGTGTGCTGGCCCTGGTCATGCGTGCCGAGCTGGCCCGTCCCGGGATCCAGATCCTTTCGCAGGAGCAGTTCAATCAGGCGTTCACGATCCACGGCACGATCATGCTGCTGATGTTCGCGACGCCGCTGTTCGCCGGATTCACGAACTGGATCATGCCGCTGCAGATCGGCGCTCCCGATGTGGCGTTCCCGCGGCTGAACATGTTCGCGTACTGGCTGTACCTCTTCGGCTCGATCATCGTGGTGGCCGGCTTCCTCGTCCCGGGCGGCGCGGCCGACTTCGGCTGGTTCGCCTACTCCCCGCTCTCGGATGCCGTCCGCTCGCCGGGTATCGGCAGCGACATGTGGATCACGGGTCTGGCCTTCTCCGGCTTCGGCACGATTCTCGGTTCGGTCAACTTCATCACCACGATCATCGGCATGCGCGCCCCCGGCATGACGATGTTCCGTATGCCGATCTTCGTCTGGAACGTGCTGCTGACCGGTGTGCTGGTCCTGCTGGCCTTCCCGGTCCTCGCGGCGGCCCTGCTGGTGCTGGAGGCGGACCGCAAGTTCGGTGCGCACGTCTTCGATGCGGCCAACGGCGGCGCGCTGCTCTGGCAGCACCTCTTCTGGTTCTTCGGCCACCCGGAGGTGTACATCATCGCCCTGCCGTTCTTCGGGATTGTCAGTGAGATCATTCCGGTCTTCAGCCGCAAGCCGATCTTCGGCTACATCGGCCTGATCAGCGCGACGATCACGATCGCGGGCCTCTCGGCGACCGTGTGGGCGCACCACATGTTCGTCACCGGCGGTGTGCTGCTGCCGTTCTTCTCGTTCATGACGTTCCTGATCGCGGTACCGACCGGGGTGAAGTTCTTCAACTGGATCGGCACGATGTGGAAGGGATCGCTGTCCTTCGAGACACCGATGCTCTGGTCGATCGGTTTCCTGGTCACTTTCCTCTTCGGTGGTCTGACCGGTGTGATCCTCGCGTCGCCCCCGCTGGACTTCCACGTCTCGGACTCGTACTTCGTCGTCGCGCACTTCCACTACGTCGTCTTCGGCACCGTGGTGTTCGCGATGTTCGCCGGATTCCACTTCTGGTGGCCGAAGTTCACCGGCAAGATGCTGGACGAACGACTTGGCAGGATCTCGTTCTGGACGCTGTTCGTGGGCTTCCACGGCACGTTCCTGGTGCAGCACTGGCTGGGTGCCGAGGGCATGCCGCGTCGCTATGCGGACTACCTCGCCGCCGACGGCTTCACCGCGCTGAACACGATCTCGACCATCTCCTCGTTCCTCCTCGGCCTGTCGATGCTGCCGTTCTTCTACAACGTGTGGAAGACAGCCAAATACGGCAAGAACGTCGGGGTGGACGACCCGTGGGGCTACGGCCGTTCGCTGGAGTGGGCGACCTCCTGCCCGCCGCCGCGGCACAACTTCCACACGCTGCCGCGGATCCGTTCCGAATCCCCGGCGTTCGAACTCCACCACCCCTCGGTGCGCGGCCTCCACGAAGCTCTCGACCGCCCCGATACCGGGGCGCCGTGGAACCCGGGGGACCAGCAGGCGTGAGCGCGGCGGCACCAGGAGAGGAGGAGCGCGTGAACCCCGACAAGGACAGCGCCCGCGGTCTGGCACAGCTGGAGGGCTATCTGCTCTGGAACGCCGAGGTCGAGGAGGCGCGACGGCAGGCCGGCCGCTTCACCGACGAGCTGCCCTGGCTCACCACGGCACAGCGCGAGGACGTGGAACGTGTCTACACCGCGGATCGCCTCGCCGCCTCGCAGGCCATGCTCTGCCGTATCTCCGTCCGCGTCACCGAACTGCGCGGCGAATACGACGCGCGCTACCGCAGGCTCAAGGCACGCGGCGTGGCCGCCGGTGTCGTGCTCGTGGGTGCCGTCGGCGGCACCTGCACGGCGGTCACCCTCCTGGCCCGCTGACCCGGTGGTGTCGTCCGTCCGCCGCCCCCAGCAGGCGAAGTCGGATGCGGCTCGTCAAGATGTGAGACGACGGGCGCGTGCGACGGGGGCAAGCGAACGGACGACCGTGCAGGCCCGGGAAGGGACGATCACTGTGGCACGACCCAGGATTCTCGTCGTCGGCGCCGGATTCGCCGGGGTGGAGTGCGTACGCCGTCTGGAGCGCGGTCTGATCCCGGGCGAGGCGGAGATCGCGCTCGTCGCCCCGTTCTCGTACCAGCTCTATCTGCCCCTGCTGCCCCAGGTGGCGGCAGGTGTGCTCACCCCGCAGTCGGTCGCGGTGTCGCTGCGCCGCAGTCGCAAGCACCGCACCCGGATCATCCCGGGCGGGGCCATCGGAGTGGATCCGAAGGCGAAGATCTGCGTCATTCGCAAGATCACCGACGAGGTCGTCTACGAGCCCTACGACTACATCGTGCTCAGCCCCGGGAGCGTCACCCGCACTTTCGACATCCCCGGCCTGCTGGACAACGCCCGGGGCATGAAGACGCTGGCCGAGGCGGCGTTCGTACGTGACCACGTGATCGCTCAGCTCGATCTCGCGGATGCCAGCCACGACGAGAACGAGCGGGCTTCGCGCCTGCAGTTCGTGGTGGTCGGCGGCGGATACGCGGGCACCGAGACGGCTGCGTGTCTGCAGCGCCTCACCACCAACGCGGTCAGGCACTACCCACGGCTCGATCCGAAGCTGATCAAGTGGCATCTCATCGACATCGCCCCCAAGCTGATGCCCGAGCTGGGGGACAGGCTCGGCCGAAGCGCCCTGGAGGTGCTGCGCTCACGTGGCATCGAGGTGTCGCTCGGCGTCTCGATCGCCGAGGCCGGGCCGCAGGAGGTCATCTTCACCGACGGCCGGGTGGTGGCCTGCCGCACCCTGATCTGGACGGCGGGCGTCACTGCGAGTCCGCTGGTCGCCACATTCGGCGCGGAGACCGTACGCGGCCGACTGGCGGTGACTCCCGAGATGAGCCTGCCGGGCTTCGACGGAGTCTTCGCGCTCGGCGACGCCGCGGCCGTACCGGACCTGAGCAAGGGTGACGGCGCGGTCTGCCCGCCCACCGCGCAGCACGCCATGCGCCAGGGCCGCAGGCTCGCCGGCAACCTCATCGCCACGCTGCGGCACCAGCCGTTGAAGCCGTACGTCCACAAGGATCTCGGTCTTGTCGTGGACCTCGGCGGCAAGGACGCGGTATCCAAGCCGATCGGCATCGAGATGCACGGCATCACCGCGCAGGCCGTCGCCCGTGGCTACCACTGGTCGGCACTGCGGACCAATGTGGCCAAGGCACGGGTCATGACGAACTGGCTGCTCAACGCCATCGCCGGTGACGATTTCGTACGCACCGGATTCCAGGCCCGCAAGCCGGGCACGCTACGCGACTTCGAGTACACGGACGCCTACCTCACGCCCGCGCAGGTCCGCGAGCAAACGGCCTCGTTGCACACCGGCACCTGACCTCGGAACTCCGGCCTCGCACCGGGTCGCATTCCCCCGGCCGGTGCGGATCCGAGGTGTGGGCAGGGGCCGGTGTTCCGGCGGGCCCTGCCCCACACGTGCGGGCCGAATCAGCTGTTGCTCTCGTGCCCTGCCGTCAGCCCCGGGTCCCGCTCCACCACCGGGTCCAGGATGTCGTCGATGCCCTTCAGCAGCTCCGCGTCGAGAGTCACGCCCGCCGCCCCGACGTTCTCCGTCACCTGCTCGGGCCGGGAGGCGCCGATGATCGCGGCGGAGACATTGGAGTTCTGCAGCACCCAGGCGACCGCGAGCTGGGCAAGACTCAGACCGGCCTGGTCGGCGAGCGGCCGCAGCCGCTGGACACGCTCCAGCACGTCGTCACGGAGCCAGCCGGCGACCATGCTCGCGCCGCCCTTTTCGTCCGTTGCCCGACTGCCGGCCGGGAGCGGGGCACCGGGCCTGTACTTGCCCGTGAGGGCGCCCTGAGCGATCGGTGACCAGACGATCTGACCGATGCCCAACTCCTCGGACGCGGGCACTACTTCACTTTCGATGACCCGCCAAAGCGCCGAGTACTGCGGCTGGTTGGAGATCAGTGGCACCTGCAGTTCGCGGGCCAGCCCATGTGCGGCGTGGAGCTGGTCGGCCGTCCATTCCGAAACGCCGATGTAGAGGGCCTTGCCGGAGCGGACGACGTCGGCGAACGCCTCCATGGTCTCTTCCAGCGGGGTCGAGTGGTCGTAGCGGTGCGCCTGGTAGAGATCCACGTAATCCGTCTGCAGGCGGCGCAGCGAGTTGTCGATGGACTCCATGATGTGCTTGCGGCCGAGCCCCCGGTCGTTGTGCCCGGGACCGGTCGGGAAGTAGACCTTGGTGAACACCTCGAGTCCTTGGCGGCGCTCGTTCTTGAGCGCCCGGCCCAGGACGGCTTCGGCCCGTGTCTCGGCATAGACGTCCGCCGTGTCGAAGGTGGTGATTCCGGCGTCGAGGGCGGCGCGGATACAGGCGATCGCTGTGTCCTCCTCCACCTGGGAGCCGTGGGTGAGCCAATTTCCGTAGGCGATCTCACTGATGGTCAGACCGCTGCGGCCGAGTCGGCGGAATTCCATGTGCCTGCTCTCCCTGTGCTCGTGAGGGACGGATCATGCGAGGGCGGTCCATGCTATTGCGCCGTCCGGCACAGCGCGGACAGGTTCAGGCATCCGGGACGGTGCGGTGGACCGTGCGGCGAACGCCCGCGTTCTCCGGAGTGTGCCGGTCCGGTCCAGCAGCGTTTCGAGCGCCGTCTGCGGGTGCCGGCTCGAGCTCTGAACCCGGTCGCCGGACCGGCGCCCGTCAGCCCGCAGGGCCACCGTCCTGCGCCGCCGGGACCGTGCCCCGGAACGCCCCAAGGATCTGCTCGGCCGCCAGCGTGGCCGTCAGCTCGCCGTCCCTTACCCGCTGTTCCAGTCCCGGGGTGAGCGCGCGCACCTGCGGATGGGCGCGCAGACCCTCCAGCAGTTCGTCCCGCACCATCGTCCAGGTCCAGTCGACCTGCTGTTCACGCCGTTTCGCGGCGAGCCGGCAGGTCGATTCGAGCAGCGCACGGTGCTGCTCCAGCCGCTCCCACAGCGTGTCGAGACCGGTCGACTCCCGGGCGCTGCAGGTGAGGACCGGAGGCGTCCAGGCCGCGTCGACCGGGTGCATCAGCCGCAGCGCGCCTGCCAGTTCGCGCGCGGCTGCTCGTGCGTCGCGTTCGTGCGGGCCGTCCGCCTTGTTGACCGCGATGGCGTCCGCCAGTTCCAGGACGCCCTTCTTGATGCCCTGGAGCTGATCGCCGGTGCGGGCCAGCGTCAGCAGCAGAAAGGTGTCGACCATATTGGCCACTGCCGTCTCCGACTGGCCGACGCCGACCGTCTCCACCAGCACCACGTCGTATCCCGCGGCCTCCATTACCACGACGGACTCGCGGGTCGCCTTGGCCACCCCGCCGAGCGTCCCGGCGGTCGGGGAGGGGCGCACGAATGCCGCCGGGTCCACCGCGAGCCGCTCCATCCTGGTCTTGTCGCCCAGGATGGAGCCGCCGGTGCGGCTGGAGGAGGGATCGACGGCCAGCACCGCGACCCGGTGACCGAGCCCGGTGAGCATCGTGCCGAGCGCGTCGATGAAGGTGGACTTCCCGACCCCGGGCACGCCGCTGATGCCGATCCGCCGGGCGTTGCCGGAGTGCGGCAGCAACTCGCGCAGCAACCGCTGGGCCAGCACCCGGTGGTCGGGGCGGGTGGACTCGACGAGGGTGATCGCGCGCGCGATGTACGCCCGCTTCCCGTCGAGTACCCCCTTCGCATAGCCGTCGATGTCGATCTTCGTAGGCATCGGGTCAGCGGCTCACAGCTCGTGGCCGAGCGCGGCACCGAGCCGCGTCACCAGGTCGTACGCGGCATCCGGAATCACGGTGCCGGGCGGGAACACCGCCGTCGCCCCCGCCTCGTGCAGGGCCTCGACGTCCTGCGGCGGAATCACCCCGCCCACCACGATCATGATGTCGTCGCGGCCCTCGGCGGCCAGCTCCTCGCGGAGCGCCGGTACGAGCGTCAGATGCCCGGCGGCCAGCGAGGAGACGCCCACGATGTGCACGTCCGCCTCCACCGCCTGCCGTGCCACCTCGGCCGGCGTCTGGAACAGCGGGCCGACGTCTACGTCGAAGCCCAGGTCGGCGAAGGCCGTCGAGATCACCTTCTGGCCACGGTCGTGGCCGTCCTGCCCCATCTTGGCGACCAGGATGCGCGGACGGCGCCCCTCGGCCTCCTCGAACTGGTCCACCAGGGCCCGGGTCCGGTCCACGGAAGGGGATTCACCTGCCTCGTTGCGGTACACACCGGAGATCGTACGGATCTGGCCCGCATGCCTCCCGTACACCTTCTCCAGGGCGTCCGAGATCTCGCCCACGGTCGCCATCGCGCGTGCCGCGTCGACGGCGAGCGCCAGCAGATTGCCTTCGAGACCGGGGCCGGGGGCCCGCTCGGCCGCCGCCGTCAGCGCCCGCAGCGCGGCCTGGCACGCCGACTCGTCGCGCTCCTCGCGCAGCCGGCGCAGCTTCTCGATCTGCTGGGTGCGCACCGAGGAGTTGTCGACCTTGAGCACATCGATCTGCTCGTCGGTCTCCACCCGGTACTTGTTGACCCCGATCACCGGCTGGCGCCCGGAGTCGATACGCGCCTGGGTGCGGGCCGCGGCCTCCTCCACCCGGAGTTTCGGGATACCCGCATCGATGGCCTGCGCCATGCCGCCCGCTGCCTCGACCTCCTCGATGTGCTGCCAGGCCCGGCGCGCCAGGTCGTACGTCAGCCGCTCCACGTAGGCGCTGCCGCCCCACGGATCGATGACCCGGCCGGTGCCCGACTCCTGCTGGAGCAGCAGCTGGGTGTTCCGGGCGATCCGCGCCGAGAAGTCCGTCGGCAGGGCGAGGGCCTCGTCGAGCGCGTTGGTGTGCAGCGACTGGGTGTGCCCCTGGGTGGCGGCCATCGCCTCCACACAGGTCCGGGTGACGTTGTTGAACACGTCCTGTGCGGTCAGCGACCATCCCGACGTCTGCGAATGGGTGCGCAGGGACAGCGACTTGGCGTTCTTCGGCTCGAACTCCTTGACCAGCTTGGCCCAGAGCAGCCGGGCCGCCCGCAACTTCGCGATCTCCATGAAGAAGTTCATGCCGATCGCCCAGAAGAACGAAAGCCGCGGTGCGAACGCGTCCACGTCCAGCCCGGCGTCCCGCCCGGCCCGCAGATACTCCACCCCGTCCGCGAGGGTGTACGCCAGCTCCAGATCGGCCGTCGCACCCGCCTCCTGGATGTGATAGCCGGAGATGGAGATCGAGTTGTAGCGCGGCATCTTCTGCGAGGTGTACGCGAAAATGTCGGAGATGATCCGCATCGAGGGCTTCGGCGGATAGATGTAGGTGTTGCGGACCATGAACTCTTTCAGAATGTCGTTCTGAATGGTCCCGGCCAGCTTCTCGGGCCCGACGCCCTGCTCCTCGGCCGCCACGATGTACAGCGCGAGGACGGGGAGCACCGCGCCGTTCATCGTCATCGACACCGACATCCTGTCCAGCGGGATGCCGTCGAAGAGCTGACGCATGTCGTAGATCGAGTCGATCGCCACGCCCGCCATGCCGACGTCGCCGGTCACCCGCGGGTGGTCGCTGTCGTAGCCGCGGTGGGTCGGCAGGTCGAAGGCGACAGAGAGGCCCTTCTGCCCGGCTGCGAGGTTGCGGCGGTAGAAGGCGTTGGACTCCTCGGCGGTGGAGAACCCGGCGTACTGCCTGATCGTCCAGGGCTGGTTGACGTACATCGTCGGGTACGGGCCCCGCAGATAGGGGGCCATGCCCGGATACGTGCCGAGGAAGTCGAGCCCCTCCAGGTCGCGCCCGGTGTACAGCGGCTTGACCGTGATGCCTTCCGGGGTCTCCCACAGCAGATCGCCGTCGGAACTTCCGGAGGACTCTTTCACCGAGGCGCGCCACTGGTCCTCGGACACCTCGGCGGCGCCGCCCGGTCCGAGCTCGATGTCGGAGAAGTCAGGGATACGCATTACGCCACACCCATACGGTCGAGAAGGGAAGAGAGCACGGCCACCACATCGGAGCCCGCGAAGACGTACGCGTCGACACCGGCGTACTCGCCGGGCCGGCCCGCGAGGAACACCCGCTGGGCGCCGGCCGAGCCCAGCGCCTCGGCGACCGCCCCGGCCTGCTCGGCGTAGAGCGTGTCACTCGAGCAGAGGCACGCCACGGTGGCCCCACTGGCCCTGAACGCGTCGGCGGCCGTTGCCGCGTCGACCGAGACCGGGTCGTGGACCGGTTCGATCCCGCCCGCCTGGAACAGGTTCGAGGCGAACGACGCCCGCGCGGTGTGGGCCGCGGCCGGGCCGAGCGCGGCGAGGAACACCCGCGGCCGGTTCCCGGTCGCTGCGAGATGCGCGTCCGACCGGGCGCGCAGCACCTCGAACGCCTCATCACGACGGACCCTGGGCAGACCGCCCGATGCCGTGACGGACACCTCGGCGGGGGCCGCCTCGCGCTCCACCGGGCGCTCCGCCAGCTGCGGGAACTCGCTGACTCCGGTGACCGGCTCCTTGCGTCGCGTCAGATCCTTGCTGCGTGCCGCCCAGGTGGCCGCCAGACGCTCGCCGATCATTCCCGAGCGAAGGGCGGCCGCCTGGCCGCCCGACCGCTCGATCTCCCGGAAGAACGCCCAGGCGGCGTCGGCGAGTTCGGCGGTGAGCCGCTCCACGTACCAGGAACCGCCCGCCGGGTCGATCACCCGGGCCAGATGCGACTCCTCCAGCAGGATCGTCGAGGTATTACGGGCGATACGCCGGGCGAACGCGTCCGGCAGACCCAGGGCGTGATCGAACGGCAGCACGGTGACGGAGTCGGCCCCGCCCACACCCGCGCCCAGACATGCCAGCGTCGTCCGCAGCATGTTCACCCAAGGGTCGCGCCGCGTCATCATCACCGAGGACGTCACCGCGTGCTGGCGCTGCGCCCCGGCGTCGCCGGCCCCGCACACCTCGGCCACCCGGGCCCACAGCCGCCGGGCGGCCCGCAGCTTGGCGATGGTCAGGAACTGATCGACCGTGGCCGCGTACCGGAACTCCAGCTGCGCGCAGGCCTCTTCGACGGAGAGGCCGGCCTCCGTCAGCGCCCGGAGATAGGCGACACCGGTCGCCAGCGAAGCGCCCAGCTCCTCGGCGGCCGAGCTGCCGGCCTCGTGGTAGGGCAGCGCGTCGACGGTCAGGGCCCGCAGCCCGGGGTACTCCTGCGCGCATCGCTGTGCCCAGTGGACCGCCGCCGCCAGGCCGGGTTCGGCGCCGCTGCGGGCGGCATGCCCGAGCGGGTCGGCGCCGAGGTTGCCGCGCGCGGTCTTCGCGCCGACGCCCCGCTCCGCGTAGAGCCGCAGCAACTCCCTCGCCGCGGCGTCGAATTCGCTGCCGGCGTCCAGCACCACGGGAGCCAGATCGAGATAGACGCCGTCCAGCGCCCCCGCCAGAGCGGACACCGGAAGGCCGCCGGTACCGCCCACGGTCAGCCACAGCGAGGTGACACCGTTCTCCAGATCGGCGAGCACCGCCTCGTTGAGGCGAGCGGGATCCGACAGGGTGTGCCGCTGCCGTACGTCCCAGCCACCCGCCGCATTGCCCTCGGCCTTGCCGCCGCGGGTGAAGGGGGCGAAGCCCGGATATCCGGCATCGGGCGCGCTGTCGCGCGAGGTGTAGAGGGGGCGGGTGATGAGCCCGTCCTCCACCGTGGTGGACAGCGCTTCCTCGGCGGCCGAACCCGCAACATCCTTGCCCGACTTGCGGAGCACGCCTTCAACAAGGCTTTGCCACTGCTCATGGGCGGGGTGAGGGAATTCGGCGGCCAACGAAAGCCCGTCGGCAGGCAGGACCGTCATGCCCAGATGCTAGGTCAGGTCCAGGACGAGCAGCAGGGGCTCCGTCTGTGACCTTGCCCTCTCCGAACGCGCTTGATCCTTCACGCACAGTCGCGTAACCGACCTGCGTCCGTGGCTCGGTGCTTCCTCCGTAACGCCTGGCATTTGCTTCACGGATCTGCTGAATGGATTGCAGCTGCGATGGTAATCCGAATATCTTGTCGCATATGCAGTCCTACACAATCGGGCAGGCCGCGCGTCTGCTGGGGGTCAGCCCCGACACGGCCCGCCGCTGGGCGGACGCCGGAAGGGTCGCGACCCACCGTGACGAAGGCGGCCGCAGGCTCATCGACGGCCGTGATCTGGCCGCTTTCTCCATCGAGATCGGCCAGGACGCGGGAGGCGAGGACGAGACCTCGTACACGTCGGCCCGTAACGCCTTCCCGGGCATCGTCACGGGAGTGAAGCTCGGCGATGTCGTGGCCCAGGTCGAGATCCAGGCAGGCCCGCACCGGCTGGTGTCGCTGCTCACCCGGGAGGCAGTCGAGGAACTCGGCCTGGAGGTCGGCATGCAGGCCACCGCTCGTGTGAAGTCCACCAACGTGCACATCGACCGCGCCTGATCACGCACCACCTGCGACGCGCATCAGATCCAAGGAGTCCCCGGCAACATGACGACCACCCTCACCAGACGCCGAGCCGCTGCCGCGGTCGTGACCGCCGCACTGCTGTTCCCGCTCGCCGCCTGCGGCAACGGTGACGACAACAAGAAGGACTCCGCCGGAAGGTCCGCGGCGCCGTCCGGCGCCCCCGAGGGCCGGCTGACGGTGCTGGCCGCGGCCTCTCTGACCGATGTGTTCAAGACCGCGGGCGCCGCGTACGAGAAGGAGCACCCGGGTACGAAGGTGGCGTTCTCCTTCGCGGGGTCCCAGGAACTCGCTGCCCAGGTGAAGCAGGGCGCGCCCGCCGACGTCCTGGTCACCGCAGACACCAGGACGATGGACGGGCTGAAGTCCGACACCGGTACCCCCACCGTCATCGCCAAGAACCGCCTCGTCATCGCCACCGGGGAGGGCAACCCGGAGAAGATCGCGAACCTGAAGGACCTGACCGACCCCGAGCTCAAGGTGGTCCTGGCCGCACCCGAGGTTCCGGTCGGCCGCTACAGCAAGCAGGTCCTCGACGCCCAGAAGCTCACCGTCGAGCCGGTCTCCCAGGAGCCCAACGTCCGCGCCGTCCTCACCAAGGTCGAGCTGGGCGAGGCCGATGCGGGCATCGTCTACAGGACGGACGCCGCCACGGCCACCGACAAGGTCGACGCCGTCGACATCCCCGACGCGCAGAACGCCGTCGCCTCCTACCCGGCGGCGACGCTGCGGCAGTCCAAGAACGCCGAGGCCGCCACGGCGTTCGTGAAGTGGCTGAGCACCCCACAGGCGCAGAAGATCCTGCAGGCCGCAGGCTTCCAGCAGCCGTAGCCGGCATGCCGTACGCACCGCAGGAGCTGCCCGGGCCGGGAACCGGGGCAGCCCCTGCGACTGAGCCAGTCCTGCACATACCGACCGATCCCGGGAACCTCCGATGAGAGCCCTCCGCAGCCGTGTGCCCGGCGCGCGCACCCCTGTCGCCCTGGCGCTCCCCGCGCTGCTCGCCGTCGCGTTCCTGCTGATGCCGTTGATCAGCATCCTGGCCCGTACCTCCTGGGCCGACCTGGGCACCCATCTGACCAGCCCCGATGTCACGCAGGCGCTCAGGCTGTCGCTGCTCGTCTCGTTCTGGGCCCTGGGCCTCTCACTCCTGCTCGGGGTGCCACTGGCCTGGCTGCTGGCGCGGGTCGACTTCCCCGGCAAGGCGCTCGTCCGCTCGCTGGTCCTCCTGCCGATGGTGCTGCCGCCCACCGTCGGAGGCGTGGCGCTGCTCCTCTGCTTCGGTCGCCGGGGTCTGCTCGGACCCTGGCTGGAGGACACCTTCGGGATCACGTTGCCGTTCCACACCTCGGGCGCGGTGGTCGCGGCGACCTTTGTCGCGATGCCGTTCCTCGTCATCAGCCTCGAAGGAGCACTGGCCGGCCTGCGCCCCTCGTACGAGGAGACCGCCGCCTCCCTGGGGGCCTCACCGGCCCGGGTGTTCTTCACGGTCACCCTCCCGATGGTCGCCCCCGGTCTCGCCGCCGGTGCCGCACTCACCTGGGCGCGTGCGCTCGGCGAGTTCGGTGCGACCATCACCTTCGCGGGCAACCTGCCGGGCACCACCCAGACGCTGCCCCTCCAGGTCTACCTGCTGCTCCAGGACTCCCCGGAGGCCGCCACCTCCGTATCGCTCCTGCTGCTCGCCATCGCCATGGCCGTACTCATCGCTCTGCGCGGGCGCTGGACCGGAGCGCCGCGCGACCGCCCACGCGGCCCCGAGCCCGCGGCCGACGACATCGACGGCCGGGACGGCAGGGACGGCAGGGACGGTACGGACACAGCAGGACCCCCGGCCGCCCGACGGAGCGATGACATACCCCCGGTTCTGGAGGAGCGCCGGTCGCTGCATGCCGAGGTCACCGGCTTCAACCGGCTGACTCTCGACGCGGCGCCAGGCACCACGATCGCCGTCGTCGGACCCAATGGCGCGGGCAAGACGACCCTGCTGCGCGCCCTTCTCGGCCTGACCCCGCGCGCCCGGGCCCGACTGCGCCTCGGCGACACCGACGTCACCGCGTTGCCCCCGCACCGCCGGCAGGTGGCCTGGGTGCCGCAGAACGGTGCGCTCTTCCCGCATCTGAACGCACTGACGAACACGGCGTACGGGCTCCGTGCCCACGGCGTCCCCAGAGCCGAGGCCCGCCGCGAGGCGCAGCAGTGGCTCGACCGGCTGGGAGTCGGCCATCTCGCCCACCGCAGGCCCGCCCAGCTCTCCGGCGGCCAGGCCCAGCGTGTGGCCCTGGCCCGGGCCCTTGCCGCCAGCCCCTGGCTGCTGCTGCTCGACGAGCCGCTCGCCGCCCTCGACCAGACCACCCGCGCCCATGTCCGGCACACCTTGCGTACCCATCTCGCCGGATTCGGCGGCGTCTGTCTGATCGTCACCCATGACCCGGTCGAGGCGGTTTCACTGGCCGATCGGGTACTCGTACTCGATGAAGGCCGCGCCCTCCAGTACGCGGTACCTGCCGAGGTGACCCGGCATCCGCGCTCGCCGTGGGTCGCCCGGATGCTCGGCCGCAACGCCTGGCCCGGTACCGCAGCCCCCGACGGCACCCTCGCCCTCACCGACGGCGGCCGACTTGTCGTCGCGGACTCCCTCGCCGAGGGGACGGCAGCCCTCGCGGTCGTCGCGCCGGAGGCCGTCTCCGTGTACCACGACAGGCCCGGCGGCAGCCCCCGCAACGTCTGGCCCGGAACGGTCCGTGAGCTCACCGCCGTGGGCAGCCGGCTCCGGGTGCTGATCGCCTCCGACGAGGCTCCGGATCTGGTCGCCGAGATCACCCCCGAGGCGGCGACCGAGCTGGGTCTCAGCGAGGGGACGGCCGTGTGGACCAGCGTGAAGGCGACCGAGGTCACCGTCGTCACCCTGTGAGGAATCACCCGTGAGACATCCGGGTTCCGGGGGGAGCAGGTGCTGCCGGGCAGCTCCGCTGCGCGAAGGTGAAGATCCTGGCGGACAGACCCGGTCGGGCTGCGGCGGGATTCACGCGGCCGGAAATTCAACGCCTGTCGGATCCGCTTGCGCGCCAAGACCTGTTCTGCGTCGAGCGAGAATCTGCGGCCACATGGCACATCGCATGTGCTGCGCCCCTGACCTGGAGCGGAGCGGTTGCGATCTCACATTTCCTTTATCTCCTTCTCTCTCCTTCGGTGTCGCCGATCGATGCTTCTCCGGCATTTTACCGGGATTCTTGCAGAAGGACCCGGTGTTCACGCCGGGGATGAATGCGTCTCAGGGTTGCTCTGACCCGCACTTCAGAGCGGGTTTTTTTGCTGCTCGATGTACTCACGGACGTTCGCCGGCGGTGCTCCGCCGCAGGATGCCGAGAAGTACGAGGGCGACCACAGGTGTCCGTGCGTGATGGCGCGGTTGATGTGGCCGGTGAATTCCTGGCGTATCCGGCGGGCGGAGACGCCCTTGAGACTGTTGACCAGTTCGGAGACGGCGACCTTGGGCGGGTAGTCGATCTGGAGGTGGACGTGATCGCGTTCGCCGTTGAACTTTTTCAGTTCCGCCTCGAAGTCCTCGCACACCTTGCGCGTGATCTCTTCGCAGCGTGTCAGCATCTCGTCGTTGAAGACTCCGCGCCGGTACTTCGTCACG
>NZ_JBIRGM010000013.1:0-160046 GCF_044328025.1 Streptomyces sp. NPDC018000
GCCGTCGCCATGGAGAGCGCCACCGCCCCCGCGACAAGGATGATCGGAATCTGCCGGGACACCGCACCGGTCACTTTCTCGACCTTCATACCCGCAACCACCAGACCCACGACCTTGTGCCCGTGATCGAAGATGGGAGCGGTCGCCTGCACCTCGTGGCCGAGCGGGTCCTTGACGCTCTCGACGTACACATGGCCGGCCAGCGCCGGCCCGATGGTGGCGACGACCTTCTTGCCGATCAGCTCCGGCCGGGGATGTGTGTAGCGGATCCCGTGTGTATCCGTCACCACGATGAAGTCGACGCCGACCGCCTTCCGCCCGGCCTCGGTGAGCGGCTGGAGCACCTTGGAAGGATCAGGGGTCTTCAGCGCGGCCAGGACACCAGGTGCGTGCGCGAACGTCTGCGCGACGGCGACCGATCGGTGTCTGGCCTCCGCGTTGCTGTCGCGCTGGGACTGCAGTACGAGCGCCAGCACCGCGGCCGTCACGAGCAGCACCACCACAGCCACCTGCAAGGCGAAGACCTGCCCTGCAAGGCTCTGGGGGTATTTGCCCGTGAGTGACCGAACCGGTGCGTTCCGGAATCGGCCGAAACGTGTCGCCACATTGCCCTTTGTAACACCGTATGCACGAAGATGCGTTCGGCGAGGCCGGCAGTGCCCCTTCGGACGGGAACACGCGCCCGGGCAGCTCGGACAAGTACCGCCGGTCTGCGGACTCAGAGCCTGTCGGGTGACCTTCGTCCGCCCCGGTCAGAGGCCACCCGGCAGACTCTCAGGCCTCACCGCCGGTCTGCGGGACCTCGCAGGCACCGTCGGCGTCGCACACCGCGGCGTCCCCGCCGATCGCGGTCAGCGGCCGGTCCTTCCACGCCTGTTCGAGCGCCTGGGCGAAGACCTCGGCGGGCTGGCCGCCGGAGATCCCGTACCGCCGGTCGAAGACGAAGAACGGCACCGCGTTGGCCCCCAGCTCGGACGCCTCGCGCTCATCGGCCCGCACCTCGGCGGCGTACGCCTCCGCGTCGGCGAGGACGGCGCGCGCCTCGCCGGCGTCGAGCCCGGCCTCGACGGCCAGCTCGATCAGCACGTCAGCGTCGAAGACGGACCGCTCCTCGGCGAAGTTCGCCCGGTAGGCGAGGCCCAGCAGCTCGTCCTGGCGGCCGCGGGCCTTGGCCAGGTGGAGCAGCCGGTGGATGTCGAAGGTGTTGCCGTGGTCGCGGCCCTCGGTGAGGTAGCCGAGCCCCTCGGCCTGCGCGTTGGCCGCGACGTTCGCCTCCATGGCCTGCGCCTCTTCGCGGGTGCGCCCGTACTTCCGCGCCAGCATGTCGATCACCTGCACGGTGTCATCCTTGGCATGCGTGGGGTCGAGCTCGAAGGACCGGTGTACGACCTCGACCTCGTCGCGGTGGGCGAACCCCGCCAGGCCCTTCTCGAAGCGGGCCTTGCCTATGTAGCACCAGGGGCAGGCGATGTCGCTCCAGATCTCGACGCGCATGTCTCTCCTTCTCTCCGTGTACTCGTACGAACGGCTCGGGCAACACGGAGGCACCCTCCGCTGCCGTGCACAACACGGGAACGGACGCCCTCATTCCCCGGCCAAGGCAGCGTGGCAGGCCTCTATTGCCTCTGGGCCGGTGGTCGCACGAGGCCGGCCAGTCCGTCGATCAGGGGGCCTGGTTCGAGGGACGGGTCGAGCGCTCGCTGGAGCAGGTATCCGTCGATGGCTGCGGTGATGGTGACGGCGGCTGCTGTGGGCTCGGCTGCGCCGAGCTCGGTGAGCTATTCGAGCAGCAGAAAATGCACCGCTCCGACGCCTTCCCCGGCCTCACCGCCGAAGCCGTTCTGCGCAACCCGCCGTACGGTGCCCGCGACTGGGGCCACGAGGAGCTGGCGTACGCCCCCGCCGGCCGTACGGACCTGAGCAGCACACATGTTCCGTGGATAATCCATCGATTTTCGGCCGCTTCGGTGCGGCGATGGAACGTGATGGCTGTCCGGAGCTGGTGGCAGCCATGACTCCCGGGCGAGTGGCCCGCAGTGCCGCCATGGGGCCCGCCTACTGCTCCCCCGGGGCCTGTTCGCCGAACAGTTGGGCGGGGATGACGGCCGGGCCGGTCAGCTCGACCACCACGGTCGGATACCAGGCATAACAGGCCAACAGCACCGGCTGCCGGCGGGAATTTTTGGCGCACGATGTGCCATCGCGCGGTGCGGCGTACCACTAGATTGTTTGCGGCACCACGAGACCGACCATGACCTGCCCTCTTTCGTTCACCGACTGGAAAATTGGCAGCCAGTCACCATGCATGGAATTCCTGGTGAACACCGAGTCCAGGCAGGCCGTGATCCGCACCACCGCGGCCGGCAGGGCTGACAACGCCGGACGGCCGCGGCGTTCGCAGTACTTCCTGATCCGATCCGGTTGTCCGGGGACACCCCCCAATGCGGCCGGCCGAGAGTATGAGGCACGTTCTGTGAAGGTTCGTACGAGGCGGTCGAGCACCCTGATCGCCGGTGGATTGGCAGTGGTGTTGCTGACGGGTTGCGGCTCCCAGCACCAGATCTGGCCCTTCGGGTCCAAGGAGCAGATGGTCGTCGGGATGTCCGACGGCATCCTCGCGACGGATCCGGCCGCGGGGTACGACCCGGGGTCCTGGCTGCTGTTCAACAACGTCTTCCAGTCCCTGTTGAGCTTCCCGCCCGGGAGTTCCACCCCTGTGCCGGAGGCCGCCGAGGAGTGCCATTTCTCGGACGGCAGCAAGACCTACACCTGCACCCTGCGCGACGGGTTGAAGTTCAGCAACGGCAACAGCCTCACATCGGCGGACGTCAAATACTCCTTCGACCGGGCGATCGGAATCAACGACCCGGCGGGCCCGGCGCCGCTCCTCTCCACCATCTCGTCGATCAGCACCCCGAGCGAGAAGACCGTCGTCTTCCACCTCAAGGTGCCCGATGCGATATTTCCCAGCAAGATCGCATCGGGTGCCGGTTCCATCGTGGACCGTCATGTCTATCCCAAGAACAGGCTGCTCAAGGGTGGCAAGACGGTTGGTTCCGGCCCCTACCAGCTGGACTCCATCGACAAGTCGAAGGCGGTCTTCTCGGTCTACTCCGGCTATCACGGAACCGCTGAGGTGAAGAACTCCGGCGTGACACTGAAACTCTTCCAGGGCGACCAGCAGGCCCTCAAGTCCTCCCTGGAGAAGGGTGAGGTCGACATCGCATACCGTGGCCTCACCGCCAAGGCGATAGCCGCCCTGGACACCTCGCCCACCGCGGGGAAGGACGGCATCGACGTAGTCCAGGGGAGCAGCGCCGAGGTCCAGCACATGGTCTTCAATATGGCCGATCCCGTGGTCGGCAAGCTCGCCGTGCGCAAGGCCATCGCATATCTGGTCGACCGCAACTCCCTGTTGAGCGAGGTCTACCAGTCCACGGCGACGCCGCTCTACTCGGTCGTCCCGGTCGGCATCACCGGCCACGGCACCTCCTTCTTCGACATGTACGGCGACGGCGCGCAGCCGCGAAAGGCGAGGAATGTCCTGAGGGACGCCGGTATCACCAGCAAGGTGCGACTCACTCTCTGGTCCACCCCGAGTCGTTACGGACCCGCTACCGACGACGAACTGCGGGCCATCGCCGATCAGCTGAACAAGAGCGGACTCTTCGACGCCAGGATGAAAACCGTCCCGTTCGACCAGTACGAGAAGGACATCGCCGACGGCAAGTACGGCGTCTATGTCAAGGGCTGGGTGCCGGACTATCCCGACCCCGACAATTTCACCCAGCCTTTCTTCGGCAAGGGCAACGTCCTGTCGAACAATTACGAGAACAGTGAGATAACCGAACGGATCATCCCGCAGACCTCGTCCATGACCGACCGCGCGAACACCCGGCAGAATTTCATCAAGTTGCAGGACATCGTGGCGCGCGAGCTGCCGCTCCTGCCGCTCTGGCAGGGCACACAGTACGCAGTCGCCCGCGAGAACGTCCGGGGCCTGCAGAAATGCCTGGACACATCGACTGTCTTCCGGTTCTGGGAACTCACCACCGCGTATTAGCCCGCACGTTTCACTTGCGGCGGTGCCCGAGGCAATCACCAGCAGGGGGGCCGCCCGACGCCCGCTCGCATCGCGGAGACCTCTGCCCAGACCGTCTTGCCCGACGGCGGGTACGGATGTACGCCCCAGTCCGCCGCAAGGGCATCGACGATGACCAGCCCCCGGCCTCCTTCAACGGCTTCCCGGGACGCGGAGGGGAGGCGTTCGCCGCACGGATCCGTGACCTCGATCCGCAGCCGTCCGCTCGGGAGGAGGGCGAGCCCGAGGCGAAATCCCCGCCCGTCCAGCCGCCCATGCATGACCGCGTTCGCCGCCAGTTCGGCGACGACGAGCGCGACCGCGTCGGTGCGCTCGCCGTCGCGCGGCCAGCCCCATGCCACCAACTGCTCCACGGCGAGCAGCCGGGCCAGGCGGGCTCCACGGCGGGTCGCACTGAACAGTTGGGTGAACTGTTGTGCGGGGGTCGGCTGTTGGGGAGTTTCGATCTGTACGGATTCACTCGTCACGCCACTCAGCGTGGCCAAGTGACCGTACGCTGACCAGCAACGACAGCGGTACGTAGCGTGCGCGTACCGGTACGCACGGCGACCGGTACCGGTTGTCCGCCGTGACGTGACGGCGCACGCGGTCGGCCCATGGAACGAAAGCGGGCAGCAATGGAGCTGGACGGTGCGATCGGTGGCGACGACGACTCGGAGGAGGCCGCAGACCTGTTCCGCGTGATCGGCCGCCAGGTCCGGCTGTTGCGGGAGCGAGCCTGCCTCACCCAGCGGGAGTTGGGCGACCGGCTTGGGTACAGCGAGGACCTGATCCGGTCGCTGGAACGGGGGCGCAGGACACCGCAGCCGGAATTCCTGGACGCGGCGGACGACCTGCTGGAGGCGGGCGGACTGCTGCGGGCGGCGAAGGAGGACGTGGCACGGGCGAAGGCACGGGCGCGGGTGAGGCATCCGGCGTGGTTCCGGAATTATGCGAAGTTGGAGGCGGACGCGGTCGAGATCAACTTCTTCAGCACGCTGACCTTCCCTGGACTTCTGCAAACGGAGGCCTACGCGAGGACGACTTTTATGTCGCGTCAGCCCCCGCTCGACGAAGCCACGATCGAGCAGCGCGTCACTGCCCGGCTCGCGCGTCAAGAAGTTTTTACCGCGTGGCCATCTCCCATGGTCAGCGCAGTTATTGACGAGTCCGTGCTCCGCAGGTCCGTGGGCGGAGGCGACGTACGCCAAGGGCAACTGAAGCACTTGCAGCACCTCGCGCGGCTGCGGAGCACCACAATCCAGGTACTTCCGATGGACTGCGAAGACCACACCGCGCTGGAGGGCCCATTCATCCTGCTCACTCCCAAAGGACGACAGCAACTCGCCTACGTTGAGGTTCAGAGCGTGAACAGACTGATCACCGACGCGGAGGAGGTACGTACCCTGGCCGCACGATACGGAAGTGTTCGCGGCCAGGCCCTCAGCCCCCACGAGTCCCTGGCGATGATTGAGAAGTTGCTGGGAGAGCGATGAACACGGAACGCAACGTGGCCCCTGGGCTCAACTGGTCCAAGAGCAGCTACAGCGCCGGCGACGGCGGCGAGTGTGTGGAGATCGCTGCCACCGAACACGCGATCCTCGTCCGCGACTCGAAGGACACCTCCCGCCCCCACCTGACACTCGGCCCCACCGGCTGGACGCACTTCGTGCGGTACGCGGCCGGGGCCTGAGCCAAACCACCAGACGCCCGCAAACGAACACCCTCGCCCTCCGGACCGGAGAGCGAGGGTGACGGTGCAGGCGCCCGAGCGTTCAGCTGCCGTCGCGCAGGTCGGCAACTCCCGTCGTGCGGAAGACGATCCGGTCGAAGGCCGCCTCGCAGCCCTCGCCCGTCGGTGACTGGACCAGGAAGCCGACCGACGCCTCGGCCGCCTGCTCCGGCTCGCCGAGGGCGAAGACGCGGACGAAGGTCCACTTCTCGCCGTCGGCCGAGGCGTGGAAGGCGAACGCGTTGCCCGTGCGGCTGAGGCGGAGCCAGCAGCTGTCGCCGTCCACGACGAAGGAGTTGACGTCGTCGGAGTGGCCGCGGGTGACGACCGTGCAGATGGTGGGACGGTCCGGGGAGAGTTCCAGGCAGATCTTGGCCCACTCCCGTTCCGAGACGTGGAGATAGAGCACCCCGGCATCGAAGGCCGCGGCGAAGCCGACCTTCACCCGGGCGATCAGCTGGAAGTCGCCCCGGGGGGCGGGGCCGAGGAGGCGGGGTGCGTCGCTCACGGAGTCGAGGTCGTCGCCGCCCGGCGGTACGAACCGGTCCTGGCGGGCGCCCGCCCGGCCGGTCAATGCGCCGTCCTCGTACGTCCAGTCGCCCTCGGGGCCGAACGGGTGCAGTTCAAAGGGGAGTTCGGGAAGGCGCTGGCTCATGCGCGGCGGCCGTCCACTCGGCGGGGCAGGTTCAGGGGGTTGTCCTCGCGGAGCTCCGGCGGGAGCAGGGCCTCGGGGGTCGTCTGGTAGGTGATGGGGCGCAGCCAGCGTTCGATCGCGGTGGCGCCGACCGAGGTGGAGGTGGAGGTGGTGGCCGGGTAGGGGCCGCCGTGGTGCTGGGCGGGGGCGACGGCGACGCCGGTCGGCCAGCCGTTGACGAGGACCCGGCCGGCCAGCGGGGTGAGGGCCGCGAGGAGTCCGGGGGCGTCGGCGTCGGCGCCGTCCGTGGCGGTCTGGAGGGTGGCGGTGAGGTTGCCGGGGAGCCGGGAGAGGACGGCGGTGATCTCGTCCTCGCAGGCGTAGCGGGCGACGACGGTGACGGGGCCGAAGCACTCCTCCAGGAGCGCGTCGTGCGGGCCCTCGGTGGTGAGGAGGTGTGCCGGTACGGTCAGGAAGCCGGCCGCGACGGTGTGGTCGCCGCCCGCGCCGGGGGTGACCGGGGCCTCCACGTCGGGGAGTTCGGCCCGTGTCCGTACGCCTGCGAGGAAGGCGTCGCGCATCCGGTGGTCGAGCAGGACCCCGGCTTCGGTGTCGCTGACCGTCTCGGTCAGGGACTTCAGCAGCCGGTCGCCGGTCTCACCGGCCGGGACCAGGACGAAGCCGGGCTTGGTGCAGAACTGGCCCGCGCCCATGGTCATCGAGCCCCCGAGCCCGGCGCCGATCTGCTCGCCGCGCTCGGCGGCGGCCGCCTCGGTGACGACGACGGGGTTGAGGGAGCCCAGCTCGCCGTGGAAGGGGATGGGGGCGGGGCGGGCCGCCGCCGCGTCGAACAGGGCGCGGCCGCCGCGTACCGAGCCGGTGAAGCCTGCGGCGGCGACGAGCGGGTGCTTGATCAGCTCGATGCCCGCCTCGAAGCCGTGGACCAGGATCAGTACGTCCTCGGGCAGTCCGACCTGGGCCGCCGCCCGGCGCAGTACGGAGGCGCACAGTTCGGAGGTGGCCGGGTGGTCGGGGTGCGCCTTGACGACGACCGGGCAGCCGGCGGCCAGTGCGCTCGCGGTGTCGCCGCCGGGGACGGAGAAGGCGAGCGGGAAGTTGCTGGCCGCGTACACGGCGACGACCCCGAGCGGGATCTTGTAGCGGCGCAGGTCGGGCCAGGGCGGGGTCCTGGTGGCGTCCTCGTGGTCGATGTGGATGTCGAGGAAGGCGCCCTCGTCGACGACCTCCGCGAAGGCCCGCAACTGGCCTGCGGTGCGGGCGAGTTCGCCGGTGAGGCGGGCCGGGCCGAGTGCGGTCTCCGCGTCGGCGGCCTCGATGACGTGCTGCCCGGCCTCGGTCAGCAGATCGGCCGCGGTACGCAGGAAGGCGGCGCGCACGGTGCGGTCGGCGAGCGAGTCGCGCACCGCGTGGGCGGCCCGGACCGCACGGTCGACTTCCTGCGCTGTAGCCTCCACCGCAACCTGCTCACGCGGGTTCCCGGTGCGGGGGTCGACGCTCCAGACTGGTGCTGCTGCCACCGTGATTCCTTCCGCTCCACTGCCACACATCAGACATTGTTCGGTATTCTGAACAGAGTTCCTCATCGTGAATATAAAGCGACTCTATTTCCGGACCTTCAGTGTTGGCAAGAAGTCGCAGGATTCGTCAGTGGGCTGGAAGGGGCGTAGGGCGATGGCTGCTGCCGAGCCTGGTGGAGCACAGGTCAAGTCCGCGGTGCGGACGGTGGAACTGCTCGAATACTTCGCCGGGCGGCCCGGCATGCACTCCCTCGCGGCGGTGCAGGAGGCCGTCGGCTATCCCAAGTCGAGCCTCTACATGCTGCTGCGCACCCTCGTGGAGCTGGGCTGGGTGGAGACCGACGCGACAGGCACGCGGTACGGGATCGGTGTACGGGCCCTGCTGGTCGGCACCTCGTACATCGACGGCGACGAGGTCGTCGCGGCCGCCTGCCCGACCCTGGACCGGCTCTGTGACGACACGACGGAGACCATCCACCTGGCCCGCCTCGACGGGACGAACGTGGTGTACCTGGCCACCCGGCAGTCCCAGCACCATCTGCGCCCCTTCACCCGCGTCGGCCGCCGGCTGCCCGCCCACTCCACCTCGCTCGGCAAAGCGCTGCTGGCCACCCACAGCGACGAGCAGGTCCGCGAGATGCTCCCCGAGACGCTGCCCGCGCTGACCGAGCGCACCATCACCGACCGCGAGAAGCTCATCGAGGAGCTGCACCTGATCCGCGAGCAGGGGTACGCGGTGGACCGCCAGGAGAACACCCTCGGGCTGTGCTGCTTCGGCGTCGCCATCCCGTACCGCACCCCTGCCCGCGACGCCATCAGCTGCTCCGTTCCGGTCGCCCGGCTCACGCCCGCGCACGAGCAGATGGTGAAGGACGCGCTGTTCGACGCGCGGGACCGGCTGACGCTCGCCACCCGGAGGCTCTGATCATGCACATCGCCCTGCGCGAGGTTCGCGACAGCGATCTCTCATTGTTCTTCGCGTTCATGTCCGACCCGGAGTCGGTCATGACGGCCGCGTTCACGAGCGAGGACCCCACCGACCGGCACGCGTTCGACACCCACTGGCGATGGATCCTGGCCAACGACTCCATAGTGATGCGGACGGTGGTCGTGGACGGTGAGGTGGTCGGCAACACCGGAGCGTACGGGCCGCCGGACGATCGCCAGGTCACCTACTGGATCGACAGGGCGCACTGGGGCCGCGGGCTCGCGACGGCCGCACTGCGGGCGCTGCTCGACGTCGTCCCGGAACGCCCGCTGCACGCACGGGCCGCGGCGGACAACACCGGTTCGCGCCGGGTGCTGGAGAAGTGCGGGTTCGCCGTCACCGGTAAGGACCACGGCTTCTCGCACGCCCGCGGCGAGGAGACCGACGAGCTGCTGTTCACCCTGCCGGGGTGACCCGGGGCAGCGCCCCGGGCCGTCCCGGCCACCCCGGCACGGACGGACCGATCATGAGAAATCGGTGAGAAACAGCACAACCGGGAACACCGCACGGCACCCCGCTCGTCCCCCAACGGGATGAACAAAACGATCAGGCACACCTCGGTCTTCTGTCTGCTCCTGATCCTCGCCCTGCTGTTGCGGGCGACCTGGTTGCAGGCATACCAGGCAGAAGCGCTCGCAGACGACGAACACAACCGGCGGAACACCATCGCGCAGTACGCGCAGCCGCTCGGCGACATCATCGTGGCCGGAAACCCGGTCACCGGATCGAAGAAGACGGAGGACAGCGACCTCGCGTACAAGCGCACCTACACGCAGGGCGAGCTCTACGCACCCGTCACCGGCTACAGCTCGCAGGCGTACGGTGCCACTCAGCTCGAAGGGATCTACAGCCATGTGCTGGACGGCACCGACGACCGGCTGAAGAATCCGATGGACGTGCTGACGAACCAGCAGGCCTCCCCCGGCAACGTTCTGACGACGATCGACCCCGATGTGCAGAAGGCGGGGTACGAGGCGCTCGGCGACGACAAGGGCGCGGCGGTCGCGATCGACCCGGAGACCGGGCGGATCCTGAGCGTGGTCTCCACCCCGTCGTACGACCCGTCGACGATCAGCGGGACGACGGACGGCGACGCCTGGAACAAGCTGCTCGACGACAAGGACAAGCCGCTGGTCAACCGTGCGCTGCGGCAGCCGCTGGCACCGGGTTCGACGTTCAAGCTGGTGGTGGCGTCCGCGGCGCTGGAGGACGGTCTGTACAGCTCCGTCGACGAGCGCACGGACAGCCCCAACCCGTACACCCTGCCCAACACCAGCACTGTCCTGACGAACGAGAACCCCTCGGCCCCGTGCGAGAACGCCACGCTGCGCACCGCACTCCAGTACTCCTGCAACAACGTCTTCGCGAAGGTCGCCGCCGACCTCGGCCAGGACAAGCTCAGGGCGATGGCGGAGAAGTTCGGCTTCAACGAGGAGAAGCTCGATGTGCCGGTCCGGGCCTCCGAGAGCGTCTACCCGTCCGGCATGGACAAGCCGCAGACGGCCCTCACGGGCATCGGCCAGTTCGAGGTCACCGCGACGCCGCTGCAGGTCGCCATGGTCTCGGCCACCCTCGCCAACGGCGGCGAACTGGCCGCACCGCACATGGTGTCCGAGGTGACGGACTCCGAGGGCAATACCTTGAAGGACTTCGCGGACGGGGACACGAAGCGGGTCGTCTCACAGTCCACCGCCGAGCAGCTGCGCAGCGCGATGGTGACCGTCGTCGAAGAGGGAACCGGAACCAACGCCCAGATCACCGGTGCCGAGGTGGGCGGCAAGACGGGTACCGCACAGAACGGCGTGGACAACAGCAAGACCCCGTACGCCTGGTTCACCTCGTACGCGAAGGACAACTCCACCGGCAAGCAGGTCGCGGTGGCGGTGGTCGTCGAGGACTCGGGCGCGGCCCGCTCGGAGGTCGGCGGCAACAGTCTGGCGGCGCCGATCGCCCAGAAGATGATGAAGGCGGCGATCAAGGACTGAGAAGGGCAGGCGCGGAGGCCGGGACTCCGGCCCATGACCTCCGCGCCGCCCACCCCCGCCTCGTCGCGACCGTCATAACTCCTGGAGCACGCGGCGTCCCGGCCGCGCCAAAAGTGCGTCAAGCGGAATAAAGGTAAGGGAACGGCAAAGCCCGGTCGTTCGTTACTCCGTGCATGACCGCTATGACCCCCGGCTCGAACATCCCTCTCTCCGCCGCCCGCGTGGCAGTGGACGTCTCCGCACCGGTGCGGCTCGACGTTTCGGGCCTGCTGCTCACCGCAGACGGCAAGGTGCGCTCCGACGACGACTTCATCTTCTACAACCAGCCCGCCGGCCCCGGCGTGACCTATCGCTCCGGCGGCGGCACGGCGCCGGACGCGATCGTGGTGGACACCACCGCGGTCCCGTCCGGCATCGAGAAGATCGTCGTCACGGCGAGCCCTGATGCGGCGGGCCAGACCTTCCAGGGCATCGAACCCACCGCGACCGTGCGCAACGCCGACGACGGCAGTGTGCTCGCCACCTTCACCCCGCCCCAGCTGGGCACCGAGACGGCGCTCGTGGTCATCGAGGTCTATCTCCGCAACGGCGCCTGGAAGGCCCGCGCGGTCGGCCAGGGCTATGCGAACGGACTGGCCGGTATCGCCACGGACTTCGGTGTCTCGGTCGAGGAGGAGCCCGCCGCCGCGCCCGTCGCACCCACGATGCCCGCCCCCGCGCCCGTCGCACCCTCGATGCCCGCCGCCCCGGTGGACCCGCGGATCGCCGCGCCTCCGGCCCCGCCCGCCCCGCCCGCCGCCGCGCCCGCACCCGCCGCCTCCGGCAAGGTCAACCTCGACAAGGGCCGGGTCAGTCTCCAGAAGAACCAGACGGTCTCCCTGGTCAAGGGCGGCCGACCGCTGCTCTCCCAGGTCAAGATGGGCCTCGGCTGGGAGCCCGCGTTCCGCGGCAAGGACATCGACCTCGACGCATCGGTGATCGCCTACGGCCCCAACCGGAACCACCTGGACAGCTGCTACTTCGGCAAGCTCTCCATCCTCAAAGGCGCGATCAAGCACTCCGGCGACAACCTCACGGGCGAGGGCGCGGGTGACGACGAGGTGATCGTCGTCGACCTGGGCCGGATCCCGGCGGAGGCGACCGGCCTGGTCTTCACGGTCAACTCATTCACGGGCCAGAAGTTCACGGACGTGGCCAAGGCCTACTGCCGGCTGATCGACGCCACCACCGGCGAGGAGCTGGTCCGCTTCGACCTTACGGGCGCCGAGCCGCAGACCGGCGTGATGATGGCCAAGCTGATCAAGCAGTTCTCGGGCGAGTGGGAGATGACGGCCATGGGCGACTTCGTGAAGTCGCGCACCGTCCGAGGCATGGTGAAGCCCGCCGCCCAGGCGCTGTAACTCTGCAAAGGCTCCCGACACGGCTTCAGGGGCACCTGCGCATGCCAGGTGCCCCTGAAGCGAAAGAGCGTGACGGGGACGCGGACGCTGCGCGTGCTCGCCGCCTCTTTCAGAGCTTGGTCAGCTTGGAGTACGGGCTCAGGATCCTCCCCTGCCGCCCCGAGAAGTCAATGAGCACTGCGTCGTTGTCGCCCTCGACCGCAAGGACGCGACCGAGTCCGAACTGGTCGTGCGACACCCTGTCGCCCACATCGAACAATTCGACCGGTGGAGCCGCCTGGGCCGGGCGGTTGAAGGGACTGGAAGGCAGGTGGCGCCGGGATCCGGCTGACTGTTTCATCACCTTGAGTATGCGGCCTGGGAACGCCCGACGCCATGCCCGTCCACTCCTGGGGGCTCACTGACACCGGATTCGTGATCAGCGATCCCAGGGCCAGTAGGCATCCCGGCCCGCTTCCAGCAGCGGCACCATACGGAACGCCGCGTCCGAAAAACCCCCGAAAGTGTGGCGATTGCCGCCTCCTGACGGGGGTGCAGCACGGTGTCAGTGGCGGTTCGGCTGACGCTTCCACGGGCCGGTGATGGCGAGCATGATGCCCGGCGTCTGGATGTTGGCGTACAGCGTCCTGCCATCGGGCGAGAACGTGACACCGGTGAACTCGCTGTACTCAGGCTCCTGTTCGCTGCCGATGTTCAGCTCGTTGCGGGCGATCGGGTACGTGCGGCCGCTGTCGGTCGCCCCGAACAGGTGCTGGATGCCGTTGCCGTCCTCGGCGATGACCAGACCGCCGTACGGCGAGACGGTGATGTTGTCCGGGCCGTCGAAGGCTCCGTCCTTCGACGGGTCGGCGTTCACGCCGAGGAGCACCTTCAGCGTCAGCGTGCGGCGCTTCGGGTCGTAGAACCAGACCTGGCCGTCGTGCTGGGCGGGGCTCTCCCCGCGGGCGAACGAGGAGACGATGTACGCGCCGCCGTCGCCCCACCACATGCCTTCGAGCTTGCGTGCGCGGGTGACCTCGCCGTTTGCGAACTGCTTGCGCACCGAGACGGTCTTCGCGTCACGGTCGGGGACGTCGGCCCAGTCCACGCCGTACACCGTGCCGGTCTTCGTGGCGCGGGACAGGTCGTCGACGAACTTGCCGTTGCTGTCGAAGCACTTGGCGGCCTGGAGGACACCGGCGTCGTCGGCGAGCGCGCGCAGCCGGCCGCGGCCGTGCCGGAAGCCGTGCGGCGGAACCCAGCGGTAGAGCAGTCCGTTGGGGCCCGCGGCGTCCTCGGTGAGGTAGGCGTGGCCGCGCTTGGGGTCGATGACGACGGCCTCGTGGGCATACCGGCCGAGCGCCTTGATCGGGCGCGGGTCGCGGTTGGCGCGCTTGTCGTACGGGTCGACCTCGAAGACGTAGCCGTGGTCCTTGAGCAGACCGTTCTTGCCGGCCTTGTCCTCGGTCTCCTCGCAGGTGAGCCAGGTGCCCCAAGGGGTGGAGCCACCCGCGCAGTTGGTGGACGTACCGGCGATGCCGACCCACTCGGCGGTACGGCCGTCGCGGCGGGTCTCCACGACGGTGCAGCCGCCGGCCGCGACCGGGTCGTAGACGAGGCCCTCGGCCAGCGGCACCGGGTACTCCCAGTCGGCGCGGGTGCCGCTCAGCTCATGGTTGTTGACGAGCAACGTGACGCCGCGCGGGCCCTCGAAGGTGGCCGTACCGTCGTGGTTGGAGGGGGTGCACTCGCCGGACTCCAGCTTGGTGACACCACTGTGGGTGATGACCTTGTAGGAGAAACCGGCGGGCAGCGCGAGGAGGCCCTTGGGGTCATCGATCAGCGGCCCGTAACCGAGGTCGTGGCTGTGACCGTGCCCGTGGTCGTGGTCGTCGTGGCCGTGCTTCGAGTCCTCTGCGGCCAGAGCACCGGGCGCGGTCGCCAGCGCTGCGACGGTACCGGTCAGGGCGATGCCGGCACCGGTGAGGGCGGACTGTCGGGTGAATTCCCTGCGCGTGATGGGCATCACGTACTCCTGGAGCAACTGGGCGGGTTGTTGGCGCGCCCACAGTCGCGCCCCTGTGCCAACACCAGTTGAACTACGGACGACGGCGAGGGGCATCCTTCCTGTGCAGTTGCCCGGAATGGATGCCACGCCCGTCCGTGCTGTCCGCCGCGGACTGCCCTGCTCACACGGCCCGCGCGAGCAGGCAGCCCCACAGGCTCTCAGGCCCTCGTCCGCGACCGCGCCTTGAACGCCGCCTTGCGGGCCTCCTTGGCCTTCTTCTTGTCGCTGTGCAGCCGCCCCATCGCTTCGAGGACGTCCGCCGTCGCCGGGTGCTCCACCCGCCACGCCTCGTCGAAGAAGCCGTTGTGCCGACCTGCCAGGTCCTCGACCAGGCCCTGGAGCTCGTCCAGGTCGCCATCGGCCTCCAGCTGGGCCGCCATCGTGTCGATGGCGAGCCAGAAGATCATCGGCTCCGGCGGTGCGGGTACGTCCGCCGCGCCCAGCTCCGCAAGCCAGACCCGCGCGAGACCGCCCAGCTCGGGGTCGTCCAGCACCGCGCGTACTGCGGGCTCCGCCTCCGCGCCGACCAGGGCGAGCGCCTGCTGGCAGTGAAGGCGGCGCAGAGGCGCCTGCTGGTCCGCGCCGCGTGCCGCCGCGAGGAGTTCGGCCGCGGCGCCGTCCTCGCCACGCCGGGCGAGCCACAGTTCGACCTCGCTGCGGGCCGCCGTCTCGGGGTAGTAAGCGATGCCGCCGAGGAGCACGTCGGCACCCTTGTCCGCGAGGTCGCCGATCGCCGGGGCGTCCACCCCGGCCTCCAGCATCCGGGCCCTGATGCCGTACAGGCCCAGGGGGGTCAGTTTCACCATTCCGTACCGGGTGATGTCCTCGTCGTCGGCCGGCGGGGCGGCGTCCTCGCCCGCCTCGGCCAGCAACGCCTCGTCCACCGGGCGGTATTCGACGATCCCGATGGGTTCGAGAACCCGGAACTGGTCGTCGAGACGCATCATCGCCTCGGACACCTGCTCAAGGATGTCGTCGGTGGGCTCAACCATGTCGTCGGGCACGATCACCGACGCGGCGAGCGCGGGCAGCGGTACGGCCGCCACGTCCGTGCCGATGTCGCCTGCGGTGAGCAGATACAGATTGCCGAGGACCCCGTCGAGGAATTCCGCCTCGGCATCCGGGTCCCAGTCCAGGGATTCGAAGTCGATCGAGCCGTCCTCGCCGACGAGATCGGCGAGGTCCTCGAAGAACGGCGCGGTGGCGTCCGCGTGGACGGCCTCCAGGCCGTCGAGCCAGATCGAAAGGACATCCTGCGGCGAGCCGCCGGTGATCAGTGCCAGGTTCTCACCGGCAGCGACGGTCCCCTCCGCATCCTCCCCCGCGGCCTCCTCCGGGTCCTCGACGTCGACGAGCCCCGCGTCGACCGCGAGCCGCCACGCCTCGCTCGCCTCCGCCGCACCGTCCTCGTCCGCCGTGAGGCCGAGGTGCTCGGCCGCCGCGGGCAACTGTTCCTCGACGAGCTCGCCACCGGCGCCGACCCGGGTCTCCGGGCCGGCCCAGCCGGCGAGCCGGACAGCGCGGGCGAGCAGCGGCGCGGCGAGCGCGTCCCGTGCCAGCTCGGCCTCGGTGTGCAGCCGTACGGGCGGCAGGGTGGGGCGCTCTGCGGACATCAGGTGGTTCTCCTCGGGGACGTACGGGGCGTACGGGTTCAGACGGCCCAAGCGTAGACGCATTTCGTCCGATGCCACCCGGTTCAGTAACGGACAGCGGCATTCCGCCCGGGGAACCTTGACAACTTCCTTGCCCACACCGGGGATTGACGCGCATAGACCTTTACACCCGGGTATGCGGCCGCTCAAGCGCATGTGGACCGCGCTGCGGGCCGGGACCAGCGTCGGACGCCTTTGCCAGGTTCGATCACGCCGGAGCGCGGAGCCCCCTCAACAGTTGAGCATTTCTTTCGCTTCGCTCCAAGAAGAACTAAGTAGACCTTCACAGTCCGGTCGATGGACACTTCAGGGATGACAGCACCCGCAGCTCCCTTCGGCCGCGCGCTCTGCGCGATGATCACTCCGTTCACCGCTTCCGGCGCGCTGGACCTGGACGCCGCCCGAAAGCATGCCGCTTCTCTGGTCGCCGACGGCTGCGACGGTCTGGTGCTCAGCGGTACCACCGGCGAGTCCCCGACCACCACCGACGCCGAGAAGACCGCACTGCTGCGGACGGTCAGGGCGGCGGTCGGCGACGGCGTGCCGATCGTCGCCGGGGTCGGCAGCCCGGACACCCGGCACACCGTGGCTCTCGCCCAGCAGGCCGAACAGGCCGGCGCGGACGGCCTGTTGGTGGTGACGCCGTACTACAGCAGACCGCCGCAGGCCGCCGTCGAGGCGCACTTCCGGTCCGTCGCCGATGCGACCGGCCTTCCGCTGATGCTGTACGACATCCCCGGCCGCACCGGCACCCGCATCGAGCCGGAGACCCTGCTGCGGCTCGCGGAGCACCCACGCATCGTGGCCGTGAAGGACTGCGCGTACGACCTGCTCGGCTCCACGAAGGTGATCGGTGCGACCTCGCTGGCGTACTACTCGGGCTGCGAGGAGCTGAACCTGCCGTTGTACGCGGTGGGCGCGGTGGGCTACGTCAGCACGGTCGCCAATGTCGCGCCCCGGCAGCTGCGGGCGGTCCTGGACGCCTTCGACGCCGGGGACACCGCCGGGGCCGCCCGGCTCAACCAGCTGCTCGTCCCCTTCGCCGACCTGATGATGGCGTCCGGGCTGCCCGGTACGGTCACGGCGAAGGCGCTGCTCGACGCGGGACCGGTCCGGGAACCGCTGCAGCCCGCCGGGCGCGAGACGGCCGACGGGCTGCGCAGGGCGTACGAGGAACTCCTCGCCGCTACCAGCACTAGTGCCGCAACCGGCACTAGTTGTGGCTGTGCAGGACGTCGTTGAGGCCGCCCCAGACCGCGTTGTTCGGGCGGGCCTCGACGGCGCCGGTGACCGAGTTGCGGCGGAAGAGGATGTTCGAGGCGCCGGAGAGCTCACGGGCCTTGACGATCTGGCCGTCCGGCAGCGTGATGCGGCTGCCGGCCGTGATGTAGAGCCCGGCCTCGACGACGCACTCGTCGCCGAGCGCGATCCCGACGCCGGCCTCGGCGCCGATCAGGCAGCGCTCACCGATGACGATGCGCTCCTTGCCGCCGCCGGAGAGAGTGCCCATGGTGGAGGCGCCGCCGCCGATGTCGGAGCCGTCGCCGATCACGACACCTGCGGAGATCCGGCCCTCGACCATGGAGGTGCCGAGGGTGCCCGCGTTGAAGTTGACGAAGCCCTCGTGCATGACGGTGGTACCGGAGGCAAGGTGCGCGCCGAGCCTGACCCGGTCGGCATCGGCGATCCGGACCCCCTTCGGCGCGACGTAGTCCGTCATCCGGGGGAACTTGTCGACCGAGGTGACCTGGAGGTGCAGGCCCTCGGCGCGGGCGTTCAGCCGCACCTTCTCCACGTCGTCGACGGCGACCGGGCCGAGCGAGGTCCAGGCGACGTTGGTGAGGAGGCCGAAGAGCCCGTCCAGGTTCTGGCCGTGCGGCTGGACGAGGCGGTGCGAGAGGAGGTGCAGGCGCAGGTACGCGTCGTGCGCGTCGAGCGGCTTGTCGTCGAGCGAGGCGATGACCGTACGTACGGCGACGATCTCGACCCCGCGGCGGGCGTCCACGCCGATAGCCTTGGCCGCACCCTCACCGAGGAGGTTGGCGGCCTGGTCGGGGGTGAGCCGTTCGGTTCCGGCCGAGCCGGGTTCTGCGGTGAGCTCGGGGGCGGGGAACCATGTGTCGAGAACGGAACCGTCGCCGGCGATGGTGGCGAGGCCGGCGGCGACGGCGCCGGTGGTGCGAGCAGGAGTCGTGTCGGTCATGACACGAACCTAACCGGCGAGGCACCGCCGGAGCCAACCGGTCTCGCCGGACGGTCGCGCGCTGTTCCCGGGAGCCCACGACCACCAGGTCAGCCGGACCGCGCCTGCCGCGAAGAACCTCATTCGCAGCACCCTCCCGATTGGGTTCCCGTTGGGAACTAACCATGACACCATGTCCTGCAGGTCGGTCTCGGCCTCGCCCACGACTGGCAGTGGGAGTCCGGCCAAGGAGGAGTCCATGCCCCAGCGCACCAGCCTGGCCGACGCCGACTGCGCGATTGCCCAGGCGCTCGATGTGGTCGGCGACTGGTGGACCTTGCTGATCGTGCGGGACACGGCGCGCGGGGTGCACCGCTTCGACGCGCTCCAGGAAGAGCTGGGCGTGTCCCGCAAGGTGCTGACCGAGCGGCTGCGACTGCTGGTCGACGCGGGGGTGCTGTCCCGGGAGCCGTACCAGGACCGGCCGCCTCGGTACGAGTACCGGCTCACCCGGCGTGGACGCGCGCTGCTGCCCGCACTGATCGCGCTCCAGGACTGGGGCGACACCTGGGTGATGGGAGAAGGGGAGATGACGGCAACGGCCACGGAGGCGTCGAAGGAGGCGGCCCGGGTTCACGCCTTGGTGGGAACCCGCCTGCCCGAGCTTCAACTGCTGGACTTCGACGGCGTGTTGCGCGACCCGGTCGCCGACACCTCGCACACCGTCCTGTACTGCTTCCCCAGCGCCTACGCCCGCCGGGACGCCTATCCGCCGGGCTGGGCCGAGACCCCGGGGGCCAGCGGATGCACCCTCGAATCCCGTACGTATCGCGACCAGTCGGCCGGGTTCACGGCGGCGGGCGCGACCCTGCACGGGGTTTCCACCCAACGCCCGGACGAGCAGCGGGCGTTCGCGGACGCGGAGCGGCTGCGCTTCCCGCTGCTGTCCGACGCGGGGCTGGAGCTGACTGCGGCGCTGCGACTGCCGACGTTCCGTGCGGCGGGGACCAGCCGGCTGAAGCGGCTGACGCTGGTGGTGGACCGGGACCGGACGATCCGCGAGGCGCTGTACCCGATCACGGACATCGAGGCGAGCGTGCAGGCGGCGCTGACGACGATCCGAAAGGCAAGCCCGTCCGGCGATTGAGGGGCGTTCGAGCCGGAGCCGTCAGCCGGCGACGCGCCCCAACATCTCCCGCGCGTATGCCTCGTCGTACTCCCCTCCGGTGAGCAGCACTTGCAGACAGATCCCGTCCATGAGTGCGATCAGTGCCCGCGCCGTGGCCGGATCGGTCCGCCGGGACAGCAGTTCGGCCGTGCCGTCGGTCCATTCGGCGGCGACGGTCCGCAGTGCGGGTCTGCGGAGGGCTGCGAGGTACAGCTCGTACTCCAGCTCGGCCCGCCCGCGCCCGCCGGAGAAGTACTCACCCAGCAGCCTGGCCAGTTCCTCGGCGAGGTCGGAGGCCGGGTCGGTCAGGATCCCGCTCTCCCGCATGATCTCGGCGAAGTTCTCGTTCGACCGGCGCAGGGCCGCGATCAACAGCTCGTCCAGCGAGGCGAAGTGATACGTCGTCGAGCCGAGCGGTACATCGGCCTCGGCCGCGACGGAGCGGTGACTGAGCCCCGCGATGCCCTTGGTACCGACCACCCGGATCGCGGCATCGATGATGCGGCCGCGCCGATCGGGGTCGTAACGGCGTGTCATCAGCGGGCACCTCCCAGATTCAGCACCACCACCCCTGCGATGACCAGCGCTATGCCCGCCAGCTTGACCAGGTTGGCGGACTCCCCCATGAAGAGGATGCCGATGGCGGCGACCGCGGCGGTGCCGATCCCGGCCCAGATGGCATAGGCGGTGCCCATCGGCAGCGTCTTCAGCGTCTGGGCGAGCAGCGTGAAGGCTGTGAGATAGCCCGCGACGGTGATGAGCGAGGGCCAGAGACGCGTGAAGCCCTCGCTGTACTTCATGGCCGTCGTACCGGCCACCTCCGCCGCTATCGCCGCGGCGAGCAGTCCATATCCCATGTGTACGAGGGTACGCATGGCTGCTCGCACGACAGTACGGCAGCTTTGCGTCACCCGGGACGTTACGGTGTCCCGACCAGCACACAGGACGACAACACACAACGGAGCAGCAGTGTCGCAGTACGCAGGGTGGGGCGGCGGTCCTCCGTACGGCGGAGCACCGTACGGAGGAGCACCGTACGGAGGGCCACCGGGATGGGGCGGCTGGATGCCGCCGCCGAAGCCCGGAGTGATACCGCTGGCACCCCTGAAGCTCGGGGACATACTCGGCGGCGCCTTGAGCACGATCGGACGATACTGGAAGCAGCTGTTCGGCGTCGGCCTGGCCGTGTACGGCGGGGCGCTGATCACCGTGGGTGCGACGGCCCTGATCGGGTACTTTGCGGTCGGTGACCGTCTGCACCGGATCCTCTCTCTCAGCGCCGAGGAGGACCCGTCGTCGAAGGACCTCTCACCGCTACTGATCGCCCTCGGCACCGTCTGGCTGGTAGCCGCGGTCGCATTCGTGATCAGCACAGCCATGATGTACGCGACCGTTGCCGCGGTCCTGCAGGAGGCCGTACTGGGCAGGCCGACCACTTTCTCCGTCATCTGGCGCCGGGCCTGGGCCCGCGTACCGGCACTGACCGGAACGGTGGCCCTCACGGCTCTGATCGCAGTGATCCCCGTGGCACTGGCGGTGATCGGCTTCTTCGCCTTCGTGATCGGCGCGTTCACGCTGGCTCACGGGTCAAGCGTCGTGCTGTGGACCTCGCTCGGCTTTCTGGGCGCCCTGGTCACCGCTCCTCTGGCGGCGTGGCTCTGGGTGAAATTCAGTCTGGCCCCCTCGGCCGTGGTTTTCGAGGGCCAGCGCCCGATGGCGGCGCTGCGTCGCTCGTCGCAGCTGGTGCGCGGCGACTGGTGGCGGATCTCCGGGATCAGCCTGCTGGCCTATGGCATGGCGGCCGCGACGAACTACATCATCCAGGTCCCGTTCTCGTTCCTCGGAATGTTCTCCGGCTTCATCGGTGGCTCGCCCCTGGACGACGACCCGAACCCCACGGCGATCGCCTTCGCCATGAGCGGCTATGTGGTGATCCTCTTTCTGAGCCAGCTCATCGGCCAGTTCGTCTCGGCAACGTTCCCGCAGCTGGTGACCGGACTCCTCTACGTCGACCGGCGCATGCGTACGGAGAACCTGGGACCGGTCCTCGCCGAGGCGGCAGCCGTACCGCCGCAGTACAACCCCTAAGGGCTGTCCCGCGCCTCCCTCAGTCGATGAGCCCGAGTAACAGTCGATGAGCGAATAACACCGCTGAACGGCCCCCGGCAGAAGCCGGGGGCCGTTCAGCGGTGCAGATGGCTCAGACGTTGAAGCCGAGCGCGCGCAGCTGCTCGCGCCCGTCGTCCGTGATCTTGTCCGGGCCCCACGGCGGCATCCAGACCCAGTTGATCCGCAGCTCGTTGACGATACCGTCGGTCGCGGACTTCGCCTGGTCCTCGATGACATCGGTCAGCGGGCAGGCCGCGGACGTCAGGGTCATGTCGATGGTGGCGATGTTGGCGTCGTCGACGTGGATGCCGTAGATCAGGCCCAGGTTGACGACGTCGATGCCCAGTTCGGGGTCGACGACGTCATACAGGGCCTCGCGGACCTCCTCCTCGGAGGCCGGCTTGGTCGCCGGGCCCTCGCTGGATGTCACCGTGTTCTCGCTCATGCCGTCTTCCCTTCGGACAGCGCTTTCGCCGTCGCGTCCTTCCACGCCATCCAGCTCAGTAGCGCGCATTTGACCCGGGCCGGGTACTTCGAGACACCGGCGAACGCGACGGCGTCCTCCAGTACCTCCTCCATCGCATCGTCCGGCTCCAGCTGGCCCTTCGACTGCATCAGTTCCAGGAAGGTCTCCTGGATCTTCTGCGCCTCGCCCAGCTCCTTGCCGACCAGCAGGTCGTTCAGCACGGACGCGCTGGCCTGGCTGATGGAGCAGCCCTGACCCTCGTAAGACACATCGGCGATGGTCTCGCCGTCGTACTTCACCCGGAGAGTGATCTCGTCGCCGCACGTCGGGTTGACGTGGTGCACCTCGGCGTCGCCGTCCCGCAGGCCGCGCCCGTGGGGGTGCTTGTAGTGGTCCAGGATCACTTCCTGGTACATGGAATCAAGCTTCACCAGTCAACCCTCAGCCGCTGTGCCTATTAACCGAAAAAGTTCCGTACGTGTTCCAGACCGTCCACCAGGGCGTCGACCTCGGCGGGCGTGGAGTACAGGTAGAACGACGCTCGCGTCGTCGCAGGAATTCCGTACCGCAGACAGACCGGCCGTGCGCAGTGGTGTCCGACCCGGACCGCGATGCCCTGCTCGTCGAGTACCTGGCCCACGTCGTGGGGATGGATGTCGCCGAGCGTGAAGGAGATCGTGGCGCCGCGGTCCTCGGCCGTGGCAGGACCGATGATCCTGAGGTCCGGGACCTCCAGGAGCCGCTTCACCGCGTACTCGGTGATCGCGTGCTCGTGCTGGTAGATCTTCTCCATGCCGATAGCCGAGAGGTAGTCCACGGCCGCGCCGAGGCCGACGGCCTGGGCGATCGGCGGCGTACCGGCCTCGAACTTGTGCGGCGCGGGGGCGTACGTCGACGAGTGCATCGACACGGTCTCGATCATCTCGCCGCCGCCGAGGAACGGCGGCAGGTCCTCCAGGAGCTCCTGCCGGCCCCAGAGCACGCCGATGCCGGTCGGTCCGACCATCTTGTGACCGGTGAAGGCCACGAAGTCGGCCTGCAGCGCCTGCACGTCGAGCACCATGTGCGGGGCGGCCTGCGAAGCATCGACGCAGACCAGCGCGCCGACCTGCTGGGCACGGCGGATGATCTTCTCGACCGGGTTGATCGTGCCCATGATGTTCGAGACCAGGGTGAAGGAGACGATCTTCGTCTTCTCCGTGATGATCTCGTCGATGTTGGACAGGTCGAGGCGGCCGTCGTCGGTGATGCCGAACCACTTCAGCTTCGCGCCGGTGCGCTGCGAGAGCAGCTGCCACGGCACGATGTTGGAGTGGTGCTCCATCTCCGTGATGACGATCTCGGTCTCGTGGTCCACCCGGTAGGGCTCATCGGCCCAGCCGAGCATGTTGGCCACGAGGTTGAGCGACTCGGAGGCGTTCTTGGTGAATATCACCTCGTTGCGGCTGGGCGCGTTGATGAAGGCGGCGATCTTGTCGCGGGCGCCCTCGTACAGCGCCGTGGCCTCCTCGGCGAGCACATGCACGCCACGGTGCACGTTGGCGTTGTGCCGCTCGTAGTACCCGTTCAGGGCGTCCAGAACCTGGCGCGGCTTCTGCGAGGTCGCCGCGTTGTCCAGATAAACGATCTTCTTCCCGTCGTGGACCGTCCGATCCAGCAGGGGGAAGTCCTTGCGGATCGCCTCGGTGTCGAGGAGGCCCGGCAGCTGTGTCACGCGGAAGCGCCACCCTTCACATATGCCTCGTAGCCCTCGTTCTCCAGCTTGTCGGCGAGCTCGGCGCCGCCGGACTCGGCAATGCGGCCGTTGGCGAAGACGTGCACGAAGTCGGGCTTGATGTAGCGGAGGATCCGCGTGTAGTGCGTGATCAGCAGGGTGCCGACCTCGCCGGTCTCGCGGACCCGGTTGACACCCTCGGAGACGATACGCAGGGCGTCGACGTCCAGACCGGAGTCGGTCTCGTCGAGGATCGCGACCTTCGGCTTGAGGAGCTCCAGCTGAAGGATCTCGTGGCGCTTCTTCTCACCACCGGAGAAACCCTCGTTGACGTTGCGCTCGGCGAACGCCGGGTCCATCTGGAGCCGGCCCATCGTCTCCTTGACCTCCTTCACCCAGGTACGCAGCTTGGGTGCCTCGCCGCGGACGGCGGTGGCGGAGGTACGCAGGAAGTTGGAGACCGAGACACCGGGGATCTCGACCGGGTACTGCATCGCGAGGAACAGACCGGCGCGGGCGCGCTCGTCGACGGTCATCTCCAGGACGTCTTCGCCGTCCAGAGTCACCGAACCGCGGGTGATCGTGTACTTGGGGTGACCGGCGAGGGAGTACGCAAGGGTGGACTTGCCGGACCCGTTGGGGCCCATGATGGCGTGGGTCTCGCCCTGCTTCACGGTCAGGTCGACGCCCTTGAGGATCTCCTTCGTGGCGTTGTCGGCCTCGACGGAGACGTGCAGGTCGCGGATTTCAAGCGTTGCCATGGGTGACTCAGGACTCCTGGGTGACGGAGACGAGCACATCGTCCCCTTCGATCTTGACGGGGTATACGGGGACGGGGCGCGTCGCGGGAAGGCCGGACGGCTTGCCGGTGCGGAGGTCGAAGCTGGAGCCGTGCAGCCAGCACTCGATCATGCAGTCCTCGACCTCTCCCTCGGACAGTGAGACGTTCGCGTGCGAGCAGATGTCGTTGATCGCGAACACCTCGCCCTCGGTACGGACGACGGACACCGGGATGCCGTCGAGCTCCACCCGCTTCGGGGTGTCGTCCTCCAGCTCACTCAGCGCGCAGGCTTTGACGAAGGCCATCAGACGGAAGCCTTCAGCTCGGTCTCGATCTTGTCGAGCAGCCGCGCCTCGACGTCCGGCAGACCGATCTGCTGGACGAGCTCGGCGAAGAAGCCGCGCACGACGAGCCGGCGGGCCTCCTCGGCCGGGATGCCGCGGGACATCAGGTAGAAGAGCTGCTCGTCGTCGAAGCGGCCGGTCGCGGAGGCGTGGCCGGCGCCGACGATCTCGCCGGTCTCGATCTCCAGGTTCGGTACCGAGTCGACCCGCGCGCCGTCCGTCAGGACGAGGTTGCGGTTCATCTCGTAGGTGTCGGTGCCCTCGGCCCTGGCCTGGATGAGTACGTCACCGATCCACACCGCATGTGCGCCGTCGCCCTGGAGCGCGCCCTTGTAGGCGGCGTTGGACTTGCAGTGCGGGGTGTTGTGGTCGACCAGGAGGCGGTGCTCCTGGTGCTGGCCCTTGTCGGTGAAGTACAGGCCGAAGAGCTCGGCCTCACCGCCGGTGCCCGCGTAACTGACGCGCGGGTGGAGACGGACGAGGTCACCGCCGAAGGTGACGACGATCGACTTGAACGAGGCGTCCCGGCCGACCAGCGCGTTGTGCTGGCCGACGTGGACTGCGGCCTCGTCCCAGTCCTGCACGGAGACGACGGTGAGCTTCGCGCCGTCACCGAGGACGTAGTCCACGTTGGCTGCGAGCACCGTGTCACCGGTGTGGTCGATGACGACGACGGCCTCGGCGAAGGCTCCGAGCTCGACAACCTGGTGGCCGTAGGCCACGCCGCCCTCGCCGTGCACCGAGATGCGGATCGGCTCGGTGAGCACGGCCTCCTTGGCGACCGTGACGACGGACGCCTGCTCGAAGGACGAGTACGCCTGGGCGGCTACGCGGTCCACCGGGGTTCCGGCCTTCCCGAGCCGGGAGTCGTCGCGGCCGACGGTCTCGACCGTGACGCCCTCGGGGGCCTCGATCGCGACCTTCACACCGCCACCGGTGACAAGGGCCGTGCCGTCGTGCAGCCCGCGCAGCCGCTCCAGCGGCGTGAACCGCCACTCCTCCTCACGGCCGTGCGGGACCGGGAAGTCCGCGACGTCGAAGGACGGGGGCGCGCTCATGCGCGTGGCGACGGTCGACTCGGCGGCCACCGCGATGGACCCGGTGGTGGTGGACCCCGCCGGAATGTTCTGAGCCTCAGCCATGGCTGTCGTAGTGCTCGCTTTCTCTGTGAAAAGTCGGGGGATTCGGTCGTCAGGCCGTGCTGGGCCGTGTCAGCCGACCGAGCCCTCCATCTGCAGCTCGATCAGCCGGTTGAGCTCGAGGGCGTACTCCATCGGCAGCTCCTTCGCGATCGGCTCGACGAAGCCGCGCACGATCATCGCCATCGCCTCGAACTCCGTCAGGCCACGGCTCATCAGGTAGAAGAGCTGGTCCTCGGAGACCTTGGAGACGGTCGCCTCGTGACCCATCGACACGTCGTCCTCGCGGACATCGACGTACGGGTAGGTGTCGGAACGCGAGATCGTGTCGACCAGCAGCGCGTCACAGAGCACGTTGGACTTCGCGCCCGGCGCGCCCTCACCGATCTCGATCAGACCGCGGTAGGAGGTGCGGCCACCGCCGCGCGCCACCGACTTGGAGACGATGTTGGAGGAGGTGTTCGGCGCCATGTGGACCATCTTGGCGCCGGCGTCCTGGTGCTGGCCCTCGCCCGCGAAGGCGATGGACAGAGTCTCGCCCTTGGCGTGCTCGCCCATCAGGTAGACGGCCGGGTACTTCATGGTGACCTTGGAGCCGATGTTGCCGTCGACCCACTCCATGGTCGCGCCCTCATAGGCCACGGCGCGCTTGGTGACCAGGTTGTAGACGTTGTTCGACCAGTTCTGGATCGTCGTGTAGCGGCAGCGGCCGCCCTTCTTCACGATGATCTCGACGACCGCGGAGTGCAGCGAGTCGGAGGAGTAGATCGGGGCGGTGCAGCCCTCGACGTAGTGGACGTAGGCGTCCTCGTCGACGATGATCAGCGTCCGCTCGAACTGGCCCATGTTCTCCGTGTTGATACGGAAGTAGGCCTGCAGCGGGATGTCGACGTGGACACCCTTGGGCACGTAGATGAACGACCCACCGGACCACACGGCCGAGTTCAGCGAGGCGAACTTGTTGTCGCCGACCGGGATGACGGTGCCGAAGTACTCCTTGAAGAGCTCCGGGTGCTCCTTCAGCGCGGTGTCGGTGTCGAGGAAGATGACGCCCTGCTCCTCCAGGTCCTCACGGATCTGGTGGTAGACGACCTCGGACTCGTACTGCGCGGCGACACCGGCGACCAGGCGCTGCTTCTCCGCCTCCGGGATGCCGAGCTTGTCGTAGGTGTTCTTGATGTCCTCGGGCAGGTCCTCCCAGGACTCCGCCTGCTTCTCCGTGGACCGCACGAAGTACTTGATGTTGCCGAACTCGATGCCCGACAGGTCGGAGCCCCAGTTCGGCATGGGCTTCTTGTCGAAGAGTCGCAGGCCCTTGAGGCGCAGCTTCAGCATCCACTCGGGCTCGTTCTTCTTCGCCGAGATGTCGCGGACGACATCCTCGGAGAGCCCGCGCTTGGCTGCGGCGCCTGCCGCGTCGGAGTCGGCCCAGCCGAATTCGTACGTGCCCAGACCTTCGAGCTCAGGGTGGGCAGTCTCCGTAGGGAGCGTCATGCGGGGTTCCTCCCGGCCGTGCTTGCAGATGCTGAATGGGTGGTCTTCGGTGCTGAGTGGCCGCTGCGCGGAATGTACGTCGTGCACACACCGTCACCGTGGGCGATGGTGGCCAGACGCTGCACATGCGTCCCGAGGAGGCTGGAGAAGAACTCCGTCTCCGCCTCGCACAGCTGCGGATACTGCTCGGCGACATGGGCGACCGGGCAGTGGTGCTGGCACAGCTGCTCGCCCTGCTGCGGGCCGGGCGCACTACGCGCCATGGCAGCGTACCCGTCTGCGGACAAGGCCTTGGCCAGCGCCTCGGTGCGCTGCTCGGGGCCTGAGGCCTCGATCGCCGCACGGTACGCCTCGGACTGGGCCGCGATCCTGGCCCGGGCGAAAGCGACGACCGCTTCGTCACCCGAGGTCTCGGCGATCCAGCGCAGCGCGTCCGCGGCGAGCTTGTCGTAGGACTGGTCGAAGGCGTCCCGCCCGCAGTCGGTGAGGACGAACACCTTGGCCGGGCGGCCTCTGGTCCGCGCCCCGTACACCCGCTGCTCGCGGGCCTCGACGACGCCGTCGGAGACGAGGGCGTCGAGATGGCGGCGGACCGCGGCCTGGGTGAGGCCGAGGCGCTGCGCCAGTTCGGCGACGGTGGACGGGCCGTGGTCCAGGATGGAGCGCGCGACCCGGTTGCGCGTCGAGCGCTCGCCGGTCGCGAGTTCCTCCAGCTGTGATCCCCGCCTGACCTCGCCGTATTTCACAACGCCATTGTTGCGTAATTCATCGGGCTCTGACAACCACGGTCCGAAACGATCTACGGTGCAGTTCGTCACTTAGGGTCACCTAATTCAGCCCCGGAAGACGGCCCCTTTCCGCCCCTGCCTAGACTTACCGGCCATGAAGAGCGAGCCCGCCCACCCCCCGTCGAGCCGCTCCGCGACGCACCTCGCTGTCGAGGTCCGCGGCCTGGTGAAGCGGTACGGCTCCAAGACCGCTGTGGACGGCCTCGACCTGTGTGTACGCACCGGCGCGGTCACCGCCGTCCTCGGTCCCAACGGCGCCGGCAAGACCACCACCATAGAAACCTGCGAGGGCTACCGCCGCCCGGATGACGGGACGGTGCGGGTCCTCGGCCTCGACCCGGTCGCCGACGCCGCGAAGCTCCGCCCCCGTATCGGTGTGATGCTCCAGTCGGGCGGCGTCTACTCCGGTGCACGCGCCGACGAGATGCTCCGCCACATGGCGAAACTCCACGCCGATCCGCTGGATGTCGACGCCCTCATCGAGCGCCTCGGCCTCGGCAGCTGCGGCCGTACGACCTACCGCCGGCTCTCCGGCGGCCAGCAGCAGAGGCTCGCCCTGGCGATGGCCGTCGTCGGCCGCCCCGAGCTGGTCTTCCTGGACGAGCCGACCGCCGGCCTCGACCCGCAGGCCCGCCGCTCCACCTGGGATCTCGTACGGGAGCTGCGCGCCGACGGCGTATCGGTCGTCATCACCACACACTTCATGGACGAGGCCGAGAAACTCGCCGACGACGTCGCCGTCATCGACGCGGGCAAGGTCATCGCCCAGGGCAGCCCCGAGACGCTCTGCCGCGGCGGCGCCGAGAACACCCTGCGCTTCACCGGCCACCCCGGTCTCGACCTCGGCTCCCTCCTGAAGGCGCTGCCCGACGGCACGGAAGCTGCCGAGGTCGCTCCCGGCATGTACCGCATCACCGGCGACATCGACCCGCAGCTGCTGGCCACCGTCACCTCCTGGTGTGCACAGCACGGAGTGATGCCGTCCGGCATCTCCGTGGAGCGTCACACCCTGGAGGATGTCTTCCTGGAACTGACCGGCAAGGAGCTGCGCGCATGAGCGCCGGTACGTACACCCCGCAGCCGGGTGCCGCCCCCCTGGCCCGCATGATCACCGCGCAGACCGCACTGGAGACGCGGATGCTGCTGCGCAACGGCGAGCAGCTGCTGCTGACGGTGATCATCCCGACGCTGCTGCTGGTGCTGTTCAGCGCGGTCGACATCGTGGACACGGGGGCGGGCAAGTCCGTCGACTTCCTGACGCCGGGCATTCTCGCGCTCGCCGTGATGTCGACGGCCTTCACGGGCCAGGCCATCGCCACCGGTTTCGAGCGGCGGTACGGGGTGCTCAAGCGGCTCGGTGCCTCGCCGCTGCCCCGCTGGGCGCTGATGACCGCCAAGACGCTTGCGGTACTGGTCACCGAGGTGCTGCAGGTGGTGCTGCTCACGGTGATCGCGTTCGCGCTGGGCTGGTCGCCGCACGGCAACCCTTTCGCCGTCCTGATGCTGCTCGTGCTCGGGACCGCGGCCTTCTCCGGGCTCGGGCTGCTGATGGCCGGGACGCTGAAGGCGGAGGCGACGCTCGCCGCGGCCAATCTGGTCTTTCTCCTGCTGCTGGTCGGCGGCGGGGTCATCGTGCCGCTGGACAAGTTCCCGGACGCGGTGCAGTCGGTGCTGGGGCTGCTGCCGATCGCGGCGCTGTCCGACGGCCTGCGCGATGTGCTCCAGCACGGCGCGTCGATGCCATGGAGCGACCTCGGCATCCTCGTGGTGTGGGCGGTGCTCGGGCTGGGCGCGGCGGCCAAGCTCTTCCGCTGGGAGTAACGACCTGGGGGCCGACCGGTCCGAACGCACGCGTCCATCGACGGTTCGGGGTAACTCGTCCCCCTCGTGAAAGCTTGCACAAGCCGCCGCCTACGATGGTGCGCGTGCCCAAGCTGACCCGAGCCGAAATCGCTCAAGCCGCGCGGAACCCGCTCTCCTTCATCGCCGACCGGTGGACTCCGTCCCCCCGCACGGTCCGCCGTGCGGCCATGTCGGCCGTCGTCATGGCCGTGCTCATCGTCGTGACCGGCGGCGCGGTACGGCTGACCGGATCCGGACTCGGCTGTCCGACCTGGCCCAAGTGCACGGAAGAGAGCCTGACGGCGACACGCGAGATGGGCATCCACGGCGCCATCGAGTTCGGCAACCGGATGCTGACGTACGTCCTGTGCGCGGCGGTCGGGTGGGCGATCATCGCCGCCCGGTCCGCGAAGCCCTGGCGCCGCAGCCTCACCCGGCTCGGCTGGGCGCAGTTCTGGGTGGTCATGGGCAACGCGGTGCTCGGTGGCATCGTGGTGCTGGTCGGCCTCAACCCCTACACCGTCGCCGCGCACTTCCTGCTCACCACGGCGCTGCTCACCGTCGCGCTGGTGACCTGGCAGCGGGTCCGTGAGGGCGACGTGGCGCCCCGTCCGCTGGTGGGCAAGGCGGTCTCCCAGCTGGCCTGGCTGCTCGCGGTCGCCGCGGGGCTGCTGATCACGGTCGGCACGGTCGTCACGGGCGCCGGACGGCACGCGGGCGACTCCAGCGACGTCCCCCGCATTCCGGTCGACTGGAAGCTGGTCTCGCAGCTGCACGCCGATCTGGCCTGGGTCGTGGTGGCGCTGGCCGTCGCGCTCTGGTTCGTACTGAAGGCCGTGGACGCACCGGTCGGCCCTCTCCACCGGGCCCGTGATCTCTTCCTGGTGCTGATGGGGCAGGGCGTGATCGGTTACGTCCAGTACTTCACGAACACCCCCGAGATCCTCGTCGGCCTGCACATGCTCGGCTCATGCCTGGTGTGGATCGCGGTCGTGCGGGTGCTGCTGTCGCTGCGGGAGCGCCCGGTCGCCGTCGCCGCGGTGCCCGGCCCCGCCGCCGAGCAGCCGGAGCCGGCCGCGGCGGGCTGAGCCGAGCCCGGGGAGAACCCCCGGGCACCCGCCGGCTGCCCCGCGCATACGCCGATCGCCGGCCGGGCCCGACTTCGGGCCCGGCCGGCGATCGGCGTATGCGCGGGTACGCAGGGACGAGGGTCCGTCCGGTCAGGCCCTGTTGGACGGGCCGCCCACCTGGATGCCCGCCATCCGCGTCCACTCGTAGGGACCCGTGTGGACCTTCGCGGCGAACTCGCCGTCGAAGGATTCGTGCATCGTGATCCCGGCCTTCCGAGTGGCGCTCTCGGCGATCGCGTAAGACGGGGCGACCAGATCGCCCCAATCGCCGTCCTCGCCCACGAGAACGATGCGGGTTCCCATCTGCCCGATGTAGGCGAGCTGTCCTTCCGCGCCGCCGTGCGCCTTGGAGAAGGCGCCGATCTGCTTGGCGAGCTTCGCCGCCCTGCGCTCCGCGCGGGCCACCTGCTTGCCGCTCTCAACCTGGGTCTCTGCCGTCTCTGCCATGCTCAGGATGCTACCGACGGGTAGGCCAACGTGCGACGGGCGGGGCACGTGGCATGAACCACGTACCCCGCCCGACGGCAGGAGTCGATGAGGCAGAACTGCCTCAGGCAGCGGGACTACCTCAGGAAGGGGTCGACCGCCACAGCGACGAAGAGCAGCGAGACATAGGTGATCGACCAGTGGAACAGCCGCATCTCCTTGAGCTTTCCGCCGGTCACCCCAGCCTTGGCCCGGCCGAGCAGGGCGTGTGCCTCCCAGAGCCAGAGGCCGCCGGTCAGCAGCGCCACCACCGTGTAGAACCAGCCGGTGTAGCCGAGCGGGGTGAGCAGCAGCGAGACGGCGACCATCACCCAGCTGTAGACGACGATCTGGCGGGCCACCACCCGGTTGGAGGCGATGACCGGCAGCATCGGGACACCGACGCGGGCGTAGTCGTCCTTCACCTTCATGGACAGCGGCCAGTAGTGCGGCGGCGTCCAGAAGAACATCACGGCGAAGAGGATGATCGCGGCCCAGGACATCGAGTTGGTCACGGAGGACCAGCCGATGAGGACCGGCATGCAGCCGGCGATACCGCCCCATACGATGTTCTGCGAGGTGCGGCGCTTCAGCAGCATCGTGTAGCCGACCACGTAGAACAGCAGCGCGCCGAGCGCGAGCGCGGCAGACAGCCAGTTGACGAGCAGTCCGAACCAGACGGTCGAGATCACCGCGAGGGCGAACCCGAAGGCCAGGCACTCACGCGGGCTCACCATGCCGGTGACCAGCGGACGCTGCGACGTACGGTCCATCAACGCGTCGATGTCGCGGTCGATGTACATGTTCAGTGCATTGGCACCACCTGCGGAGAGGTATCCCCCGATGGTGGTGGTGAGCACGAGCCACAGGTCGGGCACACCCTGAGCGGCAAGGAACATCACCGGAACAGTGGTGATCAGCAACAGCTCGATGATCCGAGGCTTGGTCAGCGCCACGAATGCCTTGACACGGGCCCCGAACGGGCGATGGCCCCCTGGACTGGGAGTCAAGGCGACCCCTGCGGGTCGGGACTCGACGGCCGTCACGCACACCCCTGACAGAGAAATCCCAGCAAGCTCCGGGCGTGAAGGCCCAGTAAAGACTTGCGCGAACCAGACCACTGTAGACGTTGGGGACAGGCCGCCCTTCGCGGGGGTGGGGTCGTGTTGAAGTGGCGTGGAAGCACAGCGTCCGGCTCGTCGGAGCGACTTGGGAGCGAGAGTCACCCTCCCGTGGGTGGCGCACGAACAAAAGCGGCACACAAGTAAAGGGACACGCTCATCAGAGGGCGCATAAGTAAGGGGAGGCGCTCATCGGAGGGCCCAGAAGTGAGTCGTCGCGCTCATACGGGAGGCGAACTCCCCAGGCCGCCTGCACCCTGGAAAGCAGCCGGAAAATGGTTGTTCCGACGAGGGTAGGCTCGACAACGCCCGGTGCGGTCACAGTCACCGGTTTACAACAGTGGAGAGGAGCCCTGACTCAGGGTGAGCACCAAGCCGACCACCACAGACCTCCAGTGGACCGAATTGGACCAGCGGGCCGTGGACACTGTCCGCGTCCTTGCCGCCGACGCCGTACAGAAGGTCGGAAACGGCCACCCTGGCACGGCGATGAGCCTGGCTCCCGCCGCGTACACCCTCTTCCAGAAGGTGATGCGGCACGACCCCGCCGACGCCGATTGGACCGGTCGCGACCGGTTCGTGCTCTCTGCGGGTCACAGCAGCCTGACCCTCTACATCCAGCTCTACCTGGCGGGGTACGGCCTGGAGCTCGATGACCTCAAGGCTTTCCGTACCTGGGGCTCGAAGACCCCCGGTCACCCGGAGTACGGCCACACCAACGGCGTCGAGACGACCACGGGCCCGCTGGGCCAGGGCGTCGCCAATGCGGTGGGCATGGCGATGGCCGCCCGCTACGAACGCGGCCTGTTCGACCCGGAGGCGGCCCCCGGCACCTCTCCGTTCGACCACATGGTCTGGGTCATCGCCGGCGACGGCTGCCTCCAGGAGGGCATCTCCGCGGAGGCGTCCTCGCTGGCCGGCCATCAGAAGCTCGGCAACCTGGTCCTGCTGTGGGACGACAACCACATCTCCATCGAGGGCGACACGGAGACCGCGGTCTCCGAGGACACCCTGAAGCGGTACGAGGCGTACGGCTGGCACGTCCAGCGCGTCGACCAGCTGCCCAGCGGCGACCTGGACCCGGCGGGTCTGTACAAGGCGCTGCAGGCCGCCAAGGCCGAGACCGAGCGCCCCTCGTTCATCGCGGCCCGCTCGATCATCGCCTGGCCCGCCCCGAACGCCCAGAACACCGAGGCCTCGCACGGCTCGGCGCTCGGCGACGAAGAGGTCGCCGCGACGAAGAAGGTCCTCGGCTTCGACCCGGAGAAGTCCTTCGAGGTCTCCGACGAGGTCATCTCCCACACCCGCGAGGCGCTGGACCGCGGCCGCGAGGCCAGGGCCGAGTGGGAGAAGGCGCTCGCAGCCTGGCGCACCGCCAACCCGGAGCGCGCCGACGAGTTCGACCGGATCTCCGCCGGCGAGCTGCCCGCAGGCTGGGAGGACCGGCTTCCGGTCTTCGAGCCGGGCAGGAGCGTCGCCACCCGCGCCGCCTCCGGCAAGGTGCTCCAGCAGCTCGGCGAGGTCATCCCCGAGCTGTGGGGCGGCTCCGCCGACCTCGCGGGCTCGAACAACACCACGATCGACAAGACGTCGTCGTTCCTCCCGGCGGGCAACCCGTTGCCCAGCGCGGACCCGTACGGCCGCACGATCCACTTCGGTATCCGCGAGCACGCGATGGCCGCCGCCATGAACGGCATCGCGCTGCACGGCCACACCCGCATCTACGGCGGCACCTTCCTGGTGTTCTCCGACTACATGCGCAACGCCGTGCGCCTCTCCGCGCTGATGCACCTGCCGGTGACGTACGTGTGGACGCACGACTCGATCGGTCTCGGCGAGGACGGCCCGACCCACCAGCCGGTGGAGCACCTGGCCTCGCTGCGCGCCATCCCGGGCCTGAACATCGTCCGCCCGGCCGACGCCAACGAGACCTCCATCGCCTGGCGCGAGATCCTGCGCCGCTACACCAAGGTGTTCGGCAAGGGCACCCCGCACGGTCTGGCGCTGACCCGCCAGGGCGTCCCGACCTACGAGGCGAACGAGGACGCGGCCAAGGGCGGCTACGTGCTCTTCGAGGCCGAAGGCGGCGACGCCCAGGTCCTCCTGATCGGTACGGGCTCCGAGGTGCACCTCGCCGTCGAGGCACGCGAGGAGCTGCAGGCCGCCGGCATCCCGACCCGTGTGGTGTCGATGCCGTCGGTCGAGTGGTTCGAGGAGCAGGACCAGGCTTACAAGGACAGCGTTCTGCCGCCTTCCGTGAAGGCCCGGGTCGCGGTCGAGGCCGGTATCGCCCTGACCTGGCACCGGTACGTCGGTGACGCCGGCCGGATCGTCTCGCTGGAGCACTTCGGTGCCTCGGCCGACGCCAAGGTCCTCTTCCGCCAGTTCGGCTTCACGGGCGAGCACGTCGCCGCCGCCGCGCGGGAATCTCTCGCCGCCGCCGCACGCTGACGCCGTTATACGACTAGTAGGAGATGCAATTCTCATGACAGACGCACTCAAGCGCCTCTCCGACGAGGGCGTGGCGATCTGGCTCGATGACCTGTCGCGCAAGCGGATCACTTCGGGCAACCTGACCGAGCTGATCGACGAGCAACACGTCGTGGGCGTCACCACCAACCCGTCGATCTTCCAGAAGGCGATCTCGCACGGGGATGGTTACGAGCAGCAGCTCACCGACCTCGCCACCCGCAAGGTCACCGTCGACGAGGCCATCCGTATGATCACGACGGCCGATGTACGGGATGCCGCGGACATCCTGCGTCCTGTCTTCGACGCCACGGACGGCCAGGACGGCCGGGTCTCCATCGAGGTCGACCCGCGCCTGGCCCACCACAGCGCTGCCACCGTCGCCGAGGCCAAGCAGCTGGCCTGGCTGGTGGACCGGCCCAACACGCTCATCAAGATCCCGGCGACGAAGGCCGGTCTCCCGGCGATCACCGAGGTCATCGGCAAGGGCATCAGCGTCAATGTCACGCTGATCTTCTCGCTGGAGCGCTACCGCGAGGTCATGGACGCCTACCTGGCGGGCCTGGAGAAGGCGAAGGCCGCGGGCCTGGACCTGTCCAAGATCCACTCGGTGGCCTCGTTCTTCGTGTCCCGCGTGGACACCGAGATCGACAAGCGGCTCGACGCGGTCGGCACCGACGAGGCCGAGGCGCTCAAGGGCAAGGCGGCGCTCGCCAATGCCCGGCTCGCCTACCAGGCGTACGAGGAGGTGTTCGGCTCCGCCGACGGATCGACACAGCCGTCGGACCGCTGGGCCGCCCTGGACAAGGCGCACGCCAACAAGCAGCGTCCACTGTGGGCCTCGACCGGTGTCAAGAACCCCGCATACAAGGACACCCTGTACGTCGACGACCTGGTCGCCCCCGGCACGGTGAACACCATGCCCGAGGCCACCCTGGACGCCACGGCGGACCACGGACAGATCACGGGCGACACCATCGCCGGCACCTACGAGCAGGCCCGCGCCGAGCTCGACGCCGTCGCGAAGCTCGGGATCTCCTACGACGACGTCGTCCAGCTCCTCGAGGACGAGGGTGTCGAGAAGTTCGAGGCGTCCTGGATCGACCTGCTCAACTCGACCGAGGCAGAGCTCAAGCGCCTCGCTCCTTCGGAGGGCTGACCACCTTGTCTGGTGTTCCCGGAGCCAACCCGCTTCGTGACCCGCAGGATCGACGGCTCCCGCGCATCGCGGGACCGTCGGGCCTGGTCATCTTTGGGGTCACGGGTGATTTGTCCCGTAAAAAGCTGATGCCCGCCGTCTACGACCTGGCCAATCGCGGCTTGCTGCCGCCGGGCTTCTCACTCATCGGCTTCGCGCGCCGCGAGTGGCACGACGAGGACTTCACAGAGGAGGTCCACGACGCCGTCAAGCAGCACGCGCGTACGCCGTTCCGTGAAGAGGTCTGGCAGCAGCTCATCCAGGGGATGCGCTTCGTCCAGGGCAACTTCGACGACGACGACGCCTTCGAGACGCTGAAGGCCACGATCCAGGACCTCGACAAGGCACAGGGCACGGGCGGCAACTTCGCCTTCTACCTGTCCGTGCCGCCGAAGTTCTTCCCCAAGGTCGTCCAGCAGCTCAAGAAGCACGGTCTTGCCGATCAGAAGGAGGGCTCCTGGCGGCGTGCCGTCATCGAGAAGCCCTTCGGCCATGATCTGAAGAGCGCGCAGGAGCTCAACCAGCTCGTGCACGATGTGTTCCCGCCCAACGAGGTCTTCCGGATCGACCACTACCTGGGCAAGGAGACGGTCCAGAACATCCTGGCGCTGCGGTTCGCCAACACGATGTTCGAGCCGATCTGGAACAGGTCGTACGTCGACCACGTCCAGATCACGATGGCCGAGGACATCGGCATCGGCGGCCGGGCCGGCTACTACGACGGCATCGGCGCCGCCCGTGACGTCATCCAGAACCACCTGCTCCAGCTGCTGGCACTGACCGCCATGGAGGAGCCCGGTTCCTTCCACCCGAAGGCCCTGGTCGCCGAGAAGCTCAAGGTGCTCACGGCGGTGGAGCTGCCGGAGGACCTGGGCAAGCACACGGTGCGCGGCCAGTACGTGCACGCGTGGCAGGGCGGCGAGGAGGTGCCCGGCTACCTGGAAGAGGACGGCATCGACCCCAAGTCGACGACCGACACCTACGCCGCGATCAAGCTGACGATCAACAACCGCCGCTGGGCGGGCGTGCCGTTCTACCTCCGTACCGGAAAGCGGCTCGGTCGCCGGGTCACGGAGATCGCGGTCGTCTTCAAGCGCGCTCCGTATCTGCCCTTCGAGTCCGGTGCGACCAAGGAGCTGGGCGGCAACGCCCTGGTCATCCGGGTCCAGCCGGACGAGGGCGTCACCGTGCGGTTCGGCTCCAAGGTGCCCGGCACCTCCATGGAGGTCCGGGACGTCACGATGGACTTCGCCTACGGCGAGTCCTTCACGGAGTCCAGCCCGGAGGCGTACGAGCGGCTCATTCTCGATGTGCTGCTCGGCGACGCCAACCTCTTCCCGCGGCACCAGGAGGTCGAGCTCTCCTGGAACATCCTCGACCCGATCGAGGCGTACTGGGACAAGCACGGCAAGCCCGCGCAGTACCCGGCGGGCACCTGGGGTCCCGCCGAGGCGGACGAGATGCTTGCACGAGACGGACGGAGCTGGCGCCGGCCATGAAGATCGATCTCACGGAGACCACTTCCAGCAAGATCAACCAGGCGCTGGTGTCGGCCCGCCGTGCCATCGGCACTCCGGCCATCGGCATGGTGCTGACCCTGGTGATCGTCACCGACGAGGAGAACGCGTACGACGCTCTCAAGTCGGCCGGCGACGCCTCGCGCGAGCATCCCTCGCGGATCATCGCGGTGATCAAGCGGGTCAGCCGCTCGCCGCGCAGCCGCCGGGATGCCCGGCTCGACGCCGAGGTGCGGGTCGGCTCCGACGCGGGCACCGGCGAGACCGTCGTCCTGCGTCTCCACGGCGAGCTGGCCAACCACGCCCAGTCGGTGGTCCTGCCGCTGCTGCTGCCGGACGCCCCGGTCGTGGTCTGGTGGCCCGAGGATGCGCCCGACGACCCGGCGAAGGACCCGCTGGGCGCGCTCGCCCAGCGCAGGATCACGGACGCGTACTCGGCGGAGCACCCGAGCGACGAACTCGCGGTGCGCGGCCGGTCGTACACCCCGGGCGACACCGATCTGGCCTGGACCCGCATCACGCCCTGGCGCTCGATGCTGGCGGCGGCGCTCGACCAGCAGCACGTCGAGGTCGTCTCGGCGACGGTCGAGGGCGAGTCGGAGAACCCGAGCTGTGAGCTGCTCGCCATGTGGCTGGCGGACCGGCTCAAGGTTCCGGTGGAGCGCACCCTGTCCGACGGCCCCGGTCTGACGGCCGTGCGGATGGAGACCAAGAACGGCGTCATCGTCCTGCACCGGCCGGACGGTTCGCTGGCCACGCTCTCGATGCAGGGCCAGCCGGATCGAGCGGTGGCGCTGAAGCGGCGGGACACCGCCGAGTTGCTCGCCGAGGAGCTGCGGCGCCTGGACCCGGACAACACCTACGAGGCGACGGTGAAGTTCGGCGTGGAGAAGCTCGGCGGACGGGCGGAGCCGAAGCCGGCCGAGCCCGCTGCCGCCCCTGCCGCCCCCGCCGCCGGGAAGAAGACCGCGGCCAAGAAGGCGGCGAAGTGAGCGCCCCTCAACTTGTCGTGCACCGCGACAAGGAGCTGATGGCGCTGGCCGCCGCGGCCCGGCTGATCACGAAGATCGTGGACGCCCAGGCCGCACGCGGTCACGCCTCGGTGGTGCTCACCGGCGGGCGCAACGGCAACGGCCTGCTGGCCGCGCTCGCCGACGCGCCCGCCAGGGACGCGATCGACTGGTCGCGGCTCGACCTGTGGTGGGGCGACGAGCGCTTCCTGCCGGAGGGCGATCCGGAACGCAATGTCACGCAGGCCCGCGAGGCCCTGCTGGACTCGGTGCCGCTTACCCCGTCCCGGGTGCACGCGATGCCCGCTTCGGACGGACCCTGGGGCAACGACGCCGACGCGGCAGCGGCCGCGTACGCCGATGAACTGGCCGCGGCGGCAGGCCCGGAGGACCACGGTCCGGTGCCGACGTTCGATGTGCTGATGCTGGGCGTCGGCCCGGACACGCATGTCGCGTCGCTCTTTCCGGAACTGCCCGCGGTACGGGAGACCGAGCGCACCGTCGTCGGTGTGCACGGCGCCCCCAAGCCGCCGCCCACCCGCGTCTCGCTCACGCTGCCCGCGATCCGGGCGGCGCGCGAGGTGTGGCTGCTCGCCGCGGGCGAGGACAAGGCGGAGGCCGCGGAGATCGCGCTCTCGGGCGCCGGAGAGATCCAGGCCCCGGCGGCCGGAGCGTACGGACGCAGCCGCACCCTGTGGCTGCTGGACGCGGCGGCGGCCTCGCGACTGCCGCGAGCACTGTATCCGCCGGCCTCTCCCTGAACAGTCGTCAGTACCGTTGTACGCAGGCCCGGTTCGCTCTTCGGAGCGGCCGGGCCTGCGGCGTGAACAGCTCGGCCCATGGCGCGTATCGGACGCACGGCTGACCCGGCCCTGTTCTCCCGAAGCTGCCGCGAAGTGACAAGTAGCTCTCTGTAGCGGATCTGGGGTGTGCTTGTCAGCGTTTTCGATCTTCTGGGTTCATCGGGGGCCGTGCTCAGCGACCTTGGTCCGGTCATGACGACCGGAAGGAGCCCGGGGTGCGCCAGGAGTGGGAGCCGGAGGACCTGATCGAGGTCTGGACGCTGCTGGAGGAGGACCAGGAGCGGCTGCGGAACAAGTCGGGGGCGAACCGGTTGGGGTTCGCGCTGCTGCTGAAGTTCTTCGAGGTGGAGGCCGGTTCCCGGAGAACGCTGAGGAAATCCCGGCGCCGGCGGTGGCGTACGTCGCCCAGCAGGTGAAGGTGTCGGCGGAGGAGTGGGCCGCGTACGACTGGGCGGGGCGGGCGATCAAGCGGCACCGGGTGGAGATCCGGGGCGCGTTCGGGTTCCGCGAGTGCACGGAGGCGGACCAGGCCCAGCTCGCCGAGTGGCTGGCGGTGGAGCTGTGCGGGATGGAGCTGTTGAGGGACCGCTTGGCGGAGGCGGTGGTGGCCCGCTGCCGCAAGAACCGGCTGGAGCCGCCGACGCCGGGGCGTATCGCACGGCTGGTGGGGTCGGCGGTCAGCACCTTCGAGGAACGGTTCTGCGCGACCACGGTGGGTCGGCTGTCCGCAGCGACACGGTCCCGGCTGGACGATCTGATCGACGAGGACGCCGGCGCGAATGAGGACAGCGCGGGCGGCGGGGGCACGTTCTTCACCGAGTTGAAGGCCGACCCGGGCGCGCTGGGGCTGGACAGCCTCCTGGCGGAGGTGAACAAGCTCCAGCGGGTGCGGGCGCTGGAACTGCCGCCGGAGCTGTTCGGGGACGTTTCGGAGAAGCTGGTCGCCGCCTGGCGGGCACGGGCGTCGAAGGAGTACCCCTCGGACCTGCGAGCGGCGGCGGGCCCCGTGCGCTACACGCTGCTGTCCACGCTGTGCCATGTGCGGGAGACGGAGATCACCGATTCGCTGGTGGAGCTGTTCATCCAGCTCGTGCAGAAGATCAACACGCGGGCGGAGAAGAAGGTCGAGGGCGAGTTCAACAAGGAGATGAAGCGGGTCCGGGGCAAGGAGGGCATCCTGCTGCGATTGGCTGAGGCGGCCGTGGCGGATCCGGGCGGCACGGTCCGCAAGGTGATCTATCCGGTGGCCGGGGAGTCCACGCTGAAGGCGCTGGCGGCGGAGGCGGCGGCGAACGAGGCACGCTACCGGGCCCGGGTGCGTACGGTGCTGCGCTCGTCGTACTCCAATCACTGGCGGCGGATGCTCTCGCCGCTGCTGGGCGCGTTGGAGCTGAAGTGCAACAACACCGCCTACCGGCCGGTGATGGACGCCATCGACCTGCTCAAGCGGTACCTGGACCAGCCCATCGCCAAGGAAGGCGCGTTCTTCGACGAGGCGGAGAAGATCCCACTCGCGGGGGTGGTGCGCGAGGAATGGCGCAAGGCGGTGGTGGACGAGCGCGGCCGGGTCGAGCGCATCCCGTACGAGCTGTGCGTGCTCGTCTCGCTGCGGGACGCGCTGCGGCGGCGGGAGATCTGGGTGTCGGGGGCGAACCGGTGGCGGAACCCGGAGGACGATCTGCCGCCGGACTTCGAGGACAACCGCGATGTGCACTACGACGCGATCCGCCAGCCGCAGGACCCGGAGAAGTTCATCGGGGCCTTGGAAAAGCGGCTTCGCGAGGCTCTGACCCGCTTCGACACCGCGCTGGAGCTGGGCACCACGGGCGGGGTGGGCGTCGTGCGCCGGCACGGCGAGCCGTGGATCAAGGTCTCGCCGCTGGGCAAGCAGGAGGAGCCGGAGAACCTGGTCGCTTTGAAGGCTGAAATTGAACGCCGTTGGGGCACCATCGACCTGATCGACATCCTCAAGGAGGCCGAGTTCGCCACCGGTTTCACCGGCGAGTTCGCCTCGGTCGCCACGCGGGAGGCGGTCCCGAAGGCGGTGTTGCGGCGCCGGCTGCTGCTGGTGCTGTTCGCGCTGGGGACGAACATGGGGATCAAGCGGGTCGCGGTCACCGGCAAGCACGGCGAGAGCGAGGCCGTTCTGCGCCGGGTACGGCACCTGTTCGTCAACCGGGCCAACCTGCGCTCGGCGCTGGTGCGGCTGGTCAACGCCACCTTCGCCGCCCGCGATCAGACTTGGTGGGGCGAGGGCACCGCGTGTGCCGCGGACAGCAAGAAGTTCGGTTCTTGGTCGAGCAACTTCATGACCGAGTGGCACCAGCGGTACCGCGGCCCCGGGGTGATGATCTACTGGCACGTCGAGAAGAAGTCGCTGTGCGTCTACAGCCAGCTCAAATCCTGCTCGGCTTCTGAGGTCGCCGCGATGATCGAGGGCGTGTTGCGGCACTGCACGGACGTGGAGATCGACCGGCAGTACACCGACACGCACGGCGCCTCCATCGTCGGGTTCGCCTTCACCCACATGCTCGGCTTCAACCTGCTCCCGAGGCTGAAGAACGTCGGCTCCGCGCGGCTGTACCGGCCGGCGGCCGGAGAGGACGAGAAGTGGCCGCACCTGGCGCCGGTGCTGTCGACCAAGACGATCGACTGGGACCTGATCCGCCAGCAGTACGACCAGATCGTGAAGTACACCACCGCCCTGCGCCTGGGCACCGCCGAGGCCGAGCAGGTCCTGCGCCGCTTCACCCGAGGCGGTCCCAAGCACCCCACCTACCGGGCGATCGAGGAACTCGGGCGGGCGGTACGTACGGCGTTCATCTGCGACTACCTCGCGGACGCCGGCCTGCGCCGCGAGATTAACGACGGCCTCCAGGTCGTGGAGAACTGGAACTCCGCCAACCACGACCTGTTCTACGGCAAGGACGGCGACCTGACCGGCTCCGACAAGGAATCCCAGGAGGTCTCCATGCTCGCCCTGCACCTGCTCCAGTCCGCGCTGGTGCACGTCAACACTCTGCTCCTCCAGGACATCCTGAGCGAGGAGAAGTGGCAGAAGCGACTCACCGACGCCGACCGACGGGCCCTGTCCCCGCTGTTCTGGACCCACGTGAACCCCTACGGCCGGTTCGAGCTGGACATGAACTCCCACCTCGACCTCGCCGCCGCGGTGGCCACGCTGCCGAGCCCCCGCACTCCGTCCGAGGCGGAAACCGCACGGTCGGCGGCAGCCGGTGCGGCCAGGTCGGCAACCTGAAGACCACAGGCCCGGCGGCGCCGGCGGGCGGCTGGCGTTGACTCGTGCTACGGGGCTGTGAGGGTGTCGAGCCGGGCGGCGAGATGGGGGTGCGCGGCGATTAGGTGGGGGTGGGCGGCGGTCAGGGGGGCGATGAGGTCGGCGGGATCGTCGTGGGCGAGGGCCGCGTGGAGTTCGCTGAGCGAGCGGCGGGCCGCGGCGGGCAGGTCGGTGAGTGCGGTGATCTGTCCGGCGAGACGGCGCAGGTCGGCGGCGTTGCGGCGGGCCCAGACGGCGGTGGTGCGGTCGGCGGCACGGGCCTGGCGGGTGGCCGTCACGCGCTGTTCGCCGGTGGTCCCGGCAGGGCCGGGGCGGCCGCGGAGGTAGCGGCGCTCGGCGGCCTGGCGGCTGGCGACGCCGAGGGGCGGGGCGAGGTCGGCCCAGCTGGCGCCCGCGTCGCGGGCGGTTTCGATCAGGCCGGTCTCCCATCCGGCGAGCTGCTCGCGGACCTGCCGCAACAGCATCAGTGAGGCCAGGGCCTGCTCCGGGCCCGGCCCGGCATCGAGAGCGTTCGGGGCCTCCTGCTGGGCTTCGCGCAAGGCGTCGTCTATGGCGTTGAGGGCCGCCACGGCGGCGAGGAACGACGCCGGGCTGTGGGCGTCGGTGCCGGTCGTGGACGGCTGGTCGGCCGGGGTCACGGCCACCTCCCGGGGGTGGTCATCGAGCTGACGACATCATGTTTGTCATCCATTGGATGACATGTTACAACGGTGTCAGTGAGGCGCATTGGCAGTAACTGCCTGAACCTGCTGGAGGTGTTTTCACGATGTTGATGCGCACTGACCCCTTCCGTGAGCTGGACCGGCTGACGCAGCAACTGCTGGGCCCGGGGACCTGGTCGAGGCCGTCGGCGATGCCGATGGACGCCTACCGCGAGGGCGACGAGTACGTGGTGGCCTTCGACCTCCCCGGTGTCACCGCAGACGCGATCGACATCGACGTCGAGCGGAACATGCTCACCGTCAAGGCCGAGCGCCGACCGGTGGCGAAGGCCGACGACGCGCAGATGGAACTGTCCGAGCGGCCGCTGGGCGTCTTCTCCCGCCAGATCGTGCTCGCCGACACCCTCGACACCGAGCACATCCGGGCCGACTACGACGCCGGCGTGCTCACCCTGCGCATCCCGATCGCCGAGCGCGCCAAGCCCCGCAAGATCTCCATCGGCGTCGGGACCGGCCACAAGGAGATCTCCGGCTGACACCGGCCGGACCAGTGCGGAGGACGGGCACCTGATCTCCCCCTCCATCCCGCCCTCCGCACCCCGTGGGCAGTTTGAAGAACAAGAAGGGGGTGGCGGCCGAGATGACTCTGCGACGCGAAGCGTTCCTCGACCAGGTCAAGGAACGCGGCAAGTACGGCACTGTAGAGGAAGCCGAACGCGCGGCCCGCGTGGTGCTCGCCCTGCTCGGCGCACACCTGGTCGGCGAAGTCCGCGCCCAGCTCGCGGCACGCCTGCCGGAGGAATTCTCCCTGATCCTGCTCAACCCGCTGCAAAGCGCCGAACCGCTGCCGCCGGAGCGGTTCGTGCGGGCGACCGCGGCCTGGATCGAGGGCGCCACCAAGCAGACCGCGACCTGGGACGTCAGCGCCGTGCTGTCCACCGTCGCCGACACCGCCGGCGACGGCCTCCTCAAGGAGATCCTGCTCCAGCTCCCCACCGGCTACGACCTGCTCTTCGGCCACCCCCAGCCCACCTGACCGCCGGTGCCGCACACCGGCACCATCCAACCCTTGCTTGACGAAAGGCATGCACCACAGTGATCACCGACGTGCGCATACCGCTTGAGCCCCAGCAACCGTACGGGACGGCGTATGAGCAGATCCTGGAGAAGGTCCGCTACGAAGGCGCCTACCCCACCCGCGAGCGAGCAGACGAAGCCGTCCGCCTGGTCCTTTCGGGGCTGGGACGCCAGCTGGCCGGCGACGAACGCGTCGAGCTGGCCGCCTGCCTGCCCCTGGAGGCCGCACGTGTCCTGACCGCACAGATCCCAGACCTCCAGCCGCTGACCGGCTGGGCCTTCGTCAAGGACCTCGCCGCACGCTCCGGCGCCTCCCTGGCCACCACCCGCTGGGACACCGGCTCCGTCTTCGCCGCCGTCGCCGCCCACGCCGGCCCCAACCTCGTCACCCGCATCCTCCACCAGCTCCCCACCGGTTACGCCCTGCTGTTCGGCCAAGCCGAACTCAACCCGGCCTCGTAAAACGGGCACCAGGCGCCCGGAGCCGCAACAGGGCCCACCCCGGTCCACCGGGCCGGCTCGCTTGGTGAAGTCCCCCGATCCGCGCGATCGGGGGACTTCCGCCTTTGCTGCTCACCGTCCCGGCCCGTCGGCCGCTCCTCGTTCGCGCCCCCGGACGAGCCGGGCGCACTGATGCACGAGCCCGGGAAAGATCGCTCACTGCCGCCCAACCGACGTCTGACGGTGCGTGATGACCGTCGCGCACCGTGATTCTCATAAACGATCCTTTGCGCGAGCAAGATCAACAGCAAACCACCGAACCTTCGCCGGACCCGGATTCGTTCTCAGAACCCGTTCTCACTCAAAAGTGGGACGGACCCCCTTCTGAGACTTGCATTGTGCGAAAATCCGGGGCCATGACGGACCCTCAGCACCCTTCCCCGACCGACCGGTCGGACGTGGACGACGTCGAACAGCACGCCTGTCCGAAGTGTGACGCGCAGCCCGGCTCGCCGTGCCGCTCGCGCGGTGGCGCGGTCGCCTCCGCCTACCACACCCGCCGATTCACGATGGTGCCCCGGCTGAAGAAGGCGTTGCGGGTGCCGACCAAAGCCGACCGCGGACCGGGCCGGCCGTGGCGGCCGGGCACCCCGCCGCCGGCACCGATCGACCCGGACCTGCCGAGCGCGGACATCCGCATCGGGTACGCACGCTGCTCGACCCTCGGGCAGGAACTCAACTCCCAGTCGACGCGCTCAGCAAGCACGGCATCCCGAGGGGCGAAATCTTCAGCGAGAAGATCAGCACCCGGGTGCGGGTTCGCCCCAAGTTCGAGGAGGCACTGAGGACGGCGCGAGGGGTCAAGGCGCACGCCCCGCACTGCCGGGTCATCTTCACCGTCTACGAGATGAAGCGGCTCGGCCGGGACGCCGCCGAGCTGACGGCGCTCGCCAACCACCTCACCGCGCACGGCCTGGTGCTGGAGATGCTGGCCGGACCCCTGCCCGGCATCTACGACCCCACCGGTCCGGGGAAGCTGCTCTTCGCGTTCTTCGCAGCGATGGCGGAGACCGAGCGGGAGAACATCCGGGAGTCGACCCTGGAAGGGCTCGACACCGCGGCCCGCAAGAGCAAGCACGGCGGCCGGCCGCCAGTCATCACCGAGGACATGCTGCACACCGTGCTCCGCAGGCGGGCGAACGGCGAATCCGTCGAGCAGATCCAGCCCGACCTGATCATCCCTACGGGCAAGCGCAAGGGGCAGAGCCCGTCCGTCGCCAGCATCTACCGTGCACTCGCCGAGCACGAAAAACGGGTGGCGTACCCCGAAGCTATCGAACAGGCCCGCGCCGACTTCGCCGCCCTCACCGGCAGCGAGGTGCCTGAACCTCGCGCAGAAGCCAAGGCCCTAACGACACGCTGAGCTACTTGTGACTTCGCGGCAGCTTCGGGAGAACAGGGCCGACCCGTCGCCGTCACCGGGCCTGCGGGGTGCGCTCCAGGAAGGGCTCCAGCAAGCCGGGGACGGCCTCGGACGCGAAGTCGAGGCCCTCGCTCACGTCCGCGTCGTGCGCCGTGTAGGCGCCCGCTCCGGCGGCCGTCGTCGCGGTGAGGCTGAGCACCCCGGACCGCCGCTGGAAGTACGTCTGCTTGACCGTCCAGCCGATGACACCGGCCCGTTCCAGCGCGGCGGTCGAGCGCCGGACCGTGCCGGACCGGACCACCAGGTAGTCGCCGCTGATGGCGTGTCCCAGACCGCGGTACGCGTCCCGGGCGAGGAACACCCCGACGGGCAGCCCCACGACGGCGCAGGCGAGCGCGATCCGGAGCAGGACGGGTGTCAGCAGCACACCCAGAAGGGTCAGGACGAGCACGCAGGCGGAGACGGCCCACAACGCCCGGCGCAGTCGGCGGCCGCCGGCCGCGAGGGGGTGCCCGGTCAGCGGGGCGCCGGTCGGGGACGTGGTCTCGCGCAGGACTTCGGCGGCGACCGTGTCGGCGACGGGCCGGGGGGCGGCGGGCAGCAGGGTTTTGTGGTCACCGTGCTGCTCCTCGTAGTCCTTGGCCAGTCCGGTGGTGATCGCGTCGACCCGGGCGGCGCCGAACAGCCGGATGCCGAGCGGTTCGACGAGCTCCACGCCGCGCAGCCGCTCCTCCTCGATGGAGACGGACCGGGAGGTCAGCAGGCCGCGTTGGATGCGCAGGGTGCCGCCGGGTTCGCGTTCCAGCCGGTAGCGCCACCACATCTCGACCCACAGGCCGAGCGCGCCGACAACGCCGGCGGCCACCGCGGCGACGGCAAGGATCAGGATCACGGCGAGCAGTGAGGTGTCCCGGAACCGGTCGCCGATCCAGTCGATCACCTGCCCCTGGGCCCCGAACCAGTCGCTGACCTGCATCACCGCGCCGGCCGCCGCACCGCCGAGCGCGGGGGCGACGAACGAGACGGGTGCGTAGCGGATCCAGCGCGGGTCGAGGGCGACGAGCTCGCCCTCGCGATGGCTGCCCAGGGTGCCGGTGTCCGCACGTTCCAGCAGTTCACGGCGGAGCCGTTCGCCCTCGGGCCTGGGGACCGGGTCGAGTTCCAGGGTGGATTCGTCACCGGAGTGCTCGCCGGTGCCGATCCGAACGGCGACCAGGCCGAGGATCCGTTGCAGCAGATGGGCGGTGAGGTCGACGCTGCGGATGCGTTCCCGGGCCAGCGATCGCTTCTTGAGCAGCAGCAGCCCGGTGTGGAGCTCGACCCGTTCGGCGCCGATGCGGTAGCGGGTGCGGCGCCACCGTATGTAGTCGCCGGCCGCGGCGCAGCCGATCAGCACAACCGAGCCGGCCAGCACCCAGCCGACCGCGTGCCCGAACCCGAGCCGCCTGGAGAGAGCGAGTGTGGTGGGCGCGGCCGCACCGGCTGCCACCCCGGCCGTGACGAGTGCGCTGACAAGGACCGTACGCCGGTCCAGCCGCCGCCAGTCGGCAGCGGTGGCCGCCTTGTGGCCGGTGATGCCGCTCCGGCCCTCGTCGTCCGGGGAAACGGCCGCCTCGGGGCTCATGTGGCATCCCCGGGGGTGTCCTGGGTGATCCGGGTCAGCCGCTCGGCCAGCTCGGCCGCCAGTTCGTGGCCCAGTCCCTCGATCCGCACCGCGCCCTTGGACGATGCGGTGGTCACGGTGACCGTGGCGAGCCGGTAGAGCTGTTCGAGCGGTCCGCGCACGGTGTCCACGGTCTGGATCCGGGACATCGGGGCGATCCGCCACTCCTGCCTCAGGACGCCGGTTCTGACGTACACCGCTTGGTCGGTGACCTCCCAGCGATGGGTTCGGAACCACAAGCGGGGGAAGAGGGCGGCGCAGCCGACGCCGAGGACCGCGAGGATCGCGGCGGGCAGCAGCAGCCAGAAACGGGCCGGCTCGATGAACGCGCCCAGCGCTGCCAGCACGACCACCGGCGCGGCGGTCAGCAGCAGCCACTGGGCCCGCCACCAGCCGACGGCTCTCGGGTCCAGTGTGTTGTTCGGCGGCCTCAGCCGCACCGCCCGCTCCCCCGTGGTCATCGGCTCAGCGCCCTCTGCGGGCGCGGTACGCCCGGACGAGCGCGGCGGTCGAGCTGTCCAGCTGCTCGCCCTCCTCCGCCGAGGCGGCGGCTGATGCGGACGTCTCGGTCAGCACCGGCTCGATCTTCTTGGCGAGGACCTTGCCCAGTTCGACGCCCCACTGGTCGAAGGAGTCGATGTTCCAGATGGCGCCCTGGACGAAGACCTTGTGCTCGTACAGCGCGATCAGCTGACCGAGGACGGACGGGGTCAGTCTGTCGGCCAGGATCGTCGTCGTCGGGTGGTTGCCCTGGAAGGTCTTGTGCGGCACCAGCTCCTCGGCGACGCCCTCGGCGCGGACCTCGTCCGGCGTCTTGCCGAAGGCCAGCGCCTGGGTCTGGGCGAAGAAGTTGGCCATCAGCAGATCGTGCTGGGCGACCAGACCGGGCAGCAGGTCGGCGACCGGCTCGGCGAAGCCGATGAAGTCGGCCGGGATGACCTTGGTGCCCTGGTGGATCAGCTGGTAATAGGCGTGCTGCCCATTGGTGCCGGGGGTGCCCCAGACGACCGGTCCGGTCTGCCAGTCGACCGGATTGCCGTCCCGGTCCACGGACTTGCCGTTGGACTCCATGTCCAGCTGCTGCAAGTACGCGGTGAACTTGGACAGATAGTGGCTGTACGGCAGCACGGCATGCGACTGCGCGTCGAAGAACGCGCCGTACCAGACGCCCAACAGGCCCAGCAGCAGCGAAGCATTGTCCTCGGCGGGGGCGGTGCGGAAGTGCTCGTCGACGAGGTGGAAGCCGTCGAGCATCTCGCGGAACCGCTCCGGGCCGATGGCGATCATCAGCGAGAGTCCGATGGCGGAGTCGTACGAGTAGCGGCCGCCGACCCAGTCCCAGAACTCGAACATGTTGGCGGTGTCGATGCCGAAGTCCGCAACCTTCTCGGCGTTCGTGGACAGCGCCACGAAATGCTTGGCGACCGCTTCCTGACCGGCCTTCAGGCCGGTCAGCAGCCACTCGCGGGAGGAGGTGGCATTGGTGATGGTCTCGATCGTGGTGAAGGTCTTCGACGCGATGATGAAGAGCGTCTCGGCCGGGTCGAGATCGCGCACGGCCTCGTGGAGGTCGGCGCCGTCGACGTTCGACACGAAGCGGACGGTGAGCGAGCGGTCCGTGAAGGAGCGCAGCGCCTCGTACGCCATGGCGGGGCCGAGGTCGGAGCCGCCGATGCCGATGTTGACGATGTTCTTGATGCGCTTGCCGGTGTGACCGGTCCACTCCCCCGACCTGATGCGGTCGGAGAAGGCGGCCATCTTGTCGAGTACGGCGTGCACGGCGGGCACCACGTTCTCACCGTCGACCTCGATCACCGCATCGCGCGGGGCTCGCAGCGCGGTGTGCAGGACTGCGCGGTCCTCGGTGGTGTTGATCTTCTCGCCGCGGAACATCGCGTCCCGCAGCTCGGCCACGCCGGTGGCCCCGGCGAGCTCGCGCAGCAGCCGGAGCGTCTCGTCGGTGGCCAGGTGCTTGGAGTAGTCGACATACAGATCGCCGACCCGCAGGGTGTATCCGCTGCCGCGGTCCGGATCGTCCGCGAAGAGCTGCCGCAGATGCGTCGTCCCGAGCTGCTCGCGGTGCTCGCCCAGAGCGGTCCACTCGGACATCTGGTTGAGCCTGGTTCGGCTTGGTGTATTCATCCCGGATATCAGCCCACTTCGTCTTGTGCCTGCGGATGCCCCGCTGCCGTTCCAACTTAATTGATCAGAGGAGTTGACGAGGCAATGGCGAGCTGCGGCACAGCGAAAGCAGTCCGGCCGGACACCCAGTGAGGTGTCCGGCCGGTGCACAACAACTTGTGCGGTGACACTAGATCTCGCCCCGGAGTTTTGCCAGGGCCTCGGCGAGGATGGCCTCGCCGTCCGCATCACTGCGCCGCTCACGTACGTACGCGAGGTGCGTCTTGTACGGTTCGGTGCGCGGCGGGTCCGGCGGGCTGTCCCGGTTCTGGCCGGCCGGGAAACCACAACGCGGGCAGTCCCAAGTCTCCGGTACCTGCGCGTCACTGGCGAAGCTCGGCTGCGTCTCGTGCCCGTTCGAGCACCAGAAGGAGATGCGAAGGCGCGGCGCGGACTCGCCCCGCTCGGCCTCCCCCATCGGCCCCGCTCCGACCCGGCTTCCCCGGATCGCGTTGCCACTTGCCACGGTCGTAACTCCCTGCGTGATGGTGCTCGAAGATGCCCCAGTCTACGTAAGGCCCAACGCGCGTCCAGTGAAAGGAGTTACACCCTCACCGGGAATCGCATACGACGGGTCAGTTGTCCAGCTTGATCAGCAGACCAAGCGCAACAATGCACGCGAACCAGGCCAGACCGATGAACACGGTGATCCGGTCGAGGTTCCGCTCGGCGACCGAGGAGCCGCCCACGGATGACTGCATGCCGCCACCGAACATGTCGGAGAGGCCGCCGCCCTTTCCCTTGTGCATCAGCACCAGCAGCATCAGCAGCAGGCTGAAGACGATCAGGGCGATCTCGAACGCCAAAATCACGGCTGGTCCCTACTTTCCGGAATTCTCTGGACTGCATGTGCGAACAGCGGGGGCCGGGATGCTGCACCCTCCTCGGCCCCCGCAAGGGTACGACGGATCCGCGCTACCGCATACTCACTGGTCGCGGAAGCGGACGATCTTGACGAACTCGTCGGGGTCCAGTGCGGCGCCGCCGATCAGCGCGCCGTCCACATCGGGCTTCGACATGATCTCGGCCACGTTCCCGGACTTCACCGAGCCGCCGTACTGGATACGGACCGTGTCCGCCAGTTCCTGCGAGTACAGCTCGGCGAGGCGGCTGCGGATCGCCCCGCAGACCTCCTGGGCGTCGTCGGAGCCGCAGACCTTGCCGGTCCCGATCGCCCAGACCGGCTCGTACGCGATCACGATCGACTCGGCCTGGTCGGCGGGGATGTCCTTGAGACCACCGTCGACCTGCGCAAGCGTGTGCGCGACGTGGTTACCGGCCTCACGGACCTCCAGCTCCTCGCCGACGCAGAGGATCGGGGTCAGACCGTGCTTGAAGGCGGCCTTCACCTTGGTGTTGCAGATCTCGTCGGTCTCGCCGTGGTACTGGCGGCGCTCGCTGTGGCCGACGGCGACATAGGTGCACTTCAGCTTGGCGAGCATCGGGCCGGAGATCTCACCGGTGTACGCGCCGGAGTCGTGCGCCGAGATGTCCTGGGCGCCGTACTTGATCTTCAGCTTGTCGCCGTCCACCAGGGTCTGCACGGAGCGCAGGTCGGTGAAGGGCGGCAGGACGACGACCTCAACGGCGTCGTAGTCCTTGTCGGCCAGGGCGAAGGCGAGCTTCTGGACGTGTGCGATGGCCTCGAGGTGGTTGAGGTTCATCTTCCAGTTGCCCGCCATCAGCGGGGTACGGGTACTCATGAAAGGTCAGTCCTCCAGTGCGGCGAGGCCGGGAAGCGTCTTGCCCTCGAGGTATTCGAGGCTGGCACCGCCACCGGTCGAGATGTGTCCGAATGCGTTCTCGTCGAAGCCCAGGATGCGGACGGCCGCGGCGGAGTCTCCGCCGCCGACGACACTGAAGCCCGAGGAGTCGACGAGGGCCTGAGCGACGGCCCGGGTGCCCTCGGCGTAATCAGGGTGCTCGAAGACGCCCATCGGGCCGTTCCAGAAGACGGTGACGGCGTCGGCGAGCTTCGAGGCGTACAGCTTGTTGGTCGCGGGGCCGTTGTCCAGGCCCATGAAACCGGCCGGGATGGCGTCCGCGGGCACGGTGCGGTGCTCGGTCGGGGCCTTGGTCTTGAGGTCCGGGAACTGCTCGGAGACCACGACGTCGACGGGGAGCACGAACTCCACGCCCTTCTCCTCGGCCCGCTTGAGGTACTCCAGCACCGCGGGGATCTGGTCCTCCTGCAGGAGCGAGCTGCCGACCTCGTGACCCTGGGCCTTGAGGAAGGTGTACGCCATGCCGCCGCCGATGAGGATGCGGTCGGCGCGCTCCAGCAGGTGGTCGATGACGCCGAGCTTGTCGGAGACCTTGGAGCCGCCGAGAACGACGGCGTACGGGCGCTCGACGTTCTCGGTGAGCTTCTTCAGGACGCCGACCTCGGTGGCGATCAGGTCACCGGCGGCGTGCGGCAGCCGGGCCGGGAGGTCGAAGACCGAGGCGTGCTTGCGGTGTACGGCTCCGAAGCCGTCGCCCACGTATACATCGGCGAGTTCGGCGAGCTGGTCGGCGAACGCCCCGCGCTCGGCGTCGTCCTTCGACGTCTCACCAGGGTTGAAGCGGAGATTCTCGATGACGGCGACCCGGCCGTCGGTGAGCGCGGCGACGGTGGCGCGTGCGGACTCGCCGACCGTGTCGGTCGCGAACGCCACGTCGCTGCCGATGAGTTCACCGAGACGGGCCGCGGCGGGCGCCAGGGAGAAGGCGGGGTCAGGGGCGCCCTTGGGGCGGCCCAGGTGCGAGGCGACGACGACCCGCGCTCCGGCCGCCGCGAGCTTCTCCACGGTCGGCTGGACGGCTCGGATACGGCCGTCGTCGGTGATGGTGGTGCCGCTCAGCGGCACGTTGAGGTCGGCGCGGACGAATACGCGCTTGCCGGTGACCCCTTCGACGAGAAGTTCGTCGATCGTCTTCATCTTGCTGGACTCCTTGGGAGGGCGAGAAAACATGCAACGGGGCTCGAACAGCGCGGCGTTGCGCTGTTCGAGCCCCGTGCTCACATCGATGTGCCTGCCGTTTCGACGGTCAGAGCTGGCTGCCGACGAAGACGGTCAGGTCGACGAGGCGGTTGGAGTAACCCCACTCGTTGTCGTACCAGCCGATGACCTTGACCTGCGAGCCCTCTGCCATGGTCAGCAGGGAGTCGAAGGTGCAGGAGGCCGGGTCCGAGACGATGTCCGAGGACACGATCGGGTCCTCGGTGTAGAACAGCTTGCCCTTGAGCGGGCCTTCCTCGGCGGCCTTCTGGAAGGCGGCGTTGACCTCGTCGCGGGTGACCTCGCGACTCAGCGTGATGACCAGGTCGGTGACCGAACCGGTCGGGACCGGGACACGCATGGCCATGCCGTCGAGCTTGCCCTTGAGCTGCGGGAGCACCAGAGCGGTGGCCTTGGCGGCACCGGTCGTGGTCGGGATGATGTTCTCCGCGGCGGCGCGGGCGCGACGCAGGTCGGAGTGCGGGAAGTCCAGGATGCGCTGGTCGTTCGTGTACGCGTGGACCGTCGTCATGAGGCCCTTGACGATGCCGAAGTTCTCGTCCAGAACCTTGGCCATCGGCGCGACACAGTTGGTGGTACAGGAGGCGTTGGAGATGACGTGGTGGTTGGCCGCGTCGTACTTGTCCTCGTTGACACCCATCACGATCGTGATGTCCTCGTTCTTGGCCGGAGCCGAGATGAGGACCTTCTTGGCGCCACCCGCGATGTGCTTCTCGGCGTCGGCCTTCTTGGTGAAGATGCCGGTCGACTCGACGACGATGTCGACGCCCAGCTCACCCCAGGGGATGTCGGCCGGGTTACGCTCGGAGAGCACCTTGATGGTGTGGCCGTCGACGGTGATGCTGTCGGCGGTGTGGCTCACCTCGGCCTTGAGGCGACCCAGAATGGTGTCGTACTTCAGGAGGTGTGCCGTGGTCGCGGTGTCACCCAGGTCGTTGACAGCCACAATCTCGATGTCCGCACCCTGCTCCAGCAGCGCCCGGAAGTAGTTGCGGCCGATGCGGCCGAAGCCGTTGATGCCTACGCGGATCGTCACGAACCGATCTCCTCGTTAGGTACGCGGGGTTTGAACCCCGGCGAGTTGTATGAGATGTCCCCGACCGACTCCGACCCTACCCCTCCGATGCCCCTGGAGTGACATCGAGCGGGGCCGGAAGAGCCGCGGAGAACCGCACTTCCCAGTAGGAGTACGGGCCTCCGGACACTCGGCCGTACCTGCACCAATGGCTACGGAGCGTCAACACTCCTGAGAATGCCGCGCGTTCTGTATTTGGCCGGATTCATGGCACCGCGGGTCAGCCCACCAGGCCGTCGGCGAGCTCCTCACTGAGGGTGGATTCCGTGCCCGGGATACCCAGGTCCTGGGCCCGCTTGTCGGCCATTGCCAGCAGTCGGCGGATCCGGCCGGCGACCGCGTCCTTGGTCAGCGGCGGGTCGGCGAGCGCGCCCAGCTCCTCCAGGGAGGCCTGCTTGTGCTCCATGCGCAGCCGTCCGGCCGCCGCGAGGTGCTCGGGCACCTCCTCGCCCAGGATCTCCAGCGCGCGCCCCACCCGGGCGCCCGCGGCGACCGCGGCCCGCGCGGAACGACGCAGGTTGGCGTCGTCGAAGTTGGCGAGCCGGTTGGCGGTGGCGCGGACCTCCCGGCGCATCCGCCGCTCCTCCCAGGCCAGCACCGACTCATGGGCGCCGAGCCGGGTGAGCAGGGCACCGATCGCGTCGCCGTCACGGACGACGACCCGGTCCACCCCGCGCACCTCGCGGGCCTTGGCCGCGATGGAGAGCCTGCGGGCCGCGCCGACCAGCGCGAGCGCCGCCTCCGGGCCCGGGCAGGTCACCTCCAGCGAGGAGGAGCGGCCCGGCTCGGTGAGTGAGCCATGGGCCAGGAAGGCCCCGCGCCAGGCGGCCTCGGCATCGCAGGTGGCCCCCGAGACCACCTGCGGGGGCAGGCCGCGGATGGGCCGGCCACGGCCGTCCACCAGGCCGGTCTGGCGGGCCAGCTGATCGCCGCCCGCCACCACCCGTACGACGTAGCGGGAGCCGCGCCGCAGCCCGCCGGGAGCCATCACGATCAGTTCGGAGCTGTGCCCGAAGATCTCGAGAATGTCCCGCTTCAGCCGACGCGCCGCCATTGCGGTGTCCAGCTCCGCCTCGATCACAATCCGGCCGCTCACCAGGTGCAGCCCACCCGCGAACCGAAGAATCGCCGAGACTTCTGCCTTCCTGCAGCAGGTCCGGGTCACGGGAAGCCGAGAGATTTCGTCCTTCACCGCCGGCGTCATCGCCATGGGCCGATCCTTCCATGCATCCGAAAAATACGGTCGTACGCGGCGGCCAACAGCTCCGGATCATGGATCGGAACGCCGTCGGGTGAGGCCACCGGCGCCAGCTCGACCGCGGCGCCGAGCCGCTTGGCGGCATCGGCGAGGGACTCGCGATCGGGCACGGCTGCTTCGTCGGCCAGCACCACGTCCATGGCGAGTTTAGGGGCGTGTCGTCCCAAAACCTCCAAATGACGCTGCGGAGAGAAGCCATCAGTTTCGCCGGGTTGCGGTGCGAGGTTGAGCGAGAGGACCTTGCGGGCCTTGGTCTCGATGAGCGCGTCGAGCAGTTCCGGAACAAGCAGATGCGGGATCACGGAGGAGAACCAGGACCCCGGGCCGAGCACTACCCAGTCGGCGTCCAGGACGGCGGCGACGGCCTCGGGAACGGCCGGCGGGTCGTTCGGGACGAGGTGGACGGACTGCACCTCGCCCGGGGTGAGCGCCACGGTGGCCTGGCCGCGCACCGTGTCCACGTCGTCCGGACGGGCCGGGTCGTGTCCCCGTACGAGCGCCTGCAGCTCCAGCGGCACGGCGGACATGGGCAGCACCCGACCGTGCGCCCCGAGGAGCTTGCCGACCAGGTCCAAGGCCTGGACATGGTCGCCGAGCTGCTCCCAGAGGGCGACGATCAGCAGATTGCCGACCGCGTGCTCGTGCAGATCGCCCTTGGACTGGAAGCGGTGCTGGATGACCTGGGCCCAGGTCTGGCCCCAGTCGTCGTCACCGCACAGGGCGGCGAGCGCCTTGCGCAGGTCGCCGGGTGGCAGGACGCCGAGCTCCTCGCGCAGTCGGCCGCTGGAGCCGCCGTCGTCGGCGACGGTGACCACGGCCGTGAGATCGCCGGTGATCCGGCGGAGCGCTGTGAGCGACGCGGACAGGCCCATGCCGCCGCCGAGGGCGACGACCTTGGGCTGCGCGCCGCGCTTGCGGCCGGAGAGCGCGGAGGTGGCTCTGCGCAGCCGCCGCAGGCGCAGATTACGACTGGTCACTCGCGCCCCATGTCCCGGTGGACGAGGACGGTCTCGATGCCTTCGGTCGCAAGCCTGGCCGCGAGCTTCTCGGACATGGCCACCGAGCGGTGCTTGCCGCCTGTGCAGCCGACGGCGATCGTCACATAGCGCTTGCCCTCGCGGCGGTACCCGGTGGCGATGAGCTGGAGCAGTTCCGTGTACTGGTTGAGGAATTCCTTGGCGCCGGGTTGATCGAAGACGTAGTCGGAGACCTCTTCGTTGAGCCCGGTGAACGGGCGCAGCTCGGGGACCCAGTGCGGGTTGGGCAGGAAGCGGCAGTCGACCACCAGGTCGGCATCGACCGGCAGGCCGTACTTGAAGCCGAACGACATCACCGTGGCGCGCAGCTCCGGCTCCTCGTCGCCGGCGAACTGGGCGTCCATCTTGGCGCGCAGTTCGTGCACATTGAGGCTGGAGGTATCGATCACCAGGTCGGCGTCGCCGCGCAGTTCGCGCAGCAGGTCGCGTTCGGCGGCGATGCCGTCGACGATCCGGCCGTCGCCCTGGAGGGGGTGCGGACGGCGGACCGATTCGAAGCGGCGGACCAGTGCGTCGTCGGACGACTCCAGGAAGACGATGCGCCGGGTGACGTGCTTCGCCTCCAGGTCTGCGAGGGACTCGCGGAGGTTGTCGAAGAAGCGGCGGCCCCGCACGTCGACGACGACGGCGATCCGGGCCACGTTGCCCTGCGAGCGGGCGCCGAGCTCGACCATCGTGGGGATCAGGGCGGGCGGCAGGTTGTCGACGACGAACCAGCCGAGGTCCTCCAGACACTTGGCCGCGGTGCTGCGCCCGGCGCCCGACATCCCCGAGATGATCACCAGCTCGGGGATGGTCGCATTCCCGTCGCCCGTGTCGATCGTGGTGCCCGTACTCACGTGTCCTGCTCCGTCTGCTCGGTCGGTGCTGTCGTGCTCGTGTTCGTGCTCAGTCATGTCGTGCTGCCCCCGTCGTCATCTTCGATGATCTCTCCTGTCGCCGTGTTCACGGCGGGTGTGGCCGGTGCGGCCGAGGCCAGGGCGACCGCCACGGATTGCGCCGTCCTGCGGCCTATCCCCGGCACCTCGCAGATCTCGTCGATTGTCGCCTGCTTCAGCTTCTTCACGGAGCCGAAATGCTTGATCAGCGCCCGTTTCCGGGTCTCGCCGAGGCCGGCGACGGCATCCAGGGGGCTGGAACGGATGCGCTTGGCCCGCTTGGCGCGCTGATATGTGATCGCGAAGCGGTGGGCCTCGTCACGGACGCGCTGGAGGAGGTAGAGGCCCTCGCTGGAGCGGGGCAGGACGACGGGGTCGTCCTCATCGGGCAGCCAGACCTCTTCAAGGCGTTTGGCGAGGCCGCAGACGGCGATGTCGTCGATCCCGAGCTCGTCGAGGGCACGCCTGGCGGCGGCGACCTGCGGCTGGCCGCCGTCGACCACGACGAGCTGCGGCGGATAGGCGAACCGCTTGGGACGGCCGTCGTCCTCACGGGGCTCGGCGTCCGGATCGGGGGTGGTGTCCGGCACGGGGGTGGTGGCTGCGCCGGGGATGGTGTCCGACCCGACGGCCGGCGCGGCCGGGCCGGTCAGGGCCACCGGGTCGGCTTGCGGGGCCGGGACGGGGCCGGTCGGCGCGGGGGTTTCCTCCCACTCCCCCGTCCGCTCCTTCTCCTGGAGGTACCGCTTGAAGCGGCGGCCGATCACCTCGTGCATCGACCGGACGTCGTCCTGGCCCTCGAAGCCCTTGATCTGGAAGCGGCGGTACTCGCTCTTGCGGGCCAGCCCGTCCTCGAACACGACCATGGAGGCGACCACGTCGTCACCCTGGAGATGGGAGATGTCGAAGCACTCGACGCGCAGCGGAGCCGTGTCGAGGCCGAGCGCCTCGGCGATCTCCTCCAGGGCGCGGGAGCGGGTCGTCAGATCGGAGGCGCGCTTGGTCTTGTGCAGCGCCAGGGCCTGCTGGGCGTTGCGCTGGACCGTCGCCATCAGGTCCTTCTTGTCGCCGCGCTGCGGGATGCGCAGGCTGACGTGGGAGCCCCTGCGGTCGGCGAGCCACTGGGAGACCGCGTCGGGGTCCTCGGGGAGGGCCGGGACGAGGACCTCCTTGGGGACGGAGTCGCCCGTCTCCTCGCCGTACAGCTGCTGCAGCGCGTGCTCGACCAGGCCCGAGGTGTCGACGTTCTCGACCTTGTCGGTGACCCAGCCGCGCTGGCCGCGCACCCGGCCGCCGCGCACATGGAAGATCTGGACGGCGGCTTCGAGCTCGTCCTCGGCAACCGCGATCAGGTCGGCGTCGGTGGCGTCGGCGAGGACGACGGCACTCTTCTCCATGGCCCGCTTGAGGGCCTCCACATCGTCGCGGAGCCGGGCCGCCCGCTCGTACTCCATCTCTTCGGCCGCCGCCATCATGTCCTTCTCCAGGCGTCGGATGTACGTGCCGGTGCGACCGGCCATGAAGTCGCAGAAGTCGCCCGCCAGTTCGCGGTGTTCCTCGGGGGTGACCCTGCCTACGCAGGGGGCCGAGCACTTGCCGATGTAGCCGAGGAGGCACGGGCGGCCGGTCCGCGCGGCGTTCTTGAAGACACCGGCGGAGCACGTACGTACGGGAAAGACCCGGAGCATCAGGTCAACCGTCTCACGGATGGCCCAGGCGTGGCCGTACGGACCGAAGTAGCGCACGCCCTTCTTCTTGGCTCCGCGCATGACCTGGACGCGCGGGAATTCCTCGTTGAGCGTGACCGCGAGATACGGATAGCTCTTGTCGTCGCGGTACTTGACGTTGAACCGGGGGTCGTACTCCTTGATCCAGGAGTACTCCAGCTGGAGCGCCTCGACCTCGGTGGCGACGACGGTCCACTCGACGGAGGCGGCCGTGGTGACCATCGTGCGCGTACGGGGGTGGAGATGGGCCAGGTCCTGGAAGTAGTTGGCCAGGCGCTGGCGCAGGCTCTTCGCCTTCCCGACGTAGATCACCCGGCGGTGCTCGTCGCGGAATCTGTAGACCCCCGGGGAGTCGGGGATCTGTCCCGGCTTGGGGCGGTAGCTGGAGGGGTCTGCCATGTGTCCCACCCTACTTGCGGGCAGTGACAGTGCAGATGGCTCGGCAGTGGTGCCGTGCTCCGGGGCGCGGGGTGAGGGAGCGCGCCCCGGAGCACGGAGTCAGCGGGCGCCGTTGCCGGTCACGGGGATTGCCGGCGGGGGCGGTTGCGCGATGCCGCCGGCACGGCGAGGGTCCCGTTCCGGCGCGGCAGGGGATAGGGCCCGGCCTCGTCGGGACTGGGAGTGAGTCCGTCCTCGGCAGGGCGTCAGGCCTCGGGGCCCGCGACGAGCTTTCCGCCCTCGATCCTGACCGGGACCGAAGACAGCGGCACGGTCGCCGGGCCGCGCATCACCTTGCCGGTCGTCGTATCGAAGCGGCTGCCGTGGCAGGGGCAGTTCCCCACGTTGTCCTCGACCTTGTCCAGCAGGCAGCCCCCGTGGGTGCACTGGGCGCTGAACGCCTTGTACTGCCCCTTGGCCGGGCACGTGACGACGACCCGCTGGTCGCGGTAGAGCTTGGATCCGCCGACCGAAACCTCTTCCGCTGCGCCGAGCTCGACCGGTGCGGTCGGCGTCGGGGTCTCGGCGTGGCCGAGCTTGGATTCGGTCGAGCAGGCGGACACTCCCAGCCCGGCGGCGCCGGCAAGAGCGGCACCCTTCAGCACGGTACGGCGGGCGGCGGGCTGGCCGGGCATGCGGTCTCCACTGGTCAGAGGGGCAGGGTGCAGAGGGTTCCGGCGGCGGCTGAGGCGCCGGGAGCACCACGGGTGCCCGCGGGCATCAGAGCCATCGGTGACAGAACCGACGATACCGGCGGAGATCGGAGAGTCGTTGGCCGGGCCACCCAAGTCCGATTGTCCCTGTTCAGAGCGTTAGGAACGGCTGGACAGGAACACCGGGGGTGTACGGACAGGCGCGCGGGGGCATGCGGGCACGCGACGACGCGGGGGCAGACCGGCGCGCCCTGCAACGTGCAGTCGTCGGGCGCGAGAGCGGGGGGGCGCGCAGGCCTCACCGAGGCCCGTGGCGGCAGGGCCGCGCCGCCCCCATTTGCCGGTCGGCCCGAAGCGGCGGCCCCTGATTTCCGGGAGCCGCCGCCCGGCCGCGGGGCCGTCAGGCTCTGCGCGCGCGGGTTGCCTTCTTCGCCGCGGGCTTCTTCGCCTCAGCCGTCTTGGCCGTGGCGGACTTGGCGGCCTGGCCCGCACTCGTCCTGGCCGTGGCCGTCTTCCTGACCGGGGCCGACTTTGCGGCGACCGCGTTCTTCGCGGCCACCTTCCGCACGGGCTTGCGGGCCGCGGGCACCGAGGCCTCGCTCACCCGGTCCGGGTCCAGGATGCATTGGAGGAACTTGCCGGTATGGCTGGTCGGAACCCCTGCGACCTGCTCCGGGGTTCCCTCGGCGATGACCAGACCGCCGCCGTTGCCCCCTTCTGGGCCCATGTCGATGACCCAGTCCGCAGTCTTGATGACATCGAGGTTGTGCTCGATGACGATTACCGAGTTGCCCTTGTCGACCAGCCCTGACAACACCTTGATGAGTTTGCTGATGTCCTCGAAGTGCAGACCCGTGGTCGGCTCGTCCAGGACGTAGACCGTGCGGCCGGTGGAGCGCTTCTGCAGTTCGCTCGCGAGCTTCACACGCTGCGCCTCGCCGCCGGAGAGCGTCGGCGCGGGCTGGCCGAGCCTGACGTATCCGAGGCCGACCTCATGAAGCGTGCGCAGGTGGCGGGCGATCGTCGGGACGGCTTCGAAGAACTCCAGGCCCTCCTCGATCGGCATGTCCAGCACCTCGGCGATGGACTTGCCCTTGTAGTGAACCTCCAAGGTCTCCCGGTTGTAGCGCGCTCCGTGGCAGACCTCGCACGGTACGTACACATCCGGCAGAAAGTTCATCTCGATCTTGATGGTGCCGTCGCCGGAGCAGTTCTCGCAGCGGCCGCCCTTGACGTTGAAGGAGAAGCGGCCCGGCAGATAGCCGCGCACCTTCGCCTCCATCGTCTCCGCGAACAGCTTGCGGACATGGTCGAAGACGCCGGTGTACGTGGCCGGGTTGGACCGGGGTGTTCGGCCGATGGGTGACTGGTCGACGTGCACGACCTTGTCGACCTGGTCGTCCCCGGCGACCCGGGTGTGGCGGCCGGGGACCGACTTGGCGCCGTTCAACTCGCGTGCCAGGTGGGTGTAGAGGATGTCGTTGACCAGCGTCGACTTTCCGGAGCCCGAGACACCCGTGACGGCCGTGAGTACGCCGAGCGGGAAAGAGACGTCGATGTCCTGGAGGTTGTTCTCCCGGGCGCCGTGCACCGTGAGTCTGCGCGCCGGGTCGACGGGGCGCCGGATGTCCGGCATCGCGATCGACTTCTTGCCGGCCAGATACTGGCCGGTGATCGACTCGCCGTTGCCGAGCAGTTCGTTGAGCGATCCGGAGTGGACCACCTTGCCGCCGTGCTCACCAGCGCCGGGGCCGATGTCGACGACCCAGTCGGCGACCTTGATGGTGTCCTCGTCGTGCTCGACGACGATGAGCGTGTTACCCATGTCGCGGAGCCGGACCAGGGTCTCGATCAGCCGGTGGTTGTCCCGCTGGTGCAGGCCGATGGACGGCTCGTCCAGCACGTACAACACGCCGACCAGGCCGGATCCGATCTGTGTGGCCAGCCGGATGCGCTGGGCCTCACCGCCGGACAGGGTGCCTGCCGCGCGGTTCAGCGAGAGGTAGTCGAGGCCGACGTCGACCAGGAACCTCAGCCGTTCGTTGACCTCCTTCAGCACCCGTTCGGCGATCTTCTTGTCGCGGGCGTTCAGCTTCAGCCGGCCGAGGAATTCGGCGCACTCGCTGATCGACATCGCGGAGACCTGGGCGATGGACTTCTCCATCACCGTCACCGCCAGGACGATCGGCTTGAGCCTGGTGCCCTCGCAGGTCGGGCAGGGCACCTCTCGCATATAGCCCTCGAAGCGCTCCCGGCTGGAGTCGCTCTCGGCCTCGGAGTACCGCCGCTTGACGAACTGGACCGCGCCCTCGAAGGCGGGAGTGGTGTAGGCGCGCTCGCGCCCGTAACGGTTGCGGTACCGGACCTCGGTCTGGATCTTGTGACCGAAGAGCAGGGCCTTCTTGGCACGCTGCGGCAGTCCGGCCCACGGGATGTCCGTACGGAATCCGAGCGCCTCGGCGAGGGCGCCGATCAGCCGGCCGAAGTAATCCTTGGTATGGCCGTGCGACCAGGGGTGGATCGCGCCCGCGTCGAGCGACCTCTCCTCGTCGGGGACGATCAGCTCCGGGTCGACCTCCATCCGTGTGCCGATGCCCGTGCAGTCGGGGCACGCGCCGAAGGGCGAGTTGAAGGAGAAGGAGCGCGGCTCCAGTTCCTCGAAGGAGAGGTCGTCGTACGGGCAGTAGAGATGCTCGGAGTACATCCGCTCACGCTCGGGGTCGTCCTCGGGAAGGTCGACGAAGTCGAGCACGACCATGCCGCCGGAGAGCCCGAGCGCGGTCTCGACCGAGTCGGTCAGCCGACGCTTGGCGCTGTCCTTCACCGTAAGGCGGTCGATGACCACCTCGATGGTGTGCTTCTCCTGCTTCTTCAGCTTGGGCGGCTCGGAGAGGTGGATCGTCTCACCGTCGACCCGGGCCCTGCTGTAGCCCTTGGTCTGCAGATCGGCGAAGAGATCGACGAACTCGCCCTTGCGCTCGCGCACCAGCGGCGAGAGCACCTGGAAGCGGCTGCCCTCGGGAAGACCGAGCACCTTGTCGACGATGGCCTGCGGCGACTGGCGCGAGATCGGCCGGCCGCACTCGGGGCAGTGCGGCTTGCCGATCCGGGCGAAAAGCAGACGGAGGTAGTCGTAGACCTCGGTGATGGTGCCGACCGTCGAGCGAGGGTTGCGCGAGGTCGACTTCTGGTCGATGGAGACGGCGGGCGAGAGGCCCTCGATGAAGTCGACGTCCGGCTTGTCCATCTGGCCGAGGAACTGGCGGGCGTACGAGGAGAGGGACTCCACGTAGCGTCGCTGCCCCTCGGCGAAAATCGTGTCGAACGCGAGAGACGACTTGCCCGACCCGGAAAGCCCGGTGAAGACGATGAGGGAGTCGCGGGGAAGGTCGAGCGAGACGTTCTTGAGGTTGTGCTCGCGAGCGCCACGGACGATGAGACGGTCGACCACGCTGGTCCGCACCTTTCTTGAGAGAAGTGGGGGAACTGAGCCCCCGTCCCAGGGTATGGGGGGCGCCACAGCGATGTACGAAGCTTGCGACTCCGAGCGTATAGCACGCGCATTCGATTTACGGACGGTCGCAGACTCCTTCACCCGAATGAGTGGCGAGGCTAGGCTCAGCCTCATGATTGATCACGCGCACGACCTGGACGCCGTACGTGAAGCGACCGATCGGCTGCTCAGCGCCACCGAGAAATTGGACGACGCCGCGCTTGCCGAGCCGTCGCGATTGCCGGGCTGGAGCCGCGGCCATGTCATTGCGCACCTCTCCCGTAACGCCGACGCGCTCGTAAATGTTCTCCAGGGCCGGCCCATGTACGCAGACAGCGAAACCCGCGACCGCGACATCGAGCGCGGCGCACCCCGGCCGAAGGCCGAGCAGCTGGCCGACCTGATCGAAAGCGCGGCACGCTTCGTGGACGCGGCCTCGGCCCCGGCCGACTGGTCCCGCACGGTGACGATGCGCAACGGCGTGACCGACTCGGCCTCCCGGATCCCCTTCCGCCGCCGCATCGAGATCGAGCTGCACCATGTCGACCTGGGCATCGGCTACGAGCTGGAGGATCTCCCGGACGAGTTCGTCACCCGGGAGATCGACTTTCTCGCCGAGCGGTTCGACGGACACCCCGATGTCGTGTCCACGGGTATGGCCGACGAAAAGGGCCGGATCCGGACGACGGGCGGCGGCGCCGAAGGTGGTCGTGTCACGGTCCGCGGTACGGCCCCCGAGCTGCTCGGCTGGCTCTGCGGGCGCCGCGACGGCTCGGCACTGACCGTCGAAGGCGGCCCCCTTCCCGCACTGCCCCCGCTATAGGCTGAGACATATGACGTACAGCGGAGCGGTCAAGGTCGGCGGGCGTGCGGATGTACACGAGTTGACGGATCTGATGATCTCCAAGGTCGCCGTCGGCCCGATGAACAACAATGCCTATCTGCTGCGCTGCCGGGCCACCGGCGAGCAGCTCCTGATCGACGCGGCCAACGAGGCCGGGACCCTGCTGCAGCTGATCGGTGACGACGGCATCGCCTCCGTCGTCACCACCCATAGGCACGGCGACCACTGGCAGGCGCTCGGCGAGGTCGTGGCGGCCACCGGCGCGCGTACGTACGCCGGGCGGTACGACGCCGCGGGCATCCCGGTCCCGACCGATGTCCTGGTCGACGACAACGGCACGATCCAGGTGGGCCGGGTCACCCTGACCGCGCGTCACCTCGTCGGTCACACCCCGGGCTCCATCGTGCTTGTCTACGACGACCCGCACGGCGCCCCGCATCTTTTCACCGGGGACTGCCTCTTCCCAGGCGGGGTCGGCAATACGCACAAGGATCCCGAGGCCTTCGCGAGCCTGCTCCACGATGTGGAGACCAAGCTCTTCGACCAACTGCCGGACGAGACCTGGGTCTATCCGGGCCACGGTCACGACACCACGCTCGGCAACGAGCGTCCGCAGCTGCCGCAGTGGCGCGCCCGCGGCTGGTGACGGCAGCCGCGGGGGGCACTCTCCACCTGTACAGATTCCGGCCGGGGCGGGCAACGGACAGTTGCGCACCCCGGCCGGTGCCGGTTCCTGCCCGGCCGGACGACCGCCGGGCCACCCGGCAGAGTCAGGCGTCGATGCTGGAACCCTTGTCCGCGACCTTGTCCGCTTCTGCGGCCGCCAGGGCCTGCTCCTGCTTCTTGTTGGCGATGAGACTGGTGATCGTGGTGATCACCAGCACGCCGCAGATGACGCCGAGCGAGACCGGGATGGAGATCTCGGGGACGTTCAATCCGGACTCGTGCAGTGCGTGCAGCACCAGCTTCACACCGATGAAGCCGAGGATGACCGAGAGACCGTAGCTGAGGTGGACCAGCTTCTTCAGCAGACCGCCGATCAGGAAGTACAGCTGCCGCAGCCCCATCAGGGCGAAGGCGTTGGCGGTGAAGACGATGTACGGGTCCTGGGTCAGGCCGAAGATCGCGGGGATGGAGTCCAGGGCGAACAGCACATCGGTGGTGCCGATGGCGAGCATGACGACCATCAGCGGCGTCAGGACGCGCTTGCCGTTGTTACGGATGAAGAGCTTGGTGCCGTGGTACCGGTCGGCGACCCCGAAGCGGCGCTCGATCGTCTTGAGGAGTCGGTTCTCCTCGAACTCCCCCTCCTCCTCGTCGGCCCGCGCCTCCTGGATGAGCTTCCAGGCGGTGTAGATCAAGAACGCGCCGAAGATGTAGAAGACCCACGAGAAGTTGGCGATGACGGCAGCGCCGGCAGCGATGAAGATCGCTCGCAGCACCAGCGCGATCAGCACGCCGACGAGAAGCACCCGTTGCTGAAGGTGGGAGGGAACCGAGAACTTCGCCATGATCAGGACGAAGACGAAGAGATTGTCGACGCTGAGCGACTTCTCGGTGATGAAGCCGGCGAAAAACTCGGCCGACGCCTGGGTCCCGCCGAAGACCAGCAGGCCGAGTCCGAAGAGTGCGGCCAGCGCGATCCAGATGATCGTCCAGATTCCGGCTTCCTTGGTCGTCACGTCATGGGGTTTGCGCCCGATGAAGAAGTCGACGGCAATAAGGGCTGACAGACCAAGGATGGTCAGCACCCAGAGGGTCCATGAAACGTCCACTGCGCCTCCGGCAGTTCGCTACGGCTACTGATCAGCGTCGTCGCTGCCGGAGGTCTCTTCCACCCGGGCGCACGGGCTGTGCACCACGGGCCGACGCCCCGGGACCGGTCACAGTCCGTACTGACGGGCACGCCGCGTATGGGAGTACTCCCCTCCGTCCGAAGAACAGTACAGGAAACACCAAAGAAAGGTAAAGAGGAGGGTAAAGATCCCTCAAAAAGGCTGGCCGGTGGCGCTGATACGTCGTTGCTGTCGCTCTCAGTGGCGCCGAGGACGGCGGGCCGCAGCCACCCTGGCGAGCACCTGCTCGAGCACCCGACTGCCGGGCGGCATCCTCAGCGGCTCGTATGTCCAGGTGTGGCCCACCCAGGGGTCGGCCAGGTGGTCGTCGGCGACCGGGGTGATGCGGAGCAGCGAGCGCCACAGCGGGTCGAGCACCGGCCCGTACGCGCGGGCGTCCTCGCGGTCCGCGACCATCAGCAGATGGACGCCGACCGAGGGACCCTCGTCGGCGAGGTAGCGCAGCTGGGTGACGGCCCGGTCGTCGAAGCCGTGCGGGAAGTCATTGACGATCAGCAGCTGCTGGCCCGTGTCGAGGTCCGGCGGAAGCGAATCGGCGGCACCGGCCCGGATCGCCATCTGCACCAGGTCGACGCGCCGGGTGAGCTGCGCGAGGACCGGGGCAACTCCCGCGGCTCCGGCGGCGGGCGGCCCGGCGAGGGCCCCGGATTCGACCAGGGGGGCGAGCGCTCCGGCTGCCGAGCCCGTGGGGTCGATGACATGGACGGAGAACTCGTCGGCCGGGTAGACGGCCAGCAGCCGGGCCGCGTGCGCGACCGCGTTCTCCACGGCCAGGCGGTGCAGTTGGGCGGTGTCCGGCAGTGTTGCGGCCTCGGAGGCCGTACGGCCGCTGTCGACCCAGATCCCGCGCTCCAGAGGGAGCCGGACCAGTAGCGGGATTCGCAGGTCGGGGGTCTCGGGCAGATGGAGGTCGCCGATGCGCAGCGCCATGGGGATTTCCATCGGGACGCGGTACGCGTGCCAGACGGGGTTGTCCCATCCCGCGTACGCGGGAGGCAGTGCGGGTTCCACTACGGCGGACTCGGCGGCGAGCTGGGCGAGGTCGCGATCGAGGACCTCGCGGGCCCGGGCGGTCAGCTCGTCGCGCTTGGCACGGGCCTGTTCCCGGGCCCTGTCGCCGGCGCCACCGATCCGGTTGCGCGGGTCGGACAGGGTCCGGTCGAGCTCCTGGCCCATGCGGGACTCGGCGAAGTCGACAGCGCTGCGGTACGCGGCGGTGGTGCGTGCCAGGTCTTCGAAGATGCCCCAGATCTGGTTGTAGAGGCGCTCCTCCATGGACCAGCCGGTCGCGTCTCCGGCGACGGGCCGGGCGGGGCGGCCCGGCTCGGCGGGCGGTGCGGTGGGAGGGGGCGGCGGGGGCTCGGAGGACTGGCGGCGCGGGTGCGCGTAGTTGATGGGGCCGCCCGTCGTGGCCGCGGACGGCGGGGTGGTGGGCTCGGGGGGCTGGGCAGCCGTGGGCGGTGCGACAGGGGGCCTGCGGCCGTCCGCGGGCGGTACGGGGCCCGGGCCGTGACCGACCCGGCCCGCGTCCGGGGTGCGCGGCGGGGGCGGTGCGACCGAGCGGGCCATCGCGCGTGCGACGGCGTCCTGGATCGAGTGGGCCAGCTCGGCCGCCTGCGTCAGGCCCTGGTCGGCGAGCATGGCGGCGAGGCCGCCCGCGTAGCCCTGACCGACGGCGCGGACCTTCCAGGCGCCCTGGCGACGGTAGAGCTCCAGGGCGGTGACCGCGGACTCGGCGTCCAGGCCGGTGAGGGTGAAGGTGGCTATCTCGCTGCCTTCGAGCCCGGTGACGGCGACGAACGGTGAGGCGACCGCGCCGAACCGGACCGGGCCGCCGACGCCCGTGGGCAGGGCCAGCAGCACGGTGACCCGGTGCACCGAAACGGGCAGGGCATCGAGGTCCACGGCGAGCCGGTGGTCGGCGGCGGCCTGTCCGGACACCTCGAGCCCGGGCAGCTGGGGCGATCCGGGGTGGGCAACCCACTCGGTGCCGCGCACTGTGCCGTTCTCGTCGCCGAGCGTGGCACCGGCCACGACGGGTGTGCCGGCCGATACGCGGATCTCCAGACGGGTCTGGGGCAAGGTGTGGTTCTGCCCCCGGACCAGCTCGGCCGTCATCGTCCTGTCCCCTCGATGATGTGCTGCTGCGTGGTGCGATGTCGTGCGGCGGGATGTGGTGCAGCTCCCGGCGGCCGATGCCTCCGGGAGCTGCGCGTACCGATATCGACCGGCTGGTCCGGCCGTGCCTACAGGTGCGGCAGGATCGCCGGCATCAGGTCCTGGAAGGTGCGGCCGTTGGCCGGGTTGCCGAGGGCTGTCATCTGCCACCCGTTGCCCGAGCGGTGCACCTTCGCCATGATCTGGGCGGTGTACTGCCCGCCGCCGTCCAGCGTGTAGCGGGCGAGCTCCTGCCCGTTGGTCTCGTCGACAATGCGGCAGAAGGCGTTCTGCACCTCCTGGAACGTCTGGCCGGTGAAGGAGTTCACCGTGAAGACGATCTGGTCGATGTGGACCGGCACCCGCTGCAGATCGACAAGGATCGCCTCGTCGTCGCCGCCCGAACCGGCGCCGCCCACGAGGTTGTCGCCGGTGTGCTTGACCGAGCCGTCGTCACTGACGAGGTGACGGAAGAAGACCACGTCGACCGGCTGCTTGTCGGCAAACAGCACCGCCGAGGCGTCGAGGTCGATCTCCCTCGTACGTGAACCGAACAGACCGCGACGCGGCGCCGCCTGCCAGCCGAGCCCCATCCGTACCGCGGTCAGGGTCCCCCCGTCGCTCTTCTGCAGGCTGATGGCCTGCCCCTTGGTCATATTGACCGTCACGCGCTGTCCCCTCTCCGCTTGCCCCGCAACCGTCCGTGCGCGGTTTTCCAGCACCCTACGCAGTCACACCGGGAATGCGCCCACTTGGGTCGTCTTTGTGTCGGTCCTGCAACACACCGGGTGCGACCGGGTCAGGCGAGACCCGCCTCCCGCATCTGACGCAACTCCTTCTTCAACTCACCGACCTCGTCCCGCAGTCGTGCCGCCACTTCGAACTGCAGGTCAGCAGCGGCCGCCCGCATCCGGTCGGTCATCTCCTCGATGATTCCGGCGAGTTCGGTGGCGGGCCGGTCGGTGACCACCGCGCCGTTGCCCCCGGCCTTCTTGGAGCCGGCTGTCTTGACGCCCAGCACGGGCACAGGTGCCTTGACACCCTTCGACTGCCGGTAGCCGGTGCCGAGCAGCTGCTCGGTGTCGACCTCCTCGCGGGCGATCGTCGCGACGATGTCGTTGATCTTCTTGCGCAGCGGCTGCGGGTCGAGGCCGCGCTCGGTGTTGTAGGCGATCTGCTTCTCGCGGCGACGATTGGTCTCGTCGATGGCCTGCGCCATCGCCGGGGTGATCTTGTCCGCGTACATATGGACCTGCCCCGACACATTACGGGCGGCGCGCCCGATGGTCTGGATCAGGGACGTCCCCGAGCGCAGGAAGCCCTGCTTGTCCGCGTCGAGGATGGCGACGAGCGACACCTCCGGCAGGTCGAGGCCCTCACGCAGGAGGTTGATGCCGACCAGTACGTCGTACTCACCGGAGCGCAGCTCGCGCAGCAGCTCGATGCGGCGCAGGGTGTCGACGTCGCTGTGCAGATAGCGGACCTGGATACCGAGCTCCAGGAAGTAGTCGGTGAGGTCCTCGGCCATCTTCTTGGTGAGGGTGGTGACCAGGACCCGCTCGTCCTTCTCGGCGCGCGTGCGGATCTCGTGCACCAGGTCGTCGATCTGACCCTCGGTGGGCTTGACGACCACCTCCGGGTCGACGAGGCCGGTGGGGCGGATGATCTGCTCCACGAAGCCGTCCCCCCTGGAGAGCTCGTACTTCCCGGGTGTGGCGGAGAGATAGACGGTCTGGTTGATCCGGCCCAGGAACTCCTCCCACTTCAGCGGGCGGTTGTCGAGCGCGGAGGGGAGCCGGAAGCCGTGGTCGACGAGGGTCCGCTTGCGGGAGGCGTCGCCCTCGTACATGGCACCGATCTGCGGCACGGTGACATGCGATTCGTCGAGGACGAGGAGGAAGTCCTCGGGGAAGTAGTCGAGGAGGGTGTTGGGTGCGGTGCCGGGTGAGCGGCCGTCGAAGTGCATCGAGTAGTTCTCGACGCCGGAGCAGGTGCCGATCTGCCGGAGCATCTCGATGTCGTACGTGGTGCGCATCCGCAGCCGCTGGGCCTCCAGCATCTTGCCCTGCTTCTCCAGCTCGGCGAGGCGCTGCTCCAGCTCCTGCTCGATGCCGTTGACCGCCTTCTCCATGCGCTCGGGGCCTGCGACGTAGTGGCTGGCAGGGAAGACGTGGAGAGACTGGTCCTCGCTGATGACCTCACCAGTGAGCGGATGGAGGGTGGAGAGCGCCTCGATCTCGTCGCCGAACATCTCGATTCGGACGGCGAGCTCCTCGTAGACCGGAAGGATCTCGATGGTGTCGCCGCGGACCCGGAAGGTGCCGCGGGTGAACGCGAGGTCGTTGCGGGTGTACTGGATCTCGACGAAGCGGCGCAGCAGCTGGTCGCGGTCGATCTCGTCGCCGACCTTGAGCTGGACCATGCGGTCCACGTACTCCTGGGGCGTACCGAGGCCGTAGATGCAGGAGACGGAGGCGACCACGACGACATCGCGCCGGGTGAGCAGCGAGTTCGTCGCGGAGTGGCGCAGCCGCTCGACCTCCTCGTTGATCGAGGAGTCCTTCTCGATATAGGTGTCCGACTGCGGGACGTACGCCTCGGGCTGGTAGTAGTCGTAGTACGAGACGAAGTACTCGACGGCGTTGTTGGGCAGCAGCTCGCGGAACTCGTTCGCCAGCTGGGCCGCGAGTGTTTTGTTCGGCGCCATCACGAGGGTGGGGCGCTGCAGTTTCTCGATCATCCAGGCGGTGGTCGCCGACTTGCCGGTGCCCGTCGCGCCGAGCAGGACGATGTCCTTCTCATCCGCACGGATGCGCCGCTCCAGCTCAGCGATGGCCGCGGGCTGGTCGCCGCTGGGCTGGTAGGGACTGACGACCTCGAAAGGCGCCACCGAACGTTCGATCTTCGAAACAGGCCGCATACGACCACCGTACGACCCACCACTGACAACCGGGCCGGGTCAGCCGCAGTGCCGGGCCGGGGTCACCATTCTCCCGGCGGCGCGGGATCGGGCGGCCGGGAGTGGAACGACGCCGGGTCGGCATGTGTTCCGAACCGCGGCACCTGCCGCTGGGCCGGGATTCCGGGGGGCCGTCCGGCCCCGTTCATGGCCCCGGGGTCGTCCCAGTCCGGCGTGCCCATCACCATCAGAGGGTCGAACATCACGACCACCGCGGCAAGGAGCAGGAAGCAGCCGGGGCCGATCAGCAGCGGTACGAGGGAGGCGGTCCGCCCGTCGGCCGAAGCGGTGCCGGTGAGGGCTCCGGGGTGCAGATGGACGCTCAGCGCGGCCATGCCCGTGTAGTGCATGCCGCTCACCGCGACGGCCATCACGACGCTGGCGCCGAGGCTGGACAGGAAGCCGTGGACGGAGACGGCTGCCCAGAGTGCGGTCGTGGCAGCCACCACGGCTATGACGACGGAGAGGGCCACGGTGATCGTGTCGTACTCGAACTGCCCGTCAAGACGCATACCGGCCATGCCCAGATAGTGCATGGTGGCCACGCCCAGCCCGGTGATGGTGCCGCCCGTCACCAATGCCATACGGGTAGCGCCCCGATACCCGACGATGAAGATCCCGACGGCAACCATGCCGATCGCGACGGCGAGGCTGGCAAAGGTGATCGGCTTGTCGTAGCCGATGGTCACCCCTTCGACGGAGAACCCGATCATCGCGATGAAGTGCATCGTCCAGATGCCGGAGCCGATGGAAGTCGCGCCGAGGGCCAGCCAGCCGGCCTTGAAGGAACGCTCGGTGCGCAGCGAACGGGTCGTGCACCGCAGCCCGAGGGCCGCGCCGAGGCAGGCCATGAGAAAGGCCACGACGGGCGTCACCGCTCCGTAGTTGAAACCGTCGATCGTGCCCTGCATGCTCGTACGCCCTTCGCGGAAGCCCGGGTTCGGGGTGACCCTAAGCCGCGAGGCCTGGCAGACAAACAGAAGAGCTGCATTTTATCGACATGGAAATCGGCCAGTGTCCCGGTCTCGACAGCGGCGTTCACGTTGTGGCCGTCCTTCGCCTTTCCCCCGTTGGGGTCAGCTGCCCCCCTCGGCCCGGCCGTAACTCTGACGCAAGGAGTACACGTGTACGCACGCACCGCAACCGTCGCCGTTGCCGTCGCTGCCACCACTCTCATGGGTGCCGGCGCGTTGCTGATGTCGACCGTCGGTACGCAGACCACGGGCAGGGGCGCGGCCACGGCCGGGCACGCGAACACGGGCACGGCGATCCGGACCGTGAGTGCGCAAACTTCGGACGCGAAGCCGGGCGCGCCGGTTATCTTCGCCCACCGGGGCGCTTCGGCCTATGCACCGGAGAACACCCTGGCCGCCGTCGACAAGGCCGACGCTCTCGGCATCGACTGGGTGGAGAACGATGTCCAGTTCTCCAAGGACCGTGTGCTGGTGGTCGTGCACGACACCGATCTGAAGCGGACCACCGATGTCGAGGAGGTCTTCCCGGACCGTGCGCCGTGGGCGGTCAAGGACTTCACGGCCGCCGAGATCGCCCGGCTGGACGCGGGCAGCTGGTTCGGTCCGCAGTTTGCCGGAACGCGGGTGCCCACCCTCAATCAGTACCTGGACCGGATCGAGCGCAACCACCAGAAGCTGCTGCTGGAGATCAAGAGCCCGGAGATCTACCCGGGCATCGAGAAGGAGACCCTGCGGGTGCTGAGCCGGAAGGGGTGGCTCGACCGCAACCACGTCAAGAACAGGCTCGTCATCCAGAGCTTCGGCGCGAGCAGCGTGAAGCAGGTGCACCAGCAGCGTCCGGACGTCACGACCGGTTTCCTCGGCACCCCCGAGGTGGCCGGTCTGCCCTCGTACGCAGCGTTCAGCGACCAGATCAACCCCTCGTACACCTCGATCTCCGCCGACTACGTGACGGCGGTGCATGCGCTGAAGGGCGCACACGGCAAGAAGCTCCGGGTCAATACCTGGACGGTCAACGACGAGGCGACCGCGGCGAAGACGGCGGGCTTCGGCGTCGACGGGATCATCACCAACACCCCCGATGTGGTGCGCAAGGCCACGGGCTGACAGCCCGGCCGCCCCGTCTCCGCAGCCCGTTGTCAGTGGCCGGCCGTACGGTGGTTCCCATGAACAGCAACGGGGTCGTCGAGTGGGCCGTCGTCGAGAGCGACATCGGCCCGCTGCTGCTTGCCGCGACCGACGTGGGACTGGTGAGCGTGGTCTTCCACGCCCGTCCCGAGGTGCGGGAGAAGGCGGTCGGGCGATTGCGGTCGCGACTCGGTGCGGAGCTGGTGGAGAGTCCCGGCTCCGCACGGCTCACCGAGCCGATACGCCGGCTCGCGGCGTATTTCGCGGGCTCGTTGCGGGAGTTCTCGCTCGACCTGGACTGGTCGCTGACCTCCGGCTTCAACCGCCAGGTGCTCCGCGAGCTGGCAACCGGGGTGCCGTACGGGGCGGTCGTCGGATACGGGGACCTTGCCGAGCGTGTGGGGCAGCCGGGGGCGGCGCAGGCGGTCGGGGCGGCCATGGGGTCCAATCCGCTGCCGGTGGTGGTGCCGTGCCATCGGGTGGTGGAGAGCGGCGGCGGCCTCGGCGGGTTCGGCGGTGGCCTCGAAACCAAGCGGAAGCTGCTGGCTCTGGAAGGCGTGCTGCCCCAGCCGCTGTTCTGAGTCGGTCGTGGAATTCTGCCCCTCCGGACCCGGGCACCGGGTCCGTGCCCGATCCGTACCCCGGGGGGAGTCTGGTTTCGTACCCGTGTACGGGCTGACACACTGCGCCAGTGACCAACATCCTCAATGCACCTGACACCCCCACCGGGCCCGACCACCCCGCCGGCCGGGTGTCGGTGGCCGAACTACCCGGATTGCAGCGCAGAACGTCAGCAGTGCTCATAGCCAGCCAGATACTCGGCGGCCTCGGCGTGCCCATCGGAATCGCCCTGGCCCCCGTCCTGGCCACGGAGGTGAGCGGCTCCGAGGCGCTGTCCGGCCTCGCCCCGACCGCGTCAGTGGCGGGAACCGCGCTGTTGTCGCTGCCGCTGGCCGCGCTGATGACTTCACGCGGCCGGCGCCCCGGTCTGGTACTGGCGTATCTGATCGGGGCACTCGGCGCGGGGCTCGTGGTGCTGGCCACCGTCGTGGAGAGCTTCCCGCTGCTGCTGCTCGGCATGGCCGGGTTCGGTGCCGGTTCCTCGGCCAATCTGCAGGCCCGGTTCGCCGCCGCGGATCTGGTCGAGCCCGACCGACGCGGCCGGGCGATCTCCACCGTCATCTGGGCCACGACGATCGGTTCGGTCCTGGGGCCGAACATCGCGGCCCCGGTGGGGCATGTCTTCCGCGGCACGGGGATATCGGAGGAGGCGGGCCCGTTCATCTTCGCGGCCGGTATCTTCCTGTTGGCCGCCGTGGTGGTCGGGGTGCTGCTGCGGCCGGACCCGCTGCTCACCGCGCGGGCGCTGGCACCGCAGGACAACGAGTCCCCCGCAGACCGTTCACTGCGTGCCGGTGTCGCAGCGGTCCGGTCGTCTCCCATGGCGCGGCTGGCGTTGGTGACGGTGGCCGTCTCGCACACCGCGATGGTCTCGATCATGGTGATGACCCCGGTCGATCTGGGCCATCACGGCGCCGGACTGGAGCTGATCGGCCTGGTCATCAGCGGCCATATCGCGGGTATGTACGCATTCTCCCCGGTGATGGGCTGGCTGTCGGACCGGTTCGGCCGGCTCGCCGTGATCGGTCTGGCGGTCGGGCTGCTCTCCTGCGCCGCGCTACTGGCCGGCACCGCGGGCCCCAGCCACGGTCAGACGGCGGCAGGTTTGTTCGTGCTCGGGCTCGGCTGGTCGGCCGGGCTGGTCGCCGGGTCGGCGCTGCTCACCGACTCCGTACCGCAGCCCGCCCGCGCCGCCGTGCAGGGTCTGTCGGACCTGACCATGAACACGGCGGCGGGCATCGGAGGAGCGATCGCCGGAGTAATCGTCGCCCGGGCGAGCTACGGCTGGCTGAACGTGGCCGGGGCATGCCTGTTGCTGCCGATGGCGGCGCTGGCGCTGCGCCGGGCGCTCGCCCGGCCGGCCGCACCGGCTGCACCCGGCACATCCGCACCTACCACCGACCTCTGAGGTTTCAGAGACTGATGTGGTAGGCCTTGCGCAACGTCTCATGCACGGTCCACGTCGTGCGGTCGCCCTCGCGCAGCACGCAGGCGTCACCCGGCCCGACCTCCAGCGTCGCCCCGCCCTCGACCGCCACGGTCGCGCGCCCGCTGACGACCACGAACAGCTCATTGGCCTCCGTGTCGGTGACCACGCCCGGCGTGATCTGCCAGATTCCGCGCATCTGCTTGCCGTCGGGCGACTCCCAGAGCACCTTGCCGGTCACCACGGGCTCGCCGGAGACGATCTGTGCGGGGTCGAGCGGGTCCGGTTCGAGTTCGGCGTCCGGAATGTGCACGGCAAACGAGGCAGGATTTTGATCAAGTGTGGTCATGGCCAGTCACCCTAGCGACCGCTTCGGAGCGACTCGGCACCAGGACCGGGAGAACCTGCGGAGGGGGTGGGTGATGCGGCCGGTGCCCCGGCCACACGTTTGAGGTCGATGCGCCCGCGACAGGGATGCGGACATGTCACTCAATGCCTCGCACAGCGCACACCGCTGCGCCCCCGCCCTCTCCGTCGAGGTACAGGCAGCCCTCGCCTCGCACCATCCCGTCGTCGCTCTGGAATCGACGATCATCGCCCACGGTCTGCCACGGCCCCGCAATCTGCAGATCGCCGAGGAACTCGAAGGGCTCGTACGGTCCGCGGGCGCCGTGCCCGCCACGATCGCCGTACTGGACGGACAGGCCCGCATCGGCCTGGACAAGGCCCAGTTGGCGCGGGTCGCCGCGGACCCGTCGATGCGGAAGCTGGGACACCGGGACCTCGCACCGGCCCTGGCGGCGGGTGCGAGCGGGGCGACGACCGTGTCCGCGACGGCGTTCCTGGCCGCACACGCGGGCCTGCGCGTCTTCGCGACCGGCGGCCTCGGCGGCGTACACCGGGGGTGGACGGAAACCCAGGACGAATCCGCGGACCTCCGGCTCCTCGCGCGGACCGGCATCACCGTGGTGTGTGCGGGGGTGAAGTCGATCCTGGACGTCCCCGCCACGCTGCAGCGCCTGGAGACGCTCGGCGTCGGAGTACTCGGATACGGCACCGACCGCTTCCCCGGCTTCTGTCTGAACAGCACGGGCGAGCCGGTCGACTGGACGGTGCGGACGCCCGAGGAGGTCGCGGAGGTGATGCGGGCCCAGGACGCGCTCGGCGGTCCCGGTTCCGCACTGATCGTCGCCAACCCCGTTTCCGTGGAAGACCAGTTGGATCCCGCACTCCATGACCGTGTGCTGACCGAGGCGCTTGCCGCATGCCGGGAGCGCGGCATCGTGGGCCAAGCCGTCACACCGTTCCTGCTGGACCAGCTGATGCGGGGAACCGGCGGCGCTTCGTTGGAGGCCAATCTGGCAGCCGTGCGCGGAAACGTATCGCTTGCCGCCCGGATCTCCGGCGCATGGGCCGTCGCCGCACGGGACACAGCAGCACACCAGAACGCTGAGGACACGGCAGCGCACGCGAGTACGCAGGGCACGGCACCGCACCGGCGCCCGACGGCAGGCCGATGACCCACGGCGGCCTTCTCGTCGGCCGACAGCCCGCCGGTCCCGGCGGTGGGCGGGCGTCATTGCTACTTCCTCGCGTCGCAGTCCACCTCGTCGGCGTCGTCGGAGAGCGCACTGCCCTGGGGCAGCAGATAGGTCACCCAGAGCACGACGGGCTCGGTCCCCAGGTTGCGTCCGATGTGGCGGTGATCGGCTCCGGACGGCTCGATGAAGGACGAGCCCGCGGGCGTCACCTCGACCGAGCAGTCGTCCAGAGTGCGCGTCAGTGTCCCGGACTTGACGACGGCGATCAGCTGCCCGCTATGGGTGTGCCAGCCGGTGGAACCGCCCGGCTCGACGGTGATGGTCCGGAAGGTCACATCGGTGCGGCCGTTCGGCGTCTTCACCTTCAGCTTTCCCGCCGATGTGCCCTCCGCGACCACCGTGCCGCTCACGCCGCTGCCGGGTGTGGCGACGGCCGCCGACGGTACGAAGCCGAGCACGGCCACGCAGCCGCCTGTGACCAGAGCCTTGGCGAGTCGCCCCTGCCGTATCCGCCGCCCGCGGCTCTCCTGCTGTCTGCCGGCCTTCACGTACGACTCCTCTGCCTCAGCGTCCCGGAAGCGTCCTGGACGTCCCGAACCGGACATGCCAAATGCCCCCACGCTACCCGGGAGTTGAGTCGCACAACCCTCCCGCAGCGACGGTCACTCGCCGCGAATCTCGGCGGCGAGCGGCCCGAAGGGCGCGCTGTACGCGTTCCCGCGCTCTGGTGCTGCTGACGTCCCGTACGGCCGACGGCACCGGCGTCCACTTCCACAATCCATCCGGCACGACGGCCACAACGCGTGTCGCGGAGCTTCCGCTGCCCGACTTCGAGCGCTTCTTCGCGGGGCGCGGGGTGTCACTGCCCACGAGCGTGTGACGGGAGTTCACGGAAAACGGGAGCGGGCCCAGGGGGGCGTGCCCCGGCTCACCTGTGACCCGAAAAGCCACTGAGACATGCGGGGCGGCGTTCAGCCGGGCAGTGCCGCGGTGAGGTCGACCTCGATCAGTTGTTCGGGGAACCCGAGCCGTGCGACGCCGAGCAGCGTGCTCGCGGTGGTGAACGCGGGCCCGATGACCGAGCCGGTGAGTCGGCGCCAGGCGGCCCCAAGGTCCGTGACATCGTCGCTGGCCACGTAGATGACCGACCGGACGACCCGGGAGGGCTCGGCGCCCACGGCCGCCAGGGCGAGAAGGGCATTGGCCGCCACCTGATCGATCTGGGCATCGAGATCGCCGGGACCCACCAGCGTGCCGCGACGGTCGAGCGGACATTGCCCGGCCAGGAACGCGGTCCGGCCCGTCTCCACCACAGTGATGTGGTGATAGCCGGGTGTGGGGTGCAACTGGTCCGGGTTGATCCGGCCGATCTGCGCAGTCATGCGGATGAGTCTGACAGCCCGTGCCACGCGGTGCAGCCGGGTTTCGACGGGCCCGCAGGCCGACCCGTACGGGTGGATTCCGGCGTACACCCATGTCCTGCCGCCGTGCGGTGGGGGCCGCTTGCCACAGTGAGCCGCGCGCATCCGCGCCGCAGGCCCACGCAGACTCCGCCCTCACAGGCTCCGAACGAAGGTCCCCGCCGTGCCTCGCCTCCCCCACTTCACCAGCATGAAGGGTCTCACCGGCCCGAAACAGCACACCGCGCTCACCGCGTCCGCCGCCGCCCTGGCCGCACTGGCCGTGGGCATGCCCGTCGCGTACGCCACGCTCGGCAACGATGCCCCCTCCGCCTCGCAGTCGGCGAAATCGGGCGGCGCCGCGCTCGGGACGCCATACATCGAGACCCGGTTGCTCTTCGGCACCGAACGTCCCGACGGTGGGCTAAATGTGACTGATCGTCAATTCATGTCGTTCATCGAAGAGGAGGTCACGCCGCGCTTCCCGAACGGGCTGACCGTCCAGGACGGCCGGCGGCAGTGGCGGGATTCCCACGGGGCGATCGAACGGGAGCGCAGTTACGAACTGACCCTGCTCTACCCGGCATCCGAGGCACGCGTACGCGACGTCCAGATCGAGCGGATCCGGAACGCCTACGAGAAGGCGTACGCCCAGGACTCGGTGGCCCGGATCGAAGAACGCACAACCGCCGACTTCTGACACCACCCGTCACCCTGCTGCGCCGCTCCCCGGTCACTCGGCCGTACGGGCCCCGCGCCCGTGCGGCCGAGTGAGCCGACGCGACGGCCCGTTTGCCGATCGTCGCCGTGCTGCTGATCGGTCTCTTCGACTATCTGCGGAGTTGAGAGGTCGAGGGCCGGTCCGGGGCCGTCCGGGGTGGTCAGCCTCCGCTGAGTGCCATGAGCGCGCCCACCGGGTCGGAATCCGGGGTGGCGCGGGGCCACCAGTCGTCCTCGCCCGGCTCGGATTCATAGCCGTACCAACGGCCGTCGTGGCCGAAGCGGAGCTGGAGTGTGCCGCTGGGGTGCGTGAGGTGGTTGTGCCAGGGGTGGAAGCGGGGGAATTCGGCGGCTGCGAGCGCGGGGCGGGCCCGGTCGAACGGGCCGGCCGGAGGATCCCAGGGCGTTTCGAGGACGTCCAGCCCCTCGGCGCCGCCCTGGCGCCAGGCCGCGACGGCGCGGGCCAGGTCGGTGGGGGTGCGGCCGGTGGCGTACGCCAGCTCGCGGTAGAGGGCGCGGGTGGTGGCGGTGAGCCCGGCGGTGGGACGGGACGCGGCCAGCCGTACCGCGTCCTGCCAGGCGGTGAGGCCGGCGAGCGGGTCGAGGCCGGTGGTGAGGAGCGTGTGCGCACGGGCCGCCGCATCCGTGGCGAGGTGGTCGAGAGCGAGCGGGTCGCGGGCGCCGGGCAGGCTCGGGTACGAGGGTGGATGCCCGGGATGCGGCGGGACCGGGAGCGGGGCGGGGAGCGGCGGGAGGTAGCGGTCGGCGAAGGCTTCTCGGGCCGGTACGGAAGGGGTGGCCGGGGCCGTGGGGCGTTCCCTGGCGGAGTGTGCGGCGTTACGACGGCCCAGCTCTTCGAGGAGTTCGCGCTCGCCCCGGCCGCGCAGCAGCAGAAGGACGAACGGGTCGGTGTCCAGGAGCCGGGCCATCTGGTAGCAGAGGGCGGCCACATGCTTGCAGGGCCAGCCGTGGTCGGGACAGGAGCAGCCGGGGTCGAGGTCGCCCGCGGTGGGCAGCAGCCCGACACCCGCCTCGGCCGCCGTGTCGACCAGCGAGTTCGGCATCTCCTTGGTGAGCAGCGCGGCAAGGTGACCGGGGCGGGCGGCGACCGCGTCCAGGAACATTTCCCAGTCGGCGTCGGTGAGCGGTCGCAGACGCAGCTCGGCGCGGTAGGGACGGGGGCGGCTGCCGTGGACGTAGGAAACGACCCGTCCGGGGGGTGACGGTGATCGCTGCGACCTTGCCGCTGTCGGCGTACGTACGGCCGCGGGAGAGCCGTCCTTCGTCCATCGACAGGGACTCCAGGGCAGCCACCCAGGCGCGGCCCCACCAGCTGTCCGCGAAGGGTTCGTCGCCGTCGGACGTGCGGGGCGGCACGGCCTCGAAGGTGCGCCGCAGATCGTCGGGGCCGGGGCGCGAGCGTGCGACAGGACGGGGCTCGGGGCGGGCGTATGAATGGGGCTGGGGACGGGGGCTCATGACGGCCTCCGGAGCGAGACGAGATCGGCCAGGTCACGATCGCTGAGTTCGGTCAGCGCGGACTCGCCGGCGCCGAGGACCGCGTCGGCCAGGACCCGCTTGGCCCGCAGCAGCTCGGCGATCCGGTCCTCGACCGTGCCTTCCGCGATCAGCCGGTGCACCTGCACGGGTTGCGTCTGGCCGATGCGGTATGCCCGGTCCGTGGCCTGTTCCTCGACGGCCGGGTTCCACCAGCGGTCGTAGTGGATGACGTGGGCGGCCCTGGTGAGATTCAGTCCGGTGCCCGCCGCCTTGAGGGAGAGCAGGAAGACCGGGACCTCGCCGGACTGGAAGCGGTCCACCATCCGCTCCCGCTCGGCCACCGGCGTACCACCGTGCAGGAGTTGAGAGGGTATGGCGCGCGAGGCGAGGTGGGCGGAGAGGAGCCGGGCCATCGTGACGTACTGGGTGAAGATGAGGACGGAGCCGTCCTCGGCGAGGATCGTGCCGAGGAGTTCGTCGAGCAGGGCGAGCTTTCCCGAACGGCCGACGAGGCGGGTCGGTTCCTCCTTCAGATACTGCGCGGGATGGTTGCAGATCTGTTTGAGCGAGGCCAGCAGCTTCATGATCAGACCGCGGCGGGCGATGCCTTCCGAGGCTTCGATGAACGCCATCGTCTCGCGGACCGCTGCCTCGTAGAGCGTGACCTGCTCGCGGGTGAGGAAGACGGGGTGGTCGGTCTCCGTCTTGGGCGGCAGCTCGGGGGCGATGCCCGGGTCGGACTTCTTCCGGCGCAGGAGAAAGGGCCGGACCAGCCGGGAAAGCCGTTCGACCGCTTCGTCGTCGGCGAGCCCGGCAGCCGTCCCGGTGTTCTCGACGATGCGGGCGTGCCGGGCTCGGAACGCCTTGAGGGGGCCGAGCAGTCCGGGGGTGGTCCAGTCGAGCAGGGCCCACAGCTCGGAGAGGTTGTTCTCCACGGGGGTGCCGGTGAGGGCGACTCTGGCCGGGGCCGGGATGGTGCGCAGCGCCTTCGCCGTGGAGGAGTGCGGGTTCTTCACGTGCTGGGCCTCGTCGGCGACGATCAGTCCCCAGCTGTGGCCTGCGAGTTGCTCCACGCTCGAACGCATGGTGCCGTATGTGGTGAGGACGAAGCCGCCGTCGGGTTCGGCGAGTGTGCGGTCGGTGCCGTGGAAACGGCGCACGGGGACACCGGGAGCGAAGCGGTTGATCTCCCGGTGCCAGTTGCCCAGGAGGGAGGCGGGGCAGATCACCAGGGTGGGCGCGGGGTGAGCACGGTGCAGATGGAGGGCGATGAGGGTGATCGTCTTGCCCAGGCCCATGTCGTCGGCGAGGCAGCCGCCGAGGCCGAGTGAGGTCATCCGGTCCAGCCAGGCGAGGCCGCGCAGCTGGTAGTCGCGGAGTGTGGCATCCAGGCCGGGCGGCGGGGCGATGGCGGTGTCCTCGGCGGTGATACGGGTACGGAGTGCGGCCAGCGCCCCGACCGGCACCGCTTCGACCTGCTCACCGTCGACCTCGGCGCTGCCGGTCAGGGCGACGGCGAGGGCATCGACCGGATCGAGCAGGCCCAGCTCCCGCTTGCGTGCCTTGCGTACGAGCGCGGGGGCGACGACGACCCACTGGTCCCGCAGCCGCACCACGGGCCGGTGGGCCTCCGCCAGGACGTCCATCTCCGCTTCGGTGAGCTGCTCGTCGCCCAGCGACAACTGCCAGTTGAAGGCGAAGAGCTGCTCGGCGTCGAAGAACGAGGTGCCGTCGGTGGCCGAGCCGGGTGCGGGCCGCACGACGGCGGCGGCAGTGAGCGACCGGGCGAGCTCTCTGGGCCAGTGGACGCTGACCCCGGCCTCCGCCAGCCGGGCTCCGGCGTCGCTCAGCAGCTCGTACAACTCGTCCTCTTCGAGTGCGAGCACATCGGGCACCGGCTGGTCCAGCAATCGCTCCAGCGGCGCCCAGACACGGGCGGCGCGGCGCAGCGCGAGCACGGCATCGATCCTGGCCCGCGGGCCGAACTGCTCTCCCGCCCCGCCGTTCCACAGTGCGGCGGCGTCGACGACGTAGGTCGGGTCGGCCAGGCTGTGCACCTGGGTGATGGCCGCGGCGGCGTGCCGCGCGGCACGCCGCCGCGCATCCGTGCCCGCGCCGGAGACGCCGTTGCCGTCGGAGGCGTCGTTGCCGTCGCTGTCGCCGCTGTCGTCGCTGTCGTCGGGGCTGTCGTACGTATCGGCCGTGTCGAAGAGCTCGTACGCCGACAGGTCCAGGCGCAGCGAGACCCGTACGCCCGCGTCGAGCCCGGTCGCGACTTCGACGGCCCAGTCACGGGCGCCTGGCAGGTGCTGAGCCTCACGGGCCGCGAAAGGTGCCCCCATCGCGTACGCCGCGGCGGGTGTACGGGGCAGGGTGTCGGCAACCGCGTCGAGGAACGCCCCGAGCAGCCACTCGGGGTCGGGGATTCGGAGCGGTGTGCGGTCCGGGAGCGGGACCGCGTGCCCCTCGGCCGGCATGGCGGCGGCGATCGCGCGGAGATGGGCGATGTCCTCGGCGTCGCACGGTCCGGCCCGCCAGGCGTCGTGGTCCTCACCCGTCAGGCCGGGGAGCAGCCTGCCGCGGGCCACCAGGTTGAGCGCGTGGAGTGCGGCGGCGCCCCAGCAGCGGGTGGCGGGGTGGGCGGACTGCTGATGCCGGGCACCGGCCAGCAACGGCACGGCATCGGACACGGACAGCAGCACGGCGGGCACCGTACGCCGTTGGATACCATCGCGCTGTCCGTGCCTGCGGACGAGGGTGATCTCGGCGGCAGTCGCGAAAGGTGCGGAACTCTCAGGGGCTGCGGAGTGTCCGCGGAAGGCATCCGGCTCCGGGAGAGAGCCCCCATCGGGATCCCAGAACGCGACGCGCCCGTCCCTCGGCAGCGATGCGGGCAGGAAGACAGCGGCACAGCGCATGAGGCGGGCGGCCGACGCGTCCAGCTGATGCTGCGCCGCGATCATCGGTCCCCTCCCGTCCCGCCGCGATCCTCTTGATCGTCTCGATCCCTATAACTCCAATCGAGTCTAGGCGGGGAGTCTGACAACCGGTCGTTCACCCGCATTCCAGCAGGTCGAATGCGGTATGGACCGCCCCGACCGGCCCACGCAGCGGCCGGTTCGGCTCAGTGCCTTGCGAGCGGCTTCGGGCGAGGAGGCTGCGCAGGTGCAGTGGCTGCGGGAACAGCGGACGCGGGAGCAGGGGCGGAAGCAGGCGCGGGAGCCACGGATGGCGGCTGCGGGCGCGGCCGCGGCCGAGGACGTGGCTGCGACTGCGCGGGGCGCTGCGGCTGTGCGGGCTGCTGCGGCTGCATCACCGGCTGCTGCTGTACGGGGTACTGCGCCCTCTCCAGGAAGCGGAGCAGCTCCACCGGGAACGGCAGCACCAGGGTGGAGTTCTTCTCTGCCGCGACCGCAACCACCGTCTGCAGCAGGCGCAGTTGGAGTGCGGCCGGCTGGGCGGACATCTCCTTCGCCGCCTCTGCGAGCTTCTTCGACGCCTGGAGTTCGGCGTCCGCGTTGATGACCCGGGCCCGCCTCTCACGGTCGGCCTCGGCCTGGCGGGCCATGGAGCGCTTCATCGTCTCCGGCAGCGACACGTCCTTGATCTCCACCCGGTCGATCTGCACACCCCATCCGACCGCCGGACTGTCGATCATGAGCTCGAGACCCTGATTCAGTTTCTCGCGGTTGGAGAGCAGATCGTCCAGATCGCTCTTGCCGATGATCGACCGTAGTGAGGTCTGTGCCATCTGCGACACCGCGAACCGGTAGTCCTCCACCTGGATCAAGGCACTCGCCGCATCGACCACCTTGAAGTAGATGACCGCGTCCACCCGCACCGTCACGTTGTCCCGTGTGATGCCGTCCTGCGCGGGCACCGGCATCGTCACGATCTGCATATTGACCTTGCGCAGTCGCTCGACACCGGGGATCACCATGGTGAATCCGGGCCCTCGCACGTCGTCACGGAGCTTGCCGAGCCTCAGCACGACGCCCCGCTCGTACTGCTTGACGATCTTGGCCGCAGCCGCCGCGTACAGCCCGCACGCCGAGGCAGCCGCAACTGCTGCGATCACGAGTTCCTGGACCATGACGGCCCCCTGAAAGCCGGAAACGTATCACTCAAAGCGTCGCTATTACCACGGTATGCCCAGTATCAACCAATATGAACACGGGCCGGGATTCTCCGGCGCGGCTGTCGCCCGGCCGGGCGCGCACCGGATGCCGAGTCGCCCGGGAGTGGGCAGGGTGACCAGCGTCAGCACGATATCCGTGGCGTACGCAGCGCTGACGGATGAGCCGGACGAGACAGACGAGGACCCGCCCATGCCCGTGATCGATCACCGACGTCGCCGTCTCGGCACCGCAGCCGGGGCCGCGCTCCTGACCCTCACCGTCGCGGGCTGCTCCGGCCTCGGCCGGACCGCGGTCGGGCCGGTCACCTACACCACCGAGCGGGACGCCGTGATCATGGTGAACAGCCCGTCGGTCAGGGGCTGCCACCGGCTCGCTCCCGCGGGCGCCAAGGAAGTGAGCAACGGCACCCTGATCGACATCATCCTGTACCGCACACGCGACTGCACCGGCCCTGGTACGACGTACCTCGCGACCAAGCTCAGCGACGTCAACGGTGCCCACGCCCTCCCGTGGCGCAGCTTCAGCACGGTCCACTGACCGGCGCACGCCGGTCGGAGCACCCAGGCGGTGTCCGCGGAGTCCCGCCCGGTCCGAAAAAGTCCTGGGGCGTGTTTCGAAAGTAGCGTCGTCCGCCCGCAGGGCGGGGCCGGGGGTGTCTGGTGCGTGCGATCGCAAGGCGGAGGGAGGAGAGCGCAGCGGGCTGCGCCGACGACCGACAACGCAGCGAACGTGCGTGCCGGACGCCCCCGGCCAGACGGGACTTTCGAAACACGCCCTAGCGCCCGGTGCCGAAGTTGATGGAGCCGATCTCGGCGGCCTGGATCACCGGGCCGCCGATCCTGGGCGTCCCACTGATCGTGTTGCGCACCTGGCCGGCGCCCCCACGCCCACCTGGAGAGGGCGACAACTCATCGAGAATGGATTGGAGTTCGACTGCGGCCTGAGGGTCCTCGGCAAGCCTTCGGCGCAGCCGTGCGCGCCACTCGACTTCGGCATCCCCGATCAGCGCGCCGTCACCTCCGCCGTCCCGCGCGCGGGTCAGCTCGTCGCGCAACTCCTCCAACTCGCCGGCCAGTTCCGCCTCTTCCTCGGGTGTCGCCCCGCCCCGCGCGAAGAACGTCACCAGCCGCTGGCGTACCTGCCCCCAGGAATCGGCCACCATGTGCTGCACGAGCGCCGTTGCCCCCGACGCCGCCAGTGCCACCAACTCGGCTTCCACCGGGCCTCCTTCGACCGTTACTTGCACACACCGTCGGCCACCACGGTATCCGCTGACGGCCCGGCACCGGACGGCATCGGCGGATGCTGCCCGGTGTCGGGCCGTCAGCCGGGCGAGAACCGGTGCGTGGTCGTTGTGCGGGCCTGCGGACCAGCGCGAAGAGATCCGCCGTCCGGGCCCGCCGCTCCCGGGCGATCAGGACGAACAGCACGATGAGCAGCGCGGGCTTGGCGAACGCGCTGAACCCGAAGAACAGGGCAAGTACGACCCGTGCTGCGGTCAGCGCGACGGCACCGCGGCTTCGGCGGCCGGCTCCGGTGTCGGCAAGGGCGGCAGGGGCGGTGCTCCGGGAGGGTGTGGCTTCGAACATCTGGGTCTCCTCGGCGAGGCTTCGCAGGGTGTTGCTCACGAAGAGGTAGACCTGACCGCGGTCCGGAACTCATCGCTTTCCGGACCGCGGATCTTCTCCGTCCGAGGCTACTCGGGCACGGCCCGCACCCATGTCCCGTCATCCGTGAGATACCGGTCGACGGTCAGACCGGCCGCCTCCAGGTGCTTCTCGAACTGCTCCTTCGACAGCGCCCGCGACAGGAACGTCTGGGTCCATCGCGCATCGTCGAAGAGGTACTCGGCATGCACCGAGTCCACCCCGTCCCCCACGGGCTCCGCGGATACGATCCGCACGGTGTAACCACCCGGATCGACCCGCTCCCGCGGCAGATCGGTGTGGTAGTCGGGGCCCTCGCGCTGGATGAGTACGACTCCGCCGTCCTTGACGTGTTTCCGGCAGGCCCGCAGCATCCCCGCACGCACCCGGTCCTCGCTCGTGTGCACCAGGAACGACGCCAGCATCACCACGTCGAACCTCTCGTCGCCCAGGTCCAGCGACTCGATGGGGCTCTGCACGGTACGGGCGCCCCGTACGTGCTCCAGCATCTGTGCCGACTCGTCAACGGCGGTGACGTCGAAGCCGCGCTCGATGAGTGGATGGGTCACCCGGCCCGCCCCGCAGCCCAGTTCCAGAATGCTCGCCCCGGCGGGCACGGCCGCCGCTATCACCTCCGGTTCATCGCCGACGGACAGTCGTCTGTACAGCTCGACCGCACAGCCGTCCGGCGTGATCGCGCCCGGGCCCGTACCTGAATATCCCTCACGCACCAGTCGTCCGCTCATGTACAGCCGAACGAAAGGCCGTTGGCGGACGTTCCTGCAACGCCGCTCCCACCGTCGCTTCGTCGATCAGTGCGCACAGGCCTGCGGGGCCGTGTACTGACCGATCGTCGGCACCGACGCCGTAACGGCCGAATCGTCAGTACACCGGGTAGCGGTCGGCCGGCCACACGACCGCGTGCTCGAACTCCACGCACAGATCGTCGGCCACCTCGGTGATCACCGCTCGTCCTTCGGTCGCCACCAGCCAGGACGGCGGAAGGTGTACGTCCCCGTGGCGCGCGCCGAGCAGATTGCCGCAGACCGCACCGGTGGAGTCGCTGTCGCCCGAGTGGTTGACCGAGAGCAGCAGCGACTGGGCCACCTGATCTGCGCCCGGCAGCACCAGGGCGCAGTACACGGCGATGGCAAGGGCCTCCTCGGCGACCCAGCCCGCGCCCAGCGTCTCCACCTTCTCGGCGGTCGGCTCGCCCTCGGCGGCCAGATCGACGGCCGCGCGCAGCGCCGCCGTCGTCTCATCGTGCCCCGGGTGGCGGCCCAGCAGCTCCATGGCTCGCAGCACCGCACCCGCCATAGAATCGCCCTCCAGGAGATGGGCGACGATCGCGGCGAACGCCCCGGCCGCGTACGCACCGGTCGGGTGGCCGTGGGTGATCTGCGCGCACCAGTAGGCGAGCTGGAAGCCCACCTGGGCGTCCTCCCCGGCCAGTCCGAAGGGGGCGGACCGCATCACCGTGCCGCATCCCTTGGACCCAGTGTTGACCGGGCCGGGCTCGCCGAGCCGTCCTTTCGGTTCGGGGACATGGCCGGTCGCGAGCCCCGTCAGACAGGCGTTGCCGGGGGCTCTGCGCGCGTACAGCCAGGGCTGCTGCCTGAGCCAGCCGGTCCGTACCGGGTTGTCGCCGCCGCGGGCCGGCGGAGCGGGGTGGTTCTGGGTGTCCAGCCAACGCAGATAGGCGTTCCGCACAACCCCGATCTCGGCGCCGCCGATACCCTTCGACATCGCCCGGGAATGGGCCCTGATCAGCCCTTCGGCCGTGAACAGGGTCATCTGTGTATCGTCCGTGACACGTCCGACGACCCCCTCGTCGTCCGGGAGAAGTCCCTGTACGCCTTGCTCACCGTGCGCGCGGCGGATACCGGCGAGCGAAAGGAACTCCACCGGGTTGCCCAGGGCGTCTCCGATCGCCCCGCCCAGCAGACAGCCCCGGACCCTCGCCCTGCGGCCGGTCCGGTCCCCCCACGATGTGCCGTTCACGCACAATCCCCTCAATCCGACGTCGACAAGTCGTAAAACGCCGTCGCGGGTCCATGCTGGTAAGAGAGGCGATCGCCATGCGTACCGGGAATGAACCGACGACAGCCCGCAGCCCTCTGCGGCTGCGGCTCTGCCTGAGTCTATGGGGGCTGGCCTGGGCCGTCTTCGGCCTGGCTGCCTTCACGCTGGCCGACCGCCCGGGCTGGGCCGCGGCCTGCGGTCTGCTGCTCCTGCTGGTCCTCGTGGACATCGCAGTGATCATCCACCACATCCACCAGGGCCCGCACTACCAGCCGGGACGCAGCATCCCGCCGTACGAACCCGACCACGGCGGACGCGGCAGGTACGGCCACTGACGCAGGCGTGCCGAGGCCGGGACGAGTTCCGGTGCACGCCCGGGCCCGGCGGTGGGCGTCAGTCCTCTGTGCGGAAGCGGGCCGCCTTCAGATACTCCGGCTTCGGGTCGAGTGCGGCGGCCAGCCGGAAGTGGCGGGCGGCCCGGTCGGAGCGGCCGGAGCGCTCGAAGGTGCGGGCGAGCGCGAAGTGCGCGAAGGCATTGTCCGGTTCGCGCTCCAGGACGAGTTCGAATTCGAGCTCGGCAGGACGCAGTTGGGCGGCGGCGAAGAAGGCACGGGCCCTCAGCAGCCGGGCGGCGGTGTTCTCCGGATGGGACGCGATCACCGAGTCCAGGAGCTTGACCGCGCCCCGCGGGTCGCGCGCCGCCAACAGGTGTTCGGCTGCGCGGAAGTCGATGATGTCGGTTTCCGGGGTCCTCTCGGGCACGCTCGCATCCTTCCCTTCGCTACCGGATTCTCAACGTCCGGCCGGTGTCCGGTATTCCGATACGGAAATCAGCCGGCCGCGGCCCGCTGGGTCAGCTCCGACCAGACCTTGCGCACCTGCGGCTCAAGTTCCTCCAGCGGTCCGTCGTTGTCGACGATCAGATCGGCCACGGCACGCCGCTGCTCCCGGGTGGCCTGCGCGGCCATGCGGGCGCGGGCTTCGGACTCGGTCATGCCGCGCAGCCGTACGAGCCGGTCGAGCTGGGTCTCGGGACTGGCGTCCACGACGACCACCAGGTCGTACAGCGGGGCGAGGCCGTTCTCGGCGAGGAGGGGGACGTCATGGACGACGACCGAGTCGGGGCCGACGGCCCGCTCCAGCTCGGCGGAGCGGGCGCCGACCAGCGGGTGGACGATCGCGTTGAGGGTGGCGAGCCGGTCGGCGTCGGAGAAGACGATCGAGCCGAGCTTCGGCCGGTCCAGGGCGCCTTCGGCGGTGAGGACGCCGGCACCGAACGCGTCGACGACGGCCGCGAGCCCTGGGGTCCCCGGCTCGACGACCTCCCGGGCGATACGGTCCGCATCGATCAGCACGGCTCCGTATCCGACGAGCAGCCGTGACACTTCACTCTTGCCGGCGCCGATCCCGCCGGTCAGGCCCACCTTCAGCATGCTGGGCAGCCTAGGGCATGTTTCGAAAGTAGCGTCGTCCGCCCGCAGGGCGGAGCCGGGGGGGCGTCTGGTGCGTGCGATCGCAGGGCGGAGGGAGGAGAGCGCAGCGGGCCGCGCCGACGACCGACAACGCAGCGAACGTGCGTGCCAGACCCCCCGGCCAGACGGGACTTTCGAAACACGCCCTAGTACGAGGGGTGGCCGGGGCGCCCGGTCAGGCGTCCCCCTCGCGCTCCGCGAGGAACCGCTCGAATTCGAGACCGATCTCGTCGGCGGACGGCAGGTCGACCGGCTCGGCGACCAGATTGCCCCGGGTCTCGGAGCCCGCGACCGCGTCGTACTGGTGCTCAAGGCCCTCCACGAGCGAGACGAGCTCCTCGTCGCCCTGGTCGATCTGCCGGTCGATCTCCGTCTGGGTGCGGTGGGCCTCCGTGCGCAGCGCATGGGCAACGGCCGGCAGCACGAGGCCCGTCGCGGCCGTGATCGACTCCAGCGCGGTGAGCGCCGCGTCCGGGTAGGCGGAGCGGGCGACGTAGTGCGGCACATGGGCGGCGACACCGAGGACGTCGTGTCCGGCTTCCATCAGCCGGTACTCCACCAGTGCCTCGGCGGAGCCGGGCACCTGTGCCTCGTCGAACGGGCTGCGGTGGCCGGGCATGAGGTCCGTGCGGTTGCCGTGCGGGGTGATGCCGACGGGGCGGGTGTGCGGGACGCCCATCGGAATGCCGTGGAAGTTCACCGCGAGGCGGACACCGAGGCGCTCGACGATCTGCCCGACAGCGGCGGCGAAGCGCTCCCACTCCACGTCCGGCTCGGGCCCGGAGAGCAGCAGGAACGGCGCGCCGGTGGCGTCCTGGACGACCCGTACGTCGAGCGTCGGGGTCTCGTAGGCCGCCCAGCGGTCGCGACGGAAGGTCAGCAGCGGACGCCGTGCGCGGTAGTCGACGAGCCGGTCGTGGTCGAAGCTGGCGACGACCTGGTGCGGCAGCGTTTCGAGCAGACCGTCGACGATCTGTTCACCGGTCTCACCCGCGTCGATGTATCCGTCGAAGTGGTAGAGCATGACCAGGCCGGCCGACTCCTGGGCGAGCGCCATGTCGACGACGGCCAGTCCCTTCGGCTCCCATTCGTACAAACTCTGCGGATCAGGCACGGTTACCGCTCCTCCTCGTGTTCTTGGAGAGGAACGCCCGGCGGGGCACGGGCATTCCCGGACCGTGCCCGTTCACTCGGCGTTTCATGCCAGAAGTTGCCGGGCGATCGGCCCGTGCCTCCCTGTCGCCCGTCACGCCGTAACCGTGCCGCAGATACGAGTGAGGCCCACTCCCCGAAGGGAGCGGGCCTCACTCTCAGCTACTGCAGCCGATCACCGGCCGGAGGGCAGAGCGTCAGCTCTGGCCGCCCGCCAGCTTCTCGCGCAGGGCAGCCAGGGCCTCGTCCGACGCCAGGGCGCCGGAGTTGTCCGCGGACTCCGAGGAGTACGAGCCGCCACCGCTGCCGCCGGAGGCAGCCGGGGCGCCACCGGCCGGGGCGGCAGCGCCCTCGGCAGCAGCGGCCTCGTCGGCCTCGCGGGACTTGATGACCTGGGCCTGGTGCTGCTCGAAGCGCTGCTGCGCCTCGGCGTACTGCGTCTCCCACGCCTCGCGCTGGGTCTCGTAGCCCTCGAGCCAGTCGTTGGTCTCGGGGTCGAAGCCCTCGGGGTAGATGTAGTTGCCCTGGTCGTCGTAGGACGCAGCCATGCCGTACAGGGTCGGGTCGAACTCGACCGAGGCCGGGTCGGCACCGAAGGACTCGTTGGCCTGCTTCAGCGAGAGGCTGATGCGGCGACGCTCGAGGTCGATGTCGATGACCTTGACGAAGATCTCGTCGTTGACCTGGACGACCTGCTCCGGGATCTCCACGTGGCGCTCGGCCAGCTCGGAGATGTGGACCAGACCCTCGATGCCCTCGTCGACGCGCACGAACGCACCGAACGGAACGAGCTTGGTGACCTTACCGGGAACGACCTGCCCGATCTGGTGCGTACGAGCGAACTGCTGCCACGGGTCTTCCTGCGTCGCCTTGAGCGACAGCGAGACGCGCTCGCGGTCCATGTCGACGTCGAGAACCTCGACGGTGACCTCCTGGCCGACCTCGACAACCTCGGAGGGGTGGTCGATGTGCTTCCAGGACAGCTCGGAGACGTGCACGAGACCGTCGACGCCGCCGAGGTCCACGAACGCACCGAAGTTGACGATCGAGGAAACGACGCCGGAGCGGACCTGACCCTTCTGCAGGGTCGTGAGGAACGTCTGGCGGACCTCGCTCTGGGTCTGCTCCAGCCAGGCACGGCGGGACAGGACCACGTTGTTGCGGTTCTTGTCCAGCTCGATGATCTTGGCCTCGAGCTCCTTGCCCACGTAGGGCTGGAGGTCGCGGACGCGGCGCATCTCGACAAGGGAGGCCGGCAGGAAGCCACGGAGGCCGATGTCGAGGATGAGACCACCCTTGACGACCTCGATGACGGTACCGGTGACGATGCCGTCCTCTTCCTTGATCTTCTCGATCGTGCCCCAGGCACGCTCGTACTGAGCGCGCTTCTTGGACAGGATGAGGCGGCCTTCCTTGTCCTCCTTCTGGAGAACCAGGGCCTCGATCTCGTCGCCGACCTTGACGACCTCATTGGGGTCGACGTCGTGCTTGATCGAAAGCTCGCGGGAGGGGATGACGCCTTCGGTCTTGTAACCGATGTCGAGCAGGACCTCGTCCCGGTCGACCTTCACGATGACGCCGTCGACGATGTCGCCGTCGTTGAAGTACTTGATCGTCTCGTCGATCGCGGCGAGGAAGGCTTCCTCGTTACCGATGTCGTTGACCGCTACCTGCGGGGTGGTGGCGGTGGTCTCGGTGCTGCTCGTCATGTGGGAAAGGGCTCCGGTACGGACAGTGAGTCGTAGGTACTGCTACGCCGGGAGCCCGTATCGCCTCTGCAGAAGCCGGACAGCCCGGGAAGCACCGAACCCGCTGAACGGGAGGCACCTCGTGAACCGAGGGGACATACAACAGACGCGAGCGCGGCCTGCTAGGTCTGAGGCGCGCAGGCTCGCAGCGCAACTTGTAGCATACGGGGGCGGCCGGACACGGTCAATGCGCGAAGGCCTATACCGGGGACACAACGGCTCATATCCGACAAAATTCGTGCTCTCCGACGCCACATCGGCCCGGGAGACAATCTGTGGGTACGGAGCCGTACTCACGGGTTCCCCTCGCAAACTACAACGACGGACACGATGAGCCAAGAGATCTACGCGGCCGAACCCGAAGCGACTCGCCGCAGCGCGTCGGAGGCCGAGAGCAGCCGGGCCAGCCGCGGCTGGTGGGACCGGAACGCCGACGAGTACCAGAGCGACCACGGCGCCTTCCTCGGCGACGACCGCTTCGTCTGGGGTCCGGAGGGGCTCGACGAGGCCGAGGCCGGTCTGCTCGGCCCCGCCGAGTCGCTGAGGGGCCTGGACATCCTGGAGATCGGTGCGGGCGCGGCGCAGTGCTCGCGCTGGCTGGCCGCCATGGGCGCCCGTCCGGTGGCCCTGGACCTCTCGCACCGGCAGCTGCAGCACGCGCTGCGGATCGGAGACGAGGTCCCCCTGGTGGAGGCGGACGCCGGGGTTCTGCCGTTCCGGGACGGCTCCTTCGACCTGGCGTGCTCCGCCTATGGCGCGGTGCCGTTCGTCGCCGACCCCGTGCAGGTGTTCCGCGAGGTGCACCGGGTGCTGCGCCCCGAAGGCCGCTGGGTCTTCTCGGTGACCCATCCGATCCGCTGGGCGTTCCCGGACGAGCCGGGGCCCGAGGGACTCTCGGTCGCGGCCTCGTACTTCGACCGCACTCCCTATGTCGAGCAGGACGAACAGGGCAATGCCGTGTACGTCGAGCACCACCGGACGCTGGGCGACCGGGTGCGGGACGTGGTGGACGGCGGATTCCGGCTGGTCGATCTCGTCGAACCGGAGTGGCCCGCCTGGAACGACCAGGAGTGGGGCGGCTGGTCCCCGCTGCGCGGGCATCTGATCCCCGGGACGGCGATCTTCGTCTGCGTACGGGACTGAGGCCCGGCTCCGGGTACGGGAGCGGGGGCACGTCGTACGAGACTGGGGGCGTGATCCGTACCGACGCCCTGGACCAGTTGCCCGTACGCACCGCTGTGCCCGCCCTGGAGCGGGCGCTCGACGACCGCGGTGTCGCGGTGCTGTGCGCGCCGCCGGGCACCGGCAAGACGACCCTCGTGCCGCTGGTCCTGGCCGGTCTGGTCGGGGGCGGCCCGGTGCGCCGGGTGGTGGTCGCCGAGCCGCGGCGGATCGCGGCACGGGCGGCGGCGCGGCGGATGGCGTGGCTCATCGGTGAGCAGGCCGGCGGGCGGGTGGGTTTCACGGTCCGCGGGGAGCGGGTGGCGGGACGCGGCACCGTGGTGGAGGTGGTGACCACCGGGGTGCTGCTCCAGCGGCTGCAGCGCGACCAGGAGCTGACCGGAGTCGATGCGGTGATCATCGACGAATGTCATGAGCGGCATCTGGACGCGGACACGGTCGCCGCGTTCCTGCTTGACGTGCGGGAGGCGATCCGGCCCGATCTGCGGCTGGTCGCCGCGTCCGCGACGACGGACGCGGAAGGCTGGGCACGGCTGCTGGGTGATGCCCCGGTGGTGGAGGCGCAGGGTGTTTCGCATCCGGTGGAGGTGGTCTGGGCACCGCCCGCCGGACGGGTGCGACCGCCGCATGGGATGAAAGTCGATCCGGCGCTGCTGACGCATGTCGCCTCGACGGTGCGCCGGGCGCTCGCCGAGCGGGACGGCGATGTGCTGTGTTTCCTGCCCGGCGTCGGCGAGATCGGGCGGGTGGCGGGGCAGCTGGCAGGGGTGGCCGCCGAGGTGCTCCAGGTCCACGGGCGGGCTCCGGCGGCGGTGCAGGACGCGGTGCTGGCCGGGTCGTCCGGCAGTCGGCGGGTGGTGCTGGCGACGTCGGTGGCGGAGTCGTCCCTGACGGTGCCCGGTGTGCGGGTCGTGGTCGACTCGGGGCTGGCCAGGGAGCCGCGTACCGATCACGCGCGGGGGCTGAGCGCGCTGACGACGGTACGGGCGTCGCGGGCGACGGGGAGACAGCGGGCGGGCCGGGCCGGGCGTGAGGCGCCGGGTGCGGTGTACCGGTGCTGGGAGCAGGCGGAGCACGGGCGGCTGGCGGGGTTCCCTTCCGCGGAGATCAAGGTCGCGGATCTGGCGGCATTCGCGTTGCAGGCAGCGTGCTGGGGCGATCCGGACGCGTCGGGGCTGGCGTTGCTCGATCCGCCGCCCGCGGGTGCGATGAGCGCGGCCCGCGAAGTGCTGACGGCGGTCGGCGCCGTGGACGCCGACGGACGGGTCACCGACCGGGGCGTACGGATGTCCCGGCTGGGCCTTCATCCGCGCCTGGCACGGGCCCTGCTGGACGGCGCCGCCGAGGTGGGCGGGCGACGGGCGGCCGAGGTGGTGGCGCTGCTGAGCGAGGAGCCGCCGCGGGAGTACGGGGACGATCTGGCAGCCGCGCTGCGTACCGCCCGGCGGGGCGGGGACGGCTATGCGGCGCGTTGGCGGCAGGAGGTCCGGCGGCTGTCCTCGTCGGTCGGGGATGCGGGCGGGGGTTTCGTTCCGGACGATGGTGCCGTCGGTCTGATGGCCGCGCTGGCGTTCCCGGAGCGGGTGGCGCGGGCCCGGGGCGAGGGGGCGTTCCTGATGGCGTCGGGTACGGGGGCAGAGCCGCGGGACGGGTCGGGGCTGCGCAGTGCGCCGTGGCTGGCGGTCGCGGTCGCCGACCGGCCCGCGCACGCGGCGTCCGCGCAGGTGCGGCTCGCCGCCGTCATCGACGAGGACACGGCGCGGACGGCCGCCGGGCATCTGCGGTTCGCGGGCGAGGAGGTCCGCTGGGCCGACGGCGATGTGGTGGCGCGCCGGGTGGAGCGGCTGGGTGCCGTCGAGCTGTCGGTGCGTCCGCTGAAGAAGCCGGCGCCCGAGCTGGTGCGTGAGGCGCTGGTGGAGGGCCTGCGTCGCGAAGGGCTCGGGCTGCTGCGCTGGACGCGTGAGACCGAGCAGTTGCGGGAGCGGCTCGCCTTTCTGCACCGGACGTCGGGGGCGCCCTGGCCGGATGTGTCGGACGGTGCGCTGCTGGACCGTACCGAGGAATGGCTGGAGCCCGAGCTGTCACGGGCCCGGCGGCGCTCCGATCTGGCGCGGATCGACGCGGGGCAGGCGTTGCGGCGGCTGCTGCCGTGGGCGACCGGTGAGGCGGCCCGCCTGGACGAGCTGGCGCCGGAGCGGATCGAGGTGCCGAGCGGATCCCGTATCAGGGTGGAGTACGGCGGGGCGCAGCCCGTACTCGCGGTGAAGCTCCAGGAGCTGTTCGGCCTGCAGGAGACCCCGAGGGTGGCCGGGGTGCCGGTCCTGGTCCATCTTCTCTCCCCCGCCGGCCGTCCCGCCGCCGTCACTGCGGATCTGGCGTCGTTCTGGCGGGACGGCTACCGGGCCGTGCGGGCGGAGCTGCGCGGCCGCTATCCGAAGCATCCGTGGCCGGAGGACCCCACGACGGTGGAGGCGACCCGGTTCACGAAGGCGCGGCTCACGAAGCAGTGAACGCCGGGAAGTCGGCGCAGAACACCCCGGTCCGGCGCGGTCAGGCGACGGCGGGTTCCGGTTCCTCCCGCCGGGAGCGAGCCTCCAGCCACAGGGCGAGCGCGAGCAGTCCGGCAGCGAGCAAGACGAATCCCCAAGGCAGGTACGAGGTGAGCAGCAGGATCAGCACGCGCTGGGACTTGACCAGGGCAACGGTCGAATCGATGTAGTCCTGGCGCATCTTCACATGCCCGGCGAACGCGGTGACGGTGTCCTGGGACATGCCCATCGCCTTGGCGTTGCGCAGTTCCTCCTTGTGGATCTCCTCGCCGTTGACAGGCGCTCCGGTGACCGGGTCGACCCAGAACATCCGCTTGGTGCTGTACCAGCGGGTCATACCCGTCTTGGCGACCTGCTCCGCTGTCACGCCCTTGATGGGCATCTTCTTCGGCATCGGGACCTTGGTCCACGGGATGGTCTGCTCGAAGTAGTAGACGTCCATGCCGCGGAAGGTGCGGGTGCCTTTGTAGTGGATGGGCGAGCTCGTCCGGGTCTGGGCGTCGAAGTACTCGTAGTCGCGCTTCTCGGTGAGGAAGGGCCACTTGAACTCGATGCCCTCGCGCCTGACCGGGTCGCCGTCGACCGATTCGCCGGTGGCGTGGACGGGTGCCTGGCTGTGGGCGTCGAAGATGTAGCGCTCGGGGATCTCGGAGACCATTTTGCCGTTCGGGTCGACGATGTAGCTGAGGGAGTCCCAGACGACGACGTCGCGGCCGGCGCTGCGCTCGATCTTCTCGGACTCCTCCACATTGCCCTTGAGGGTCTGCACGATCGTGACCTTGGGGACCTGCTTGACCTTCATGTTGTCGTTGTAGTCCAGGAGTGTGGCAGGCTTCGCCTCCAGCACCGTCTCCTGGTACTGACTGGGCGGGATCTTCGCCAGCCTCGGGAAGGCGTACCAGCGCAGCAGTGGCGACATGGCGGCGAAGAAGACGGCGAACGCCAGGAGTACGAGGCTGGCTCGGCGGCGCATGGTGGTGCCCTCCCTCGGCTTCTGTTGCTTCTTCCGGTTACTGGCTCTTGGGGCCCGGGACGGTGGTCAGCAGGGGTTTGGGCGAGGTCTCTCCGGGTGGGGCGCCGATCGTGGTGATGGTGAAGACGAGCGCGAGGGCTGCGGCCAGCCCGATGGCGGCGGCGACGAGAGCACGCATGCCGGTCCTCCCGGAGAGCACGGATCTGATGGGTCGTCAGGGTTGAGCACCGTAGCAATGCGGGCGCGAGATGAGAACACGTGGAGCAGCCCCTCTGCCGGGGTGGCGGCAGAGGGGCTGCTGCGATGTGCGGTCAGGCGGCGGGGGCCGCTGGGGACTCGACCTTGAGCTCGATGACGACCGTGGCGCCGCCCTCGGCGGTGAGGCGCAGCTTGTACGTGCCGGCGGTGCCGTCGGCGTAGATCTTCGGGAGCTTCAGGATGCCGTCGGCGTCGGTCTTGAGGTCCGTGAGGGTACGGACCGTCTTGCCGGCCGCGTCCTTGAAGTACGGGCCCTTGTCGTTCCGGACCGGCTCCGCGGCGTCGGTGATCATGGTTGCGGTGACGGCGACACCCGCGGCGGTCGCACCCTTGTAGGTGGCCTTGACCTCGACGGTGTCGGCGAACTCGGCGCCGGGCGCGGCAGTCAGTGCCTTGTCGTCGGTCCTGGCGATCGCGTCGGCCTGCCGGGCGTTGACGGTCGCGGTGTAGGTGACGGCGGGCAGCGAGCGGCCGGTGGCGACGGCCCGCACCGTGAACTTGCCCGTCGCCTCACCCGCCTGCAGAACGGGGGCGGTGACAGTTCCGTCGGCTCCGGTGGCCAGGGTGACCGCGTTCTTCCCGCCGGCGAAGGTGGCGTCCGTGTCACCGGTGATGGTGAAGGTCACGGACACCTTGGCGAGCGGGCCGCCGAGCTTGTTCTTGGCCCGCACCTTGATCCGCTCGGTGAAGGCGTCGCCCGCGGTGGCGGTGAGCGCGCCGGTGCCGGCGTTCTCCACGCCTGCGAGGGTCTCGGACGGCGCGGGCTTGGGGGGCGTGGGCTTGGGGGGCGTGGGCTTCGGGCCGGCCGGAGTGCCGTCACCCGGCTTCTGCGGCTTCTGCTTCCGAGGCGGGGTCGGAGACGGCGAGTCGCCGGGAGTACGGGGGTTCGGGCCCGGGTCCGTACCACCGCCAAGGCCCGGCGGGACCACGCCGGTGCCGTCGGGGATCTCGTGGGTGCCGCGCTGGTAGTAGTCGAACCAGGAGCGGACCGTTCGGAGGTAAGCGTCCGAGTGGTTGTAGCTCAGGACCGCCCGGTCGAGATCAGTGGCGATGGACAGATCGCGGGAGCCCGCACAGAGATAGCGTCCGGCGGCGAGCGCCGCGTCGTAGATGTTGTTGGGGTCCTTGCGGCCGTCTCCGTTGCCGTCCTGGCCCCAGGTCGCCCAGGTGGACGGGATGAATTGCATCGGGCCGACAGCACGGTCGTGCGTCGAGTCCCCGTCGTACGCCCCGTTGTCGGTGTCCTTGATCATGGCGAAGCCCCGGCCGTCGAGGACCGGGCCGAGGATCGGGGAGAACGTGGTGCCGTTCGCGTCGACCCTGCCGCCGCGCGCCTGGCCGGACTCGACCTTGCCGATCGCGGCGAGCAGCTGCCACGGCAGTCGGCAGGCGGCGTCGCTACCGTCGACGGTCTGTTCGGCCTTCTTGTACGCGGCCACGATCGAAGCCGGTATGCCGGACTGAGCACTGCCGGCGATGGGTGAATCGGTGGCTGTTTCCGGCCTGTTGGGCGTGTTCAGCGGGGGCAGGTCCGTGTAGTACGGCGAGTTGCCGGTGGCCGCACTGTCGTCGGGTGAAGGTACCGCTCCGGCGGACTGCTGATCGCCGCTCCCGGTGACCAGCGTTGCGTCAGGAGCCCCTGAGGCGGAGAGCGCCGCCACGGCTGCGGCGGCCACAGCGGTAGTGGTCGCCCCCCTGCGAAGTCGGCGACCGAATTGCGCTGCCATACCTCTGGCCCCTCCCCTTCGACGACTGTCCGCGCTCCCAGCGCCTGGACTCAGGCGAGCCTACGGCAACTTGTGCCGCCACAACACCGTAAGCTGACCGATTTTTACATTTTTTTCATGTTTTGTACAGCAAGTTACACGGCGGCCGTCGGGCAGGCGACGGCGGCTCGCGCATACTTGCCGCCATGCCGTTCACACTCAGTCATGCCGCAGCCGTGCTACCGGGGATGCGGCGGAACGGAACGGCGCGCGGGCCGCTTCTCGCCTCTGCCCTCGTCGCCGGTTCGTTCGCCCCCGACGTGACGTATTACGCGGACACCGCGATCCCGGGGGCCATGGAGTTCGGGCAGGTCACCCACTCGGTGTGGGGCGTGTTCACGGTCGATGTGCTGCTCACCGCGGCGGTGGTGGCGTTGTGGCTGCTGCTGCACGAGCCGTTGACGGCGCTGCTGCCGAGGGCCTGGCAGGGGCGGGTGCATGCGTTCGCGAGAGGGCAGCGGCACGGATCGGGCCGGGGGGCGTGGCGTGTCCGGGACGGTGGGTGGTTCGTACTGTCGGCGGTCATCGGGTCCGCCGCCCATGTCGTCTGGGACGCCTTCACCCATCACGACCGGTGGGGTGTGCGGTTGGTGCCGGTGCTCGACGGGAGCGTCGGAGGATTTCCCGTTTTCCAGTGGGTGCAGTACGGCAGTTCGGCGGTGGCACTCGCCGTGCTCGCCTGGTTCACGGCTTCGGGGCTGCGGCGCACCGGTGCGCACGCTGGTATGCGTACGTCGGGCACATCGACACCCCGCTGGACATCATCCCGACCGCCTGCTTCGGCGCCGGGGCGGGACTCGCGGTGGGCTTGGTGCTCTACGGGGCGTGGATGCGGCTGCGGCAGCCGCGCGCTTCCGTGCCCTCGGTCGCCGGACGGGCCTGATTCGCCAGGGGCGTCCTGAACGAACCCGCTGACCCGCCCGGCACGCCGTCACGTCAGTGCGCTGCGGACTCCCAGTCCGTACCGACACCCACCGAGACATCCAGCGGGGCACGCAACTGCACGGCCGTGGACATCTCGTGGCGGAGGATCTCCTCCACCTGCGCCCGCTCACCCTCGGCGATCTCCAGGACGATTTCGTCATGGACCTGGAGCAGCATCCGGGACTTCAGCCGCGCCTCGGTCAGCGCCCGGTCGACGTGGAGCATGGCGACCTTGACGATGTCCGCTGCTGTGCCCTGGATCGGTGCGTTGAGCGCCATCCGCTCGGCCATCTCGCGGCGCTGGCGGTTGTCACTGTTGAGGTCGGGAAGGTAGCGGCGGCGGCCGAAGACCGTCTCCGTATAACCGGTTGCCCTGGCCTCCTCCACAACGCGGTGCAGATAGTCACGCACTCCGCCGAACCGCTCGAAGTAGGTGTCCATCAGGCCGCGCGCCTCGCCCGCCTCGATGTTCAGCTGCTGGGAAAGACCGAACGCGGAGAGCCCGTACGCGAGTCCGTAGCTCATGGCCTTGATCTTGCGGCGCATCTCCGGGTCGACGGCCGATTTGCCGACGCCGAAGACCTGCGAGGCGACGGTGGTGTGCAGGTCCTCGCCGGAGGTGAACGCCTCGATCAGGCCCGCGTCCTCGGAGAGGTGGGCCATCACCCGCAGTTCGATCTGGCTGTAGTCGGCCGTCATCAGCGTCTCGAAGCCCTCACCGACGACGAAGCCCCGGCGGATCGCCCGGCCCTCGTCCGTACGGACCGGGATGTTCTGCAGATTGGGGTCGGTGGAGGAGAGCCGACCGGTCGCCGCCACCGTCTGGTTGAACGTGGTGTGGATACGGCCGTCCGCCGCGATCGTCTTGATCAGTCCCTCGACGGTGACCCGCAGCTTCGCCTGCTCACGGTGGCGCAGCATGATGACCGGCAGCTCGTGCTCGGTCTGCGCGGCAAGCCAGGCCAGGGCGTCGGCGTCCGTCGTGTACCCGGTCTTCGTCTTCTTCGTCCTGGGCAGGCCCAGCTCACCGAAGAGGACTTCCTGAAGCTGCTTGGGCGAACCGAGGTTGAACTCACGGCCGACCGCGGCGTGCGCCTCCTTCACCGCCTGCTGCACCGCACCGGCGAACTGCTGCTCCATGCCCTCCAGATGGGCCCGGTCGGCGGCGATGCCGTGCCGCTCCAGGCGGGCCAGCAGAGCGGACGTCGGCAGCTCCATGCCGTGCAGCAGCTCGGTCGCGCCGACCTCTGCCAGCCTGGCGGTGAACGCGTCGCCCAGATCCAGGACGGCGCGGGCCTGCGCCATCAGGGCGTCCGCCTCGGCCTGGTCGTCCGCGCCGAAGGCCAGCTGGCCGTCGGACGCCGCCGCGGGGGCCAGCTCCCGGCCCAGATACTCCACCGCCAACGCGTCCAGCGCGAAGGAGCGGCGGCCGGGCTTGACCAGATAGGCGGCCAGCGCGGTGTCCATCGTGACGCCGTCGACCTGCCAGCCGTGCTCGGGGAAGACCCGCATGGCGCTCTTCGCGTTGTGCATGACCTTCGGCCGGTGCGCATCGGCGATCCAGGCGGCGAACGCCTGCTCGTCGCCCTCGTCGAGCTCCGCGGGGTCGAACCAGGCCGCCGCCCCGTCGGCCGCGGCGAGCGCGATCTCGGTGACCGTGCCGCTGCCCACCGCCCAGGTGTCGACGGTGGCGACGCCGAGCGGCTGCTCGCCGTGCTCGGCGAGCCAGGGCGCCAGCTCGCCCGCGCCCAGCACCGCGCCATCCAGCTCGATGCCCGCGGCAGGCGCCGGGGTCTCGTCCTCGGCCGCGCCCGGGTCGACGGCCAGCAGCCGCTCGCGCAGGCTCGGGTTACGGATCTCCAGGACGTCCAGCACACCCTTCACCGCGGTGCGGTCGTACGGTGCGCGCTCCAGGTCCTGCGGGGTCTTCGACAGCTCCACATCGCGGACCATCTCGGTCAGCCTGCGATTGAGCCGCACCGCGTCCAGGTGGTCCCGGAAATTCTGACCGGCCTTGCCCTTGACCTCATCGGCGCGCTCCACCAGCTCGTCGAACGACCCGAACTGGTTGATCCACTTCGCTGCGGTCTTCTCGCCGACGCCCGGAATGCCCGGAAGGTTGTCCGACGGGTCACCACGCAGCGCCGCGTAGTCCGGGTACTGCTGCGGCGTGAGCCCGTACTTCTCCTCGACCTTCGCCGGGGTGAAGCGCGTCAGCTCCGAGACGCCCTTCGTCGGGTACAGCACCGTGATGTTGTCCGTGATCAGCTGGAACGAATCCCGGTCACCGGTGACGATCAGCACCTCAAAACCGGCCGCCTCGGCCTGCGTGGCCAGCGTGGCGATGACGTCGTCCGCCTCGAAGCCGTCGACCGCGAAACGGTCGGCGTGCATCGCGTCGAGCAGCTCGCCGATCAGCTCGACCTGGCCCCTGAACTCATCCGGGGTCTTCGAACGGTTCGCCTTGTACTCGGGGAACTCCTCCGAGCGCCAGGTCTTCCGGGAGACGTCGAACGCCACCGCGAAATGCGTCGGCGCCTCATCACGCAGCGTGTTCGCCAGCATGGACGCGAAGCCGTACACCGCGTTCGTCGGCTGCCCCGACCCTGTCGTGAAATTCTCCGCAGGCAGCGCAAAGAACGCCCGGTACGCCAGGGAGTGCCCGTCCATCAGGAGCAGGCGCGGTCGGTTGTCTGCCGTCTTCTTCGATGCCGTCTCAGCCACGCCCCCGATCCTGCCACGGACCACTGACAATCCCGACCGGACATGTCTCGCCCAACGCTCTGCCGGTGCCTCGTGACAGGATCGAGCACGGAACACGTACCGCATCAATGCGTACAGCGCACTGCGCAGGTTCGCTGTTGGCTCAAAGGGGAAGCACGAAATGGCCACGAAGCCGCCCACAGGTGACCCGGTCCAGGATGCGCCACGGGTCGAGGCAGCACAGCACGCCGCCGCCGGACTGCCGGCCGTCGCCCACAGCCTGCTCATCGCCCAGCAGCAGATGGGCGTGCGGCGCACCGCTCAGACCCTCCTCAAGGTCAACCAGAAGAACGGCTTCGACTGCCCCGGCTGCGCCTGGCCCGAAGGCGACGAACGCCACACGGCGGAATTCTGCGAGAACGGCGCCAAGGCCGTCGCCGAGGAAGCGACACTGCGCCGTGTCACCCCCGAATTCTTCGCCGCGCACACGGTCGCCGACCTCGCCTCACGCAGCGGGTACTGGCTGGGTCAGCAGGGACGGATCACCCAGCCGATGTACCTCCCCGAGGGCGCCGAGCGGTATGAGGCGGTGACCTGGGAGCGGGCCTTCGACATCATCGCCGAGGAGCTGGGCGCGCTCGCCTCCCCCGACGAGGCCCTCTTCTACACCTCGGGGCGCACCAGCAACGAGGCCGCTTTCCTGCTCCAGCTCTTCGCCCGCGAGTTCGGTACGAACAACCTCCCCGACTGCTCCAACATGTGCCACGAGTCCTCCGGCTCGGCGCTGACGGAAACCATCGGCATCGGCAAGGGCAGCGTCTCGCTTCAGGACCTCCATCAGGCGGACCTGATCATCGTCGCCGGGCAGAATCCCGGCACGAACCATCCCCGGATGCTCTCCGCCCTGGAGAAGGCCAAGTCCGCGGGCGCAAAGATCATTTCGGTGAATCCGCTGCCCGAGGCCGGTCTGGAACGGTTCAAGAACCCGCAGACCCCGCTCGGCATGATCAAGGGCGCCGCACTCAACGATCTCTTCCTGCAGATCCGGATCGGTGGCGACCAGGCCCTCTTCCGGCTCCTCAACAAGATGATCCTTCAGACCGAGGGCGCCGTCGACGAAGCCTTCGTACGGGACCACACCCATGGTTACGAGGAGTTCGTGGCCGCGGCACGCAAAGCCGACTGGGAGCAGACCCTCGCCGCCACCGGCCTCGACCGCAGCGCCATCGAAGAGGCCCTCGCGATGGTCCTCGCCTCCAAGCGCACCATCGTCTGCTGGGCCATGGGCCTCACCCAGCACAAGCACTCCGTGCCGACCATCCGCGAAGTCGTCAACTTCCTTCTGCTGCGCGGCAACATCGGCCGCCCCGGCGCCGGAGTCTGCCCCGTCCGCGGCCACTCCAACGTCCAGGGCGACCGCACCATGGGCATCTTCGAACGGCCCGCTCCCGAATTCCTCGACGCCCTCGACAAAGAATTCTCCATCACCTCACCACGCCACCACGGCTACGACGTCGTCCGCTCCATCCAGGCCCTGCGCGACGGCGACGCCAAGGTCTTCTTCGCCATGGGCGGCAACTTCGTCGCGGCCACCCCCGACACGGACGTCACCGAAGCCGCCATGCGCCGCGCGCGCCTCACCGTCCACGTCTCCACCAAGGTCAACCGCTCGCACGCCGTGACCGGCACCCGCGCCCTGATCCTGCCGACACTGGGCCGCACCGACAAGGACGTCCAGGCGAGCGGCAAGCAGTTCGTCACCGTCGAGGACTCCATGAGCATGGTCCACGCATCGCGCGGCAACCTCACCCCGGCCAGCCCCCACCTGCTGTCCGAGCCCGCCATCATCGCCCGCCTCGCCCGCGCCGTCCTCGGCCCCGAATCCACCACCCCCTGGGAAGAGTTCGAGAAGGACTACACGACGATCCGCGACCGCATCTCCCGCGTCGTCCCCGGCTTCGAGAACTTCAACGCCCGCATCGCCCACCCCGGCGGCTTCACCCTCCCGCACGCCCCGCGCGACGAGCGCCGCTTCCCCACCACGACCGGCAAGGCCAACTTCACCGCCGCGCCCGTCGAGTACCCCGAGCTCCCCGAAGGCAGGCTGCTGCTGCAGACCCTGCGCTCGCACGACCAGTACAACACCACGGTCTACGGCCTCGACGACCGGTACCGCGGCATCAAGGGCGGCCGCCGCGTCGTCCTGGTCAACCCCGACGACGCCCGCACCCTCGGTCTGGCCGACGGCGCCTACACCGACCTCGTCAGCGAATGGAAGGACGGCGTGGAGCGCCGCGCCCCCGGCTTCCGCATCGTGCACTACCCGACCGCCCGGGGCTGCGCCGCCGCCTACTACCCGGAGACCAATGTGCTGGTCCCCCTCGACTCCACCGCCGACACCAGCAACACCCCCGCCAGCAAGTCCGTCGTCGTGCGCTTCGAGAACGTCCAGGGACAGACCACCCGGGGATGATCCGGCCGTACCCACAACCCACTAAGCGTTCGCTCAGTCGTCTGATAAGAACGATGCAGCAATAAAGCTATGAACCACGCAGACGATCGGAGCCGGACCCCATGGGCGAGCACACCACACCCAAGTTCCCCCAGGAGATCATCGACGAATACGCCGCCCTCGGCGTCGACCTGCCCGCACTCTTCTCCGCCGGCCACCTCGGCGAGCGGATGGGCGTCACGATCGTCGAAGCCTCCGCGGACCGCGTCGTCGGCACCATGCCCGTCGAGGGCAACACCCAGCCGTACGGACTGCTCCACGGCGGCGCCTCCGCCGTACTCGCCGAGACCCTCGGCTCGGTCGGCTCCATGCTCCACGGCGGCGTCACCAAGCTCGCTGTCGGTGTCGACCTGAACTGCACCCATCACCGAGGGGTACGGAGCGGACTCGTCACGGGCGTCGCCACCCCCGTACACCGCGGCCGTTCCACCGCCACGTACGAGATCGTCATCTCCGACGAGCACGACAAGCGGGTCTGCACCGCCCGCCTCACCTGCATGCTCCGCGACGCACCTCAGCCCGGCGCCGCCTGACCGAAACACCGCACGCAGCACCACACCACTGCCCGGCCGGACCACAATCCGGTCGGGCATACCCATATTCGCGCACAACTACCCTCAAAAAGCGCCAAGTCGAGCACCCAGGCACGTCAACTCCCTTGACTCCAGGCCTTGTTGTGTGACCCACTCATCACCCCCGCCACACGGGAACACCGTCCGCACACACAACGCCGCGTCAACCACACCCGCCCCAAAGTCACGCTGCGTAACATCGCGCCGATACGTACAGGCCGCCCCGCAGCACCCCCCAACCCGGCCCCGCGGACACCGGGCGACTCGCCATGCCCCCACACCCTCCCCCGCACCCACACCGCAGGACAGCAGCAAGATCACCTCAAGCCCCTTAGCAGAGCTGCGAGTTCTCAAAATACGGTCACTCCGGCGGCCGGTAAAAAGCCGTACATGTCCGCACAGCCACCTCAAGCCTTGCTCAACGGCATAACAAGAAAGTCACATCCTGCGGCGGACCCACCCCGCACCACCACGCCTGCGCCTAGAGTCACGGCCAGTCACCGCGCCGCCGGGCGCGTCACAGCACGGCCCTGTACCAAACCCGTACGGCCCGGCGAACGAAACGGCACCTCAAGCAGAGGAGGCCGCGCCAGGGAAAGGACCTTTCGTGCGACACCGTTCTTTGCTCATCCTCACCACAGCGCTCACCACAGGAGCACTGACACTCACCGCCTGCGGGTCGCGCGACGACAGCAAGAACAGCGGCAGCGGCGACACCCAGACCGTCGTCATCGGCGTCGACGCGCCCATCACCGGCGACCTGTCCGCCCTCGGCCTCGGCATCAAGAACTCCGCCGACCTCGCCGCCCAGACGGCCAACAAGGAAAAGACCGTCCCCGGCATCAAGTTCGAGGTCAAGCCGCTCGACGACCAGGCACAGCCCTCCGTCGGCCAGCAGAACGCCCAGAAGTTCATCGACGACGACACCGTCGTCGGCGTCGTCGGCCCCCTCAACTCCGGCGTCTCCCAGTCGATGCAGAAGCCGCTCAACGACGCCGGCCTCACCCAGATCTCCCCCGCCAACACCGGCACCGAACTCACCCAGGGCGAGAACTGGAAGACCGGCGACAAGAAGCGCCCCTTCAAGACCTACTTCCGCACCGCCACCACGGACCAGATCCAGGGCGCCTTCGCCGCGAAGTACCTCTTCAACGACGCGAAGATCAAGCAGGTCTACCTCATCGACGACCAGAAGCCCTACGGCGCCGGCCTCGCCGCCTCCTTCAAGAACACCTTCACCACCCTCGGCGGCAAGATCGTCGGCAACGACCACGTCAACCCCGACGACCGCGACTTCAACGCCGTCGTCACCAAAGTCAAGAAGTCCGGCGCCAAGGCCGTCTACTACGGCGGCGAGTACCCCGCCGGCGCACCCCTGAGCCAGCAGCTCAAGGACAGCGTCCAGATCCCCCTCATGGGCGGCGACGGCATGTACAGCGCCGACTTCATCAAGCTCAACAAGAAGGCCCAGGGCGACATCGCCACCTCCGTCGGCAAGCCCGTCGAGGAACTCGACTCCGCCAAGAAATTCATCGCCGACTACAAGACCGCCGGATACAAGGACGCCTACGAGGCCTACGGCGGCGGCACCTACGACGCCACCTGGGCCATCATCGAGGCCGTCAAAATCGCCGTCGCCGAGAACAACGGCAAGCTCCCCGACAACGCCCGCGCCAAGGTCCTCGAAGCCATGGCCAAGGTCAAGTTCGACGGCGTCACCGGCCCCGTCTCCTTCGACGAATACGGCGACACCACCAACACCATGATGACCGCCTACCAGGTCGACGGCGGCAAGTGGACCTCCAAGCTCAGCGAGGCCTACAAGCCCTGACCCCAACAGGGCCCTCCCGGCCAACGCACTGACTGACACCAGACCGCGCGGGAGCGCTACCAGCGCTCCCGCGCGGTGCCATATCCGAACCACTCCACGGAGGCCCTGCGGTGAACGAACTGCCGCAACAGCTGGCCAATGGACTCATCCTCGGCGCGATGTACGGACTCATCGCGATCGGCTACACGATGGTCTACGGAATCATCCAGCTCATCAACTTCGCCCACGGCGAGATCTTCATGATCGGAGGCTTCGGAGCTCTCACCGTGTACCTCTGGATGCCGGCCGGCGTCTCCCTCCTCGCGATCATCCCACTCATGATCATCGGCGGCGTCATCTGCTCCGTCACCGTCAGCGCAGCCGCCGAACGCTTCGCCTACCGGCCCCTGCGCGGCGCCCCCCGACTCGCCCCGCTCATCACCGCGATCGGACTCTCCCTCGCACTCCAGCAAGCCATCTGGAAGTGGTACCCCGACGCCAAGAAGGACCGCTCCTTCCCCCAGTTCAAGGGCGAAGCCATCGACATCTTCGGCGCCCACATCCAACGCGGTGACCTCTTCGTCCTCATCACAGCCCCCATCTGCATGCTCGCCCTCGGACTCTTCGTCTCCAAGACCCGCTCCGGCCGCGGCATGCAAGCCACCAGCCAAGACCCCGACACCGCAAAACTCATGGGCATCAACACCGACCGCATCATCGTCATGGCCTTCGCCATCGGTGCCGCGTTCGCCGCCGTCGCCGCCGTCGCCTACGGACTCAAAAACGGCCAGATCGGCTTCAAAATGGGCTTCATCATGGGCCTCAAAGCCTTCACCGCAGCCGTACTCGGCGGCATCGGCAACATCTACGGCGCCATGCTCGGCGGCGTCGTACTCGGCATCGCCGAATCCCTCGCCACCGGCTACATGAGCAACGTCCCCGGCATGGAACTCTTCGGCGGCGGCGCCTGGAAAGACGTATGGGCCTTCGTCCTCCTCATCATCGTCCTGCTGCTCCGCCCCCAGGGCCTGCTCGGCGAACGCGTCGCGGATCGGGCGTGATACGGATGACCACCAACCACACCACCGCACCCGGCACCGCGCCCCTCCTCCCGATGCCCACAACCGCAGCCCGCATCGGCACCCTCACCGGCGCAACCCTCGCACTCGCCGGCACCTTCCTCGCCTGGACCTGGACCAGCGAATTCCCCGGCGACCTCACCGTCACCGGCTACCCCGGCGGCCTCCAAGTCCTCACCCTCATCAGCGCCGCACTCACCCTGCTCCTCACACTGTCCGGGTACGGCATCCCAGGCCTCGGCTGGCTCACCCCCGGCGGCACCAACAGCCCCGTCCGCCTCCTCGCACTCGGCACCCTCGGCACCACCGGCTACACCATCGGCGCCATCGCGTACAACCTCGGCGGCGCCGTCAACCTGGAACCCGGCGCCTGGGTCAGCGGCATCGGCGCACTCATCGCCGCCATCGCCGCACTCGGACTCCCCGCCGACCAACCCATCTCCGACACCACAGCCGGCGCCTGGCAACGCTTCCGCAACAGCCTCGGCGCCCCACCGGCCCCCCGCGCCAAAGCACTCCCCGACTGGGCCGAAATCCTCATCATCGTCGTATCGTTCGGCATCGGCCTCTACGTCTTCGCCTACGGCATCGACACCGACTACACCGAACTCTTCATCGGCTTCCTCATCACCGCCGGCTTCGCCTTCACCGCACTCCACCGGGCCGGACTCATCTCCCGCCTCACCGCGCTCACCACCAAGCACCGCAACATCACCCTCGCCGCCGCCCTCGTCGCAGCCGTCTGCTTCCCCTTCACACAGCAGAAAGAGGAATACGCGCTCATCGGCGCCAACATCCTCATCTTCGCGACCGTGGCACTCGGCCTCAACGTCGTCGTCGGCCTCGCCGGCCTCCTCGACCTCGGATACGTCGCCTTCCTCGGCGTCGGCGCCTACGCCGCCGCCCTCGTCTCCGGCTCCACCATGTCGGCCATCGGCGTCGAATTCCCCTTCTGGGCCGCCGTCCTCACCGGCGCCGGCGCCTCGCTCGTCTTCGGCGTCCTCATCGGCGCCCCCACACTCCGACTGCGCGGCGACTACCTCGCCATCGTCACCCTCGGCTTCGGTGAAATCTTCCGCCTCACCGTGAACAACCTCAACGGCAACAGCGGACCCGACCTCACCAACGGCTCCCAAGGCATCCCCAGCATCCCCGACCTCAAATTCTTCGGATTCGACTTCGGACTCAAACACGACATCCTCGGCTTCACCCTCGGCAGGTCCGCCAACTACTACCTGCTCATGCTCGTCTTCACCGCCGTCGTCGTCCTCGTCTTCCGCCGCTCCGGAGAATCCCGCATCGGCCGCGCCTGGGTCGCCATCCGCGAAGACGAAACCGCAGCCACCGCCATGGGCATCAACGCCTTCCGGCTCAAACTGCTCGCCTTCGCCCTCGGCGCCACCCTCGCCGGCCTCGCCGGCACCGTCCAGGCACACGTCAACTACACAGTGACACCCGAGCAATACCAGTTCGCCGGCTCCGTACCACCCAACTCCGCATTCCTCCTCGCCGCCGTCATCCTCGGCGGCATGGGAACCCTCAGCGGACCCCTCGTCGGCGCCGCACTGCTCTACCTCATCCCGGCCAAACTCCAGTTCATGCAGGACTACCAGCTCTTCCTCTTCGGCGTCGCGCTCATCCTCCTGATGCGCCTGCGCCCCGAAGGCCTGGTCGCCGACCGCAGGAAACAACTCGAATTCCACGAGACCGACCAGCCCGACGTACCGGAGCCACGGCAGTCCGAAGAGACCGGCGCCGGCATCGCCAAGGCGGGGGCGTGACCACCATGACCACCACGAAAACCGCCACCACCGTCCTCGACGCGAACGGCGTGACCATGCGCTTCGGCGGCCTCACCGCCGTCCGGGGCGTTGACCTCACCGTCAACGCGGGCGAGATCGTCGGCCTCATCGGCCCCAACGGCGCCGGCAAAACCACCTTCTTCAACTGCCTCACCGGCCTGTACGTCCCCACCGAGGGCAAAGTCAACTACAAGGGCACCGTCCTGCCACCCAAGCCCCACCTCGTCACCCAGGCAGGCATCGCCCGCACCTTCCAGAACATCCGGCTCTTCGCCAACATGACCGTCCTGGAAAACGTCCTCGTCGGACGCCACACCAGGACCAAGGAAGGCCTCTGGTCAGCCCTCCTGCGACTCCCCGGCTTCACCAAGGCCGAACAAGCCAGCCGCGAACGAGCCATGGAACTCCTGGAGTTCATCGGCCTCCAGGACAAAGCCGACCACCTCGCACGCAACCTCCCCTACGGAGACCAGCGCAAGCTGGAAATCGCCCGCGCACTGGCCAGCGACCCCGGACTCCTCCTCCTCGACGAGCCCACCGCAGGCATGAACCCGCAGGAAACCCGCGTCACCGAAGAACTCATCTTCGCCATCCGCGACCAGGGCATCGCCGTCCTCGTCATCGAGCACGACATGCGGTTCATCTTCAACCTCTGCGACCGCGTCGCCTGCCTCGTCCAGGGCGAAAAGCTCGTCGAAGGCACCGCGACCGAGGTCCAGAGCGACGAACGCGTCGTCGCCGCCTACCTCGGCACCCCCTTCGAAGGCGCCCCCGGCGCCGAAGAACTCGCCGAGGTCGAAGCCGCCGAAGCAGGAACCACCAGAACAACCGACACCAACAGCACCACCGGCACCACCGGCACCGAGGAGGAGGACACCCGATGACCGCACTGCTAGAGGTCGAGGACCTCCGCGTCGCCTACGGCAAGATCGAAGCCGTCAAAGGCATCTCCTTCACCGTCGAAGCCGGCCAGATCGTCACCCTCATCGGCACCAACGGCGCAGGCAAAACCACCACCCTGCGCACCCTCTCCGGACTGCTCAAGCCGGCCGGCGGCCGCATCACCTTCGACGGCCAACCACTCAACAACATCCCGGCCCACAAGGTCGTCTCCCTGGGCCTCGCCCACTCCCCCGAGGGACGCCACATCTTCCCCCGGCTGACGATCACCGAGAACCTCCAACTCGGCGCCTACCTCCGCAACGACAAGGCAGGCATCGAAAAGGACATCCAGCGCGCCTACGACCTCTTCCCCATCCTCGGGGAACGCCGGAAGCAGGCCGCCGGAACACTCTCGGGCGGCGAACAGCAGATGCTCGCCATGGGCAGAGCCCTCATGTGCCGGCCCAAGCTCCTGATGCTCGACGAACCCTCCATGGGCCTCTCCCCGATCATGATGCAGAAGATCATGGAGACTATCGTCGAACTCAAGGCCCAGGGCACCACCATCCTGCTCGTCGAGCAGAACGCCCAGGCCGCACTCTCCCTCGCCGACCAGGGCCACGTCATGGAGGTCGGCAAGATCGTCCTCTCCGGCACCGGCGCGGACCTCCTCCACGACGAGTCCGTCCGCAAGGCCTACCTCGGCGAGGACTGACCCCACCCGCACAGACGGAAGAGGCCCGCACCCGGCAACCCGGATGCGGGCCTCCCCCATACGCCCACGGAGACTACTCGGCCTTCTTCTCCTCGGCAGCCTTCTTCTCAGCCGCATCCGCGATCAACGCCTCGGCAAGCTGCTGCATGGACATCCGCCGGTCCATCGACGTCTTCTGAATCCACCGGAACGCGGCAGGCTCCGACAGACCGTAATCCGTCTGCAGAATGCTCTTCGCCCGGTCCACCAGCTTCCGCGTCTCCAGCCGCTGCGCGAGGTCGGCGACCTCGCTCTCCAGCGCCTTCAGCTCCGCGAACCGCGACACCGCCATCTCGATCGCAGGCACCACATCGCTCTTGCTGAACGGCTTCACGAGGTATGCCATCGCCCCGGCGTCCCTGGCCCGCTCGACAAGATCGCGCTGCGAGAAAGCGGTCAGCATCAGGACGGGAGCGATGGACTCCTCGGCGATCTTCTCCGCGGCGGAGATCCCATCGAGAATCGGCATCTTCACATCGAGGATGACCAGATCGGGGCGGTGCTCCCGGGCCAGCTCGACGGCCCGCTGCCCGTCGCCCGCTTCGCCGACGACCGCGTAGCCCTCTTCCTCCAGCATCTCTTTGAGATCGAGACGAATGAGCGCCTCGTCCTCGGCGATGACGACGCGGGTCGTCAGCGGCGGAACGTGCGACTTGTCGTCGTCGGCGGGCTGGGGCGACTCGGGGGCGGTCACGGGGCTCCTCGTTACGGGGCAGATACTGCTCCCTTGAGCCTACCCACCTGCGGTATGGTGGTCGCGCAGCGGGTCGAAGAGCGCCTTCGATTCTGCGAGCCCCGGTAGTCCAATTGGTCAGAGACAATGGATTCAAAACCCATCCAGTGTCGGTTCGAGTCCGACTCGGGGCACTTTTCCTTCGATTCCAAGGTCGCCAAGGAATAGCGGAACTTCACATGAACGTGTGAATGCTTGCTTATTCCACCTGCGGGTCGTCGAGACCCGGACAGGATCGGCCCTGTGTACGACCTCGATACGCGCAAGCGTGCTCTGGCACTCCTCGCCCAAGGCTTCAGCCAGAACTCCGTAAGCAAGCAGACCGGCATTTCGCGTGCCGCCCTCCGCTCGTGGCAGACGCGAATAGAACCCCTCGGTTGGAACCGCGCTGCGGACTGTCCGAGGTGCGGCGACGTGCCAAGCGATCCCGAAGACCCCGCCGCGTACGCCTACTTACTGGGCCTCTATCTCGGCGACGGCTGCATCAGCTCCGCCAAAAGGGGCGTGTACTTCCTCCGTATCGCTTGCGCCGATGCCTGGCCGGGCCTCATCGACGCCTGCGCCGAAGCCATGCAGATCGCGCGTCCCGGAAACAAGGTGTTCCGGGTTCAGCGTCAGGGCTGCCAGAACGTCACGTGCCACAGCAAGCACTGGCCCTGCCTCTTCCCCCAGCACGGTCCCGGCAAGAAGCACGACCGCAAGATCGCCCTCGAACCCTGGCAACAGAGGATCGTGGATGCCCATCCATGGGAATTCATCCTGGGCCTCATCCACTCCGATGGATGCCGGATCACCAACTGGACCACGAAGCTCATCGGCGGCGAACGGAAGCGCTACGAGTACCCCCGGTACTTCTTCACCAACAGGTCGGACGACATCCGCAAGCTGTTCAGCGACACACTCACCGCTGTCGGGGTCGAGTGGACGACCCTCGCACGAGGGAGCAACCCGCTCAACATCTCCGTCGCCCGACGGGCGTCCGTAGCCCTCATGGACGCCCACGTCGGGCCGAAGTACTGACGATCGGCTACTTCCCGCCGTCGTCCTCGCCGATGCGGTGCACCCGGACCAGGTTCGTCGAGCCCGGGACGCCCGGCGGGGAGCCGGCCGTGATGACCACGACGTCGCCCTTCTCGCAGCGGCCGATCTTCAGCAGCTCCTCGTCGACCTGGGCCACCATCGCGTCCGTCGATTCGACGTGCGGGCCGAGGAAGGTCTCGACGCCCCAGGTCAGGTTCAGTTGGGAGCGGGTGGCCGGGGCCGGGGTGAAGGCCAGGAGCGGGATGGGTGAGCGGTAGCGGGACAGGCGCCTGACCGTGTCGCCGCTCTGGGTGAAGGCGACCAGGAATTTGGCGCCCAGGAAGTCGCCCATCTCGGCTGCCGCGCGGGCCACCGCGCCGCCCTGGGTGCGGGGCTTGTTGCGGTCGGTCAGGGGTGGGAGGCCCTTGGCGAGGATGTCTTCCTCGGCTGCTTCGACGATGCGGGACATCGTGCGGACCGTCTCGATGGGGTACTTGCCGACGCTGGTCTCGCCGGAGAGCATCACCGCGTCCGTGCCGTCGATGACCGCGTTGGCTACGTCGGAGGCTTCGGCGCGGGTGGGGCGGGAGTTGTCGATCATCGAGTCGAGCATCTGGGTGGCGACGATGACCGGCTTGGCGTTGCGTTTGGCGAGTTTGATGGCGCGCTTCTGGACGATCGGTACTTGTTCCAGGGGCATTTCGACGCCGAGGTCGCCGCGGGCGACCATGATGCCGTCGAAGGCGGCGACGATGTCGTCGATGTTCTCGACGGCCTGGGGTTTCTCCACCTTGGCGATGACGGGGAGGCGGCGGCCTTCTTCGTCCATGATGCGGTGGACGTCCTTGATGTCGCGGCCGCTGCGTACGAAGGAGAGGGCGATGATGTCGGCGCCGGTGCGCAGGGCCCAGCGGAGGTCTTCGATGTCCTTCTCGGAGAGTGCGGGTACGGAGACGGCGACGCCGGGGAGGTTGAGGCCTTTGTGGTCGGAGACCATGCCGCCCTCGATGACGGTGGTGTGGACGCGGGGGCCGTCCACTTCGGTGACTTCGAGGGTGACTCGGCCGTCGTCGACGAGGATGCGTTCGCCTGTGGTGACGTCGGTGGCGAGGCCGTCGTAGGTGGTGCCGCAGGTGTGGCGGTCGCCTTCCATGGGTTCGACGGTGATGGTGAAGTCGTCGCCGCGTTCAAGGAGTACGGGGCCTTCGCGGAAGCGTCCGAGGTGGATCTTCGGGCCTTGGAGGTCGACGAGGATGCCGACGCTGCGTCCGCTCTCGTCGGAGGCCTTGCGTACGTGGTGGTACCGCTGTTCGTGTTCGGCGTAGGTGCCGTGGCTGAGGTTGAGGCGGGCGATGTCCATTCCCGCTTCGACCAAGGTCTTGATCTGGTCGTATGTGTCGGTGGCGGGGCCCAGGGTGCAAACGATTTTGGCTCGGCGCATGGTTTGACCCTAGACCTTACCTACGGGTATCCGTTTGGCGCTGCGTGACTACTCAACAACCTTTGGATGAAGGGTTATTGACAAGTGTTGAATTGTGCGGCGGGGTGCTCGGATGAGCATTCTCTTCATGGTTTTGGCGGTGACATGGTGAGGCGGGTTCGGGGCTGCGTCGGGGTGTGTCGCGCGGCCTCGGTTCCGGGGAGACGGCGGGTGGTCATCAGATCGAAACCTGGGAGGGGTGTTGCCGGGTGTGGCTCCTGGGTCATCATCTACGCGCGTTGTGTACTGCGAGAACTGAGATGTGGGAGACGAAATGCCGCTGAACCGTAGGACGTTCCTGGGCACATCGGCGGCCGCCGGTGCCGGTGTGGCGATCGTGGGTGGCTCTGCCGTTCCTGCCGCTGCCGACGGTCATGGGCACGGCCACGGGCGTCCGCCGAAGCGGTACTCGTTCACTGTGATGGGCACCACGGATCTGCACGGGAACGTCTTCAACTGGGATTACTTCACCGACAAGGAGTTCGACGACAAGGCTCACAACGATGTCGGTCTGGCGAAGATCTCCACCCTGGTGGACCAGGTGCGTCGGGAGAAGGGCCGCCACAACACCCTGTTGATCGATGCGGGTGACACGATCCAGGGCACCCAGTTGTCGTACTACTACGCCAAGGTCGATCCGATCACGGCGAAGCGTGGCCCGGTGCACCCGATGGCGCAGGCGATGAACGCGATCGGCTATGACGCCGCGGCGCTCGGCAACCATGAGTTCAACTACGGGATTCCGGTGCTGCGGAAGTTCGAGGAGCAGTGCGACTTTCCGCTGCTGGGTGCGAACGCGCTGGACGCGAGGACGTTGCGGCCGGCGTTCGCCCCGTATGTCATCAAGAGGATGCGTACCCCGCACGGCCGGGATGTGAAGGTCGCGATTCTGGGTCTGACGAATCCGGGCATCGCTATCTGGGACAAGGCGAATGTCAGTGGGAAGATGGTGTTTCCCGGTCTGGAGGAGCAGGCGGCGAAGTTTGTGCCGCGGCTGCGTTCCATGGGTGCGGATGTCGTGATCGTGTCGGCGCATTCGGGTAGCAGTGGTACGTCGTCGTACGGTGATCAGATTCCGTATGTGGAGAACGCGGCGGGTCTGGTGGCTGAGCAGGTGCCGGGTATTGACGCGATTCTGGTCGGGCATGCGCATCAGGAGATTCCCGAGTATTTCGTGGAGAACAAGCAGACGGGGAAGAAGGTGGTGCTTTCCGAGCCGTTGAAGTGGGGGCAGCGGCTGACGTTGTTCGACTTCGATCTGGTGTGGGAGAAGGGCCGCTGGGTGGTGGAGAGGGCGGGTTCGCGGGTGTTGAACTCCAACACCGTGGCTGAGGACCCGGAGATCACGAAGCTGTTGGTGGATGAGCACGAGAAGGTTGTGGGTTACGTCAATCAGGTGATCGGTACGTCGACGGCGGCGATGTCGACGGCGGAGGCGGCCTGGAAGGACGAGCCGATCATCGATCTGATCAATGTCGTGCAGGCGGAGACGGTGAAGGCGGCGTTGGCGGGTGGTGAGTATGCGGCGCTGCCTGTGCTCTCGCAGGCGTCGTGTTTCTCGCGTACGGCGCGGATCCCGGCCGGGGATGTGACGATCAGGGATGCGGCGGGGCTGTATCCGTTCGAGAACACTCTTGAGGCGCGGTTGCTGACGGGTGCGCAGATCAAGGATTATCTGGAGTTCTCGGCCCGGTATTACGTGCGGATTGCGGCGGGTGCTCCGGTGGATCCGGCGAAGCTGACGAATGCGGATAATATTCCGGATTACAACTACGATGCGGTGTCGGGTTTGACGTATGACATCGATATTGCGAAGCCGAGTGGTTCGCGGATCGTGAATTTGTCGTTCGAGGGCAAGCCGATCGATGCGGGTGCGCAGTTCGTGCTGGCGGTGAACAATTACCGGGCGAGTGGTGGTGGCAATTTCCCGCATGTTCCGGGTGCGAAGCAGTTGTGGGCGAATTCTGAGGAGATTCGTAACACGATCATCTCGTGGGTGAAGGCGAAGGGTTCGGTGGATGGTGCGCAGTTCGCTTCGGTGGACTGGCGTCTGACGCGGGACGGTGTGCCGGTGTTCTAGTGCCGGTCGCGGCAGTGGGTGGTGATCTGCTGGGTGGGCGGCCGTTCTCTCCTTTTCGGAGGGGGCGGCCGCCTTCTGTTGTGCGGGGGGTGGTCAGTTGCCTTGGGTGAGGGGGATGAGGTCGGGGTTCTGGGTGGGGATGGGTGGGGTTCGGGGGGTGAGGCCGAAGGTGGTGAAGGCGGTGCGTTGGGGGAGGGGGTAGGCGTTGGTGCCGGTGAGGTGGTTGAGGATGGTGGCGCTGCGCCAGGCGGCGAGTCCGAGGTCGGGGGCGCCGACGCCGTGGGTGTGGCGTTCGGCGTTCTGTACGTAGATGTTGCCGGTGATGGTGGGGTCGAGGACGAGGCGGAATCGGTCGTCGATGTGGGGGCGTGCGGAGGCGTCGCGTCGGATGTAGGGGTGGAGGCCGGTGAGGATGCGGTCGAGGGGGCGTTCGCGGTAGCCGGTGGCGAGGACGACGGCGTCGGTGGTGAGGCGGGTGCGGGTGTTCTGCTGGGTGTGTTCGAGGTGGAGTTCGATGCGGGTGTCGGCGGTGCGTTCTGCGGTGTGTACGGAGACTCCGGGGGTGAGGGTGGTGTCGGGCCAGCCGCCGTGGAGGGTGCGGCGGTAGAGCTCGTCGTGGATGGCGGCGATGGTGTCGGCGTCGATGCCTTTGTGGAGCTGCCATTGGTGGGGGACGAGTTCGTCGCGTACGGGTTCGGGCAGGGCGTGGAAGTAGCGGCTGTAGTCGGGGGTGAAGTGTTCCAGGCCGAGTTTGGAGTACTCCATGGGTGCGAAGGCCTGGGTGCGGGCGATCCAGTGGAGTTTTTCGTGGCCTGCGGGGCGGGCGCGGAGGAGGTCGAGGAAGATTTCGGCGCCTGATTGTCCGGATCCGATGACGGTGATGTGTTCGGCGTCGAGGAGTGTTTCTCGGTGGTGGAGGTAGTCGGCGGAGTGGATGACGGGGGTGGTTTTGGCTTCGGTGAGTGGTTTGAGGGGGTCGGGGATGTGGGGCTCGGTGCCGATGCCGAGGGCGATGTGGCGGGTGTATGTGCGGCCGAGTGCTTGGGCTTCGCCGTCGGTGTCGAGTTGGGTGAAGTCGACTTCGAAGAGGCCTTGTTCGTTGTTCCAGCGGACGGCGTCGACCTGGTGGCTGTAGTGGAGGCCGGGGAGTTGGTCGCTTACCCAGCGGCAGTAGGCGTCGTATTCGGCGCGTTGGATGTGGAAGCGTTCGGCGAAGTAGAAGGGGAAGAGTCTTTCGCGGCTGCGCAGGTAGTTGAGGAAGGTCCAGGGGCTCGCGGGGTTGGCGAGGGTGACGAGGTCGGCGAGGAAGGGGACTTGGAGGCTGGCTCCGTCGATGAGGAGGCCGGGGTGCCAGTGGAAGGCGGGGCGTTGTTCGTAGAAGGTGGCGGCGAGGGGGTGGGGGCTGTTGGGGATGTCGTGGGCGAGTGCGGCGAGGGAGAGGTTGAAGGGGCCGATGCCGATGCCGACGAGGTCGTGTGGCCGGCCGGTCTCGGGGGTGGGCAGGTCGGTCATCGGGGGGTGCTGCCTTCCGCGGGGTCGTGGGCGAGGTGGTTGACGAGGTCGAGGAGTGTGTGGAGGTCGTCGGGGGTGGTGTGGGGGTTGAGGAGGGTGGCTTTGAGCCAGAGGCGGTTGTCTGTGTGGGCGCGGCCGAGTACGGCGTGGCCGCGGGTGAGGAGGGTGCGGCGGATGGTGGCGACGGTGTTGTCGTCGGCGTCGGTGGGGCGGAAGAGGACGGTGCTGATGGTGGGGTGGTCGTAGAGGTCGAGGGTGGGGGTTTGGGTGATGAGGTCGGCGAGGTGGTGGGCGGTGGCGACTGTGTGGTCGATGAGGTCGGCGAGTCCGGTGCGGCCGAGGGCTTTGAGGGTGACGGCGATCTTGAGGGCGTCGGGGCGGCGGGTGGTGTGCAGGGAGCGGCCGAGGAGGTCGGGGAGGCCGGCTTCGGTGTCGTCGTCTGCGTTGAGGTAGGGGGCGCGGTGGTGGAGTGGCTCGAGGTGGGTGCGGTCGGGGACGGCGAGGATGCCTGCGGGTGCGGGTTGCCAGCCGAGTTTGTGCAGGTCGAGGGTGACGCTGTGGGCGCGGTCGAGGCCGTGGACCTTGCTTCGGTGGGTGGGGCTGAAGAGGAGGGGTCCGCCGTAGGCGGCGTCGATGTGGAGTTCGGCGCCGTGGGTGGTGCAGAGGTCGGCGATGTCGGTGAGTGGGTCGATCTGGCCGGTGTCGGTGGTGCCTGCGGTGGCGGTGACGAGGAGGGCGTGGTGGGGGCTGTGGAGCCGGGTGAGGGCTTCGGCGAGTGCGGTGGGGTTCATGACGCCGGTGGGGGCGGGGATGACGACGGGTTCGGGGAGGCCGAGGAGCCAGGCGGCGCGGGTGATGCTGTGGTGGGCGTTGGCGGCGCAGATGGTCTGTACGGGGCCGTTGCGTTCGCGGGCGAGGAGTAGGGCGAGTTGGTTGGCTTCGGTGCCGCCGGTGGTGAGGAGTGCGTCGGGTGAGGGCTGGTGGGGGTAGATCTCGGTGGCGAGTGCGGTGGTGATGTCGGCTTCGAGGGCGGAGGCTGCGGGGGCCTGGTCCCAGGAGTCCATGGAGGGGTTGAGTGCGGAGGCTGCGAGGTCGGCGGCGGCGGCGAGGGCGAGGGGCGGGGTGTGGAGGTGTGCGGTGCAGAGCGGGTGTGCGGGGTCTGCGGCGCCTTCGGCGAGGGCGCTGACGAGGGTGTGCAGTGCGTTGTGGGGGCCGGTGCCGTGGTCGGGGATGACGGGGTGGGTGGCGGTGCGCATTCGGGGGGTGACGGCGTCGGGTCCGCCTGCGGGGAGGGGGCCGTCGCGTCGGTGGGCGCCGTCGTGGAGTGCGGTGAGGACGGTGTCGATGAGGGGGCGTAGGGCGGTGGGGCCGGTGGTGGAGCCGGCGAGGGGTGGGGTGGGCATGGTGGTGGGGCCCTTCGGGTGCGCATGGGTGGACATGCCAGCTTGTCCGGGTTTTCGGGGGCGCGGCCGCAGAGCTTGGTGATCTGAACTCGAAAGGGGGACGGGTGAAGGGCTGGGGGTCGTTGTCGGGGGTGTCGGTGGTATGGGTGTGGCGTCGGATATGGGTGTGCCCGGCGCCTCCCTGTGTGGTGGGGGTGGCGCCGGGCACGGGTGGTGCCGGGAGGCTCTGAGGGTCAGTGGGCGTTGCGTACGGCGAGGGCGCGGCGCAGGTCGTCGATCTGGTCGATGAGCTGGCGGCGCAGGGCCGGGATGAGGGTCTTGTCGTTCAGTGCTTGTTCGCCGAGGTGGAGGTTGTCGGTGTCGACGGCGTACGCGGGGAAGGCGTACCGGCCGGCGGCTTCGGCGATGGCGGGGCCGCGGCGGGCGGCGAGGCGGGTCGCGTCGGGGTAGTAGCGGGGCACGTAGTCCCGTACGAGGTCGGTCTGTTCGGGTTGCCAGAAGCCTTGGGCGGTGGCGGTGAAGAGGTAGTTGGAGAGGCTGTCGTCGTTGAACAGGGTGTGCCAGGCGGCGGCCTTGGCCTCGGGGGTGGGGAGGGCGGCCCGGCAGCGGGCGGCGCCTTCGTGTCCGGTGGCGCTGGGGTCCTGTTCGAGTTCGGCGGTGATGGCGGTTTCGTCGGTGGCGCCGAGGACGGCGAGGCGGGTGAGGATGCGCCAGCGCAGTTCGGGGTCGAGTTCGGGTCCGCCGGGGACGGTGCCGTTGGTGAGCCAGTCCTGGATGGTGTCGGGCTGGGTGGCGGCGTCGATGAGGTGGCGTACGGCGACGAGGCGCAGGCCGGGGTTGTGGCCGTCCTCGGTGCGGCGGATGATGTCGCGGCACAGGGCGGTGAGGGTGGCGAGGGCGGCGGGGCGGTCGTCGGGGGTGAGGTAGCGGCCGGTGATCTGGGTGTCTGCGAAGGCGAGTACGCCTTGGGCGAGGGCGAGGTCGGTTTCGTGCGGGAGGTGTGCACGGGCCGCTGTGAGGTAGGTGGTGGGGGCGAGGTCGCCGTCGCGGACCATGTCGCGGGCGGTGTTCCAGATGACGGCGCGGGTCAGCGCGTCGGGGATGCCGGACAGGTCGCGTTCGACGGTGTCCCAGGACTTGGTGTCGAGGCGTACTTTGGCGTAGCTGAGGTCGCCGTCGTTGAGGACGACGAGGGCGGGGCGTCGGCCGGGCAGGGCCTTGACCGTGTCGTTCTGGGGGATGTCGATTTCGAAGCGTTCGCGCAGGACGAGGTGGTCGGGGCCGGGGTGGGCGTCCGGTGCGTGGTCGTATGCGCCGATGGCGATGCGGTGGGGGCGGCTGCCGTCGTGGTCGATGGTGAGGGACCACATGCCGTCGGATTCGTCGATCCGGGGGGTGAGGGTGTCGACTCCGGTGGTGCGGAGCCAGGTGTCGGCCCAGGCGTGGACGTCGCGGTCGGTGGCCGATGCGAGGTTGTCGATGAAGTCGGCGAGGGTGGCGTTGGCGAACTTGTGGCGGGCGAAGTGGGTGTTGATGCCGGCCAGGAAGTCCTTCTCGCCGAGCCAGGCGACGAGTTGGCGCAGGGCGGATGCGCCTTTGGCGTAGGAGATGCCGTCGAAGTTGAGCATCGCGGACGCGGTGTCGGGGACGGCTGCCGGGTCGGGGGCGACGGGGTGGGTGGAGGGGCGCTGGTCGGCGTCGTAGCCCCAGCCCTTGCGGGCGACGCCGAAGTCGACCCAGGTGTCGGTGAAGCGGGTGGCTTCGGCGAGGGTCTGGTAGCCCATGTACTCGGCGAAGGACTCGTTGAGCCAGATGTCGTCCCACCAGGCGAGGGTGACGAGGTCGCCGAACCACATGTGGGCCATTTCGTGGGCGATGACCATGCCGCGGGTCTGGCGTTCGGTGTCGGTGACGGCGGAGCGGTAGATGAACTCGTCGCGGAAGGTGACGAGTCCGGGGTTCTCCATGGCGCCGGCGTTGAATTCGGGGACGAATGCCTGGTCGTAGGAGTCGAAGGGGTAGGGCTCGTCGAATTTCTCGTGGAAGCGGTCGAAGCAGGCGCGGGTGATGTCGAGGATCTCGTCGGCGTCCGTGTCGAGGTGCGGGGCCAGGGAGCGGCGGCAGTGGATGCCGAAGGGCAGTCCGGCGTGTTCGGTGGTCACGGAGTGCCAGGGGCCTGCGGCGACGGCGACGAGGTAGGTGGAGATCAGCGGGGTGGCTGCCAGGGTCCATCGGCCGTCGCTCCGGTGCTCGGCGATGCCGTTGCCGAGTACGGTCCAGCCTTCGGGAGCGGTGACGGTGAGTTCGAAGACGGACTTGAGGTCGGGCTGGTCGAACGCGGCGAAGACGCGCTGGACGTCCTCCATGAACAGTTGGGTGTAGACGTACGTCTCGCCGTCGGTCGGGTCGGTGAAGCGGTGCATGCCTTCGCCGGTGCGGGAGTAGCGCATGGCGGCGTCGATGCGCAGTTCGTGTGTGCCGGCGGTGAGTGCGGTGAGCGGGTAGCGGTTCTCGGTGAGGTCGGCGGGGTCGAGGGGCTGTCCGTCGAGGCTGATCGAGCGCAGGGTGGCGGGCTTGAGCTCGACGAATGTGTCTCCGGCCGCGGCTGCGGTGAACTGGATGACGGTGCGGGAGTCGAAGGTCTCTTCCCCTGTGGTCAGATCGAGGTCGATCGTGTACCGGTGTACGTCGAGGAATTGGGCTCGGGTCTGCGCTTCGTCGCGCGTCAGTACGGACATGCGTCCATGCTGCCGTACGGGGTGGGCGGGGCGCAGGAGGGTTCTCGCAGGGCTGAGTGGGGCTGGGCGCCGGTGGTGCCGCTGTGGTCGGCGGTGTTACGGCAGGTGGGAGCGGGGTGGGCCGCTTCCGTGCGCGGGCCGAGGGGCGGCCTGCGCCGGGCAGCCACTCCTGCGTGCCGCGGGGGCCACTGTGCCGACGGGCCGGCCCGGCCGGCGCGCCGTCGGCGGGACGAGCGGCTGGTGCCGGCCGTGGGACGACGGCGCGCGGGTCGGCCTCGTGGTGTCAGTTGCCGGGTGCCGCCTCCTGCGGCGTCTTCGGATTCAGGAGGTCGAGTGCGATGTCGGTGATCATGTCTTCCTGGCCGCCGACCATCTTGCGGCGGCCGGCTTCGACCAGGACCGTTCGGGTGTCGAGCCCGTAGCGGCTTGCCGCGTTCTCGGCGTGCCGCAGGAAGCTGGAGTACACGCCCGCGTAGCCGAGGGTCAGGGTTTCGCGGTCCACGCGGACCTCGCGGTCCTGGAGCGGACGTACGAGGTCGTCGGCGGCGTCCATCAGTGGGAAGAGGTCGCAGCCGTGCTCCCAGCCCATCAGATCGGCGACGGCGATGAACGCCTCGAGTGGGGCGTTGCCCGCGCCTGCGCCCTGGCCGGCCAGGGAGGCATCGACGCGGGTGACTCCGTTCTCGACGGCGACGACGGAGTTGGCCACGCCGAGCGCGAGGTTGTGGTGGGCGTGGATGCCCAGTTCGGTGGTGGGGTTCAGTGCCTCGCGGTAGGCGAGGACCCTTTTCTGTACGCCGTCCATGGTGAGCCGGCCGCCGGAGTCGGTGACGTACACGCATTGTGCGCCGTAGGACTCCATCAGCTTGGCCTGGCGGGCGAGTTCGGCGGGCTCGGCCATGTGGGACATCATCAGGAAGCCTGCCACGTCCATGCCGAGTTCGCGGGCGGCCGCGATGTGCTGTGCGGAGATGTCGGCCTCGGTGCAGTGGGTGGCCACGCGCACCGAGCGGATGCCGAGTGCGTGTGCCTGCCGGAGGTCGTGCAGGGTGCCGATGCCCGGCAGCAGCAGGGTGGTGGGTACGGCGTGCTTCGCGGCGTCGGCGACGGCTTCGATCCATTCCCAGTCGGTGTGCGCGCCGACACCGTATGTGATGGAGGAGCCGGACAGGCCGTCGCCGTGGGCGATCTCGATGGCGCCGACCCCGGCGTTGTCCAGGGCGGTCGCGATGGTTCGGGCCTGCTCGATGCTGTAGCGGTGCCTGACCGCGTGCATGCCGTCGCGCAGGGTCACGTCCTGGATGTACAACGGGCCGCGGGGGCGGGGCTGTCCGGCGGTGGCCGCGGTGGTGGTCTGGTCGGTCATCGGGGTGCCACCTCGCTGGAGCGGTGAGCGGCCATGTGCTCCGCGGTGCGCAGAGCGGCCGAGGTCATGATGTCGAGATTGCCGGCGTAGGCGGGCAAGTAGTGGGCGGCGCCCTCGACTTCGAGGAAGACGGAGACCTTCACGGCTTCCTTTCCGGCGCGTGCGGGCAGCAGCCCGCGCAGCGGGTCGTCGGCGGCGACCCGATCGAACTGGACTTTCTGCTTGAGGCGGTAGCCGGGTACGTATGCCTGGACGCGGGCGGCCATCTCCTCGACGGAGGCGGTCACGGCGGTGTCGTCGCACTCACCGACCAGGCAGTACACGGTGTCGCGCATGATGAGCGGCGGTTCGGCCGGGTTGAGGACGATGATCGCCTTGCCACGGGTGGCGCCGCCGACCTTCTCGATGGCCGAGGAGGTGGTCTCGGTGAATTCGTCGATGTTGGCCCGGGTGCCGGGTCCGGCGGAGCGGGACGAGATGGAGGCGACGATCTCGCCGTAGTGGACCGGGGTGACGGCGTTGATGGCGGCGACCACGGGGATTGTGGCCTGTCCGCCGCAGGTCACCATGTTGACGTTGCCGGCGCCGAGGTGTTCGCCCAGGTTGACCGGGGGAACGACGTAGGGGCCGATCGCGGCCGGGGTGAGGTCGACGACGGTGCGTCCGGCGGCGCGGAGCACCTGGTCGTTGTAGCGGTGCGCGCCCGCGGAGGTGGCGTCGAAGACGATGTGGACCTCGGCGAACTCGTCCATCTTCAGCAGGCCGTCGACGCCTTCGTGGGTGGTGGCGACCTTCAGGCGGCGGGCGCGCGCGAGGCCGTCGGACTCCGGGTCGATGCCGACCATGGCCGCCATCTCCAGGCGGTCCGAGAGCCGTAGGACCTTGATCATGAGGTCGGTGCCGATGTTCCCGGAGCCGATCACCGCGACCTTGGTGCGGCCGCCGTCCGAAACTGCGCTGCTCAACTCAGGTCTCCCTGCTCGGGGGCGGCGAAGCCGACCCGTACGGAACCGAGGCCCGTGATCCGGGCCTCGAAGGTGTCACCCGGCGCCGCGGTGGCCATCGGGCCGAGGGCTCCGGTGAGGACGATGTCTCCGGCTCGCAGCGGGTCCCCCATCTCGGCGAGTGTGGAGGCCAGCCAGACGGCGGCGTTCAGCGGGCCGTCGAGGCAGTCCGAGCCGCTGCCCTCGGAGACCTTCTCGCCGGCGCGGGTCATCGTCATCCGGACCCCGCGCAGATCCACGGCGGTCAACGGCACGGGAGTGCCTCCGAGGACGAACAGCCCGGAGGAGGCGTTGTCGGCGATGGTGTCGACGAGGCTGATGTCCCAGTCGGCGATCCGGCTGTCGACGATCTCCAGGGCGGGCAGGGCGAAGTCGACCGCGCGGATCACGTCGGCGACCGTCGTCTGCGGGTGCGGGAGATCGGCGCCCAGCACCAGTGCCACCTCGGCCTCCACCTTGGGCTGGAGGAGCCGGTCCGCGGGCACGGTCCCGCCGTCGGGAACGGCCATGTCGGACAGGAGTGCGCCGAAGTCCGGCCGGTCGACGCCGAGCTGGCGCTGGACGGCCGGCGAGGTCAGGCCGATCTTGCGGCCCACGATGCGGCGGTCGCCGGTGAGGCGCGACTCGATGGTGCGGCGCTGCACGGCGTACGCGGAGGCCACGTCCCCGACGGCGAAGAGATCGCGTACGGGCGGACAGGGGATGCCGGACTGCGCGGCCTCGGTCAGAGCCTCGGCCGCATCGGTGACGGCGGCGAACGGTGCGGCGGTCACGGGGGTACCTCCGGGTGAGAGGAGAAGGAGAGGAAGGGGCGAGCGAGAACGGTCGGCGGCGCGGCGCATGTGCCGCCGGGACTCCGGTATAGACGCCCCGGCGGCGCCCGCGCCAAGGGTCGTTCCGCGACATGGAACAGCGTCGGTGAAATGCGACGCCGCTTCCCCCATTTGCCGGCGGGTCTATGGTGGTGCGGTGTCAAGAGGAAACGACGTGGTCGCGCGGAACCTTCGCGTTCTCAGGGAGCAGCGTGGGCTTTCGCTGGCCGAACTCGCCCGGCAGGCCGGTCTGTCGAAGCAGAATCTGTCCAAGGTCGAGCAGGGCACGGGCAACCCCACTGTCGAGACGCTGTTCGCGGTGGCGTTGGCTCTTGGCGTGCCGGTGACGCGGTTGGTGGCGGAACGCGAGCAGGTCATGACGGTACGCCCGGGTGACGAGGCCGTCTGGCAGCAGCACGAGGGGTACGAGAGCCGCAGTCTGGACCATGTCTACGGTTCGGGTGTCATCGAGAACTACGTCCTGCGCGTTCGCGGCACGGGTCGTTCCGGGCCGCATCCGGCGGGCACGCTGGAGCATCTGTATGTGATCAGCGGGCGGGTCAGGGTCGGCCCCGAGGACGGCCCGGTGGAGCTGGGTGCGGGCGATTTCGTCCGGTTCCCCGGCGACCGTCCGCATCTTTACGCCGCCCTCGAGGAGGAGAGCCTGGTGCACATCGTGGTCAGTGTGCCCCGCGTCCAGCCGGGCACCGGCGGCGGTGCGCGGGGCGGCACGCACGGAGCCGAGAGGGGCACCCCGCCCTCCTGAGACACCGCCCGAGTCCCTCCCGGCGTATCGCCCGGGCCCGTGGCGGCCTGCCGTATCCGCCGGGCAGGCCGCATGGGCTCGGAGCGGGGGGACAGTTCAGGCGGCGGCCGATTCCTGGCTCGTCCCGGGCTTCCTGCGGGCCCGCAGGCGCGTCGAGGCTCCGAGTTCCCTGGCGGCCTCGAACGCGACCCGGCGCAGTTCGGGCGCGACGCGTGCGGGTTCGAAACGTCCTGTCGCACCGGAGACGGAGACGGCGGCCACGGGACGCCCTCCGGCCCCCATGACAGGAACCGCGACGCAGGAGACGCCGGGCAGGATCTCCTCCCGGTCGTAGGCGATCCCTTCACGGCGGATGCGGGCCAGTTCGGCCCGGAAGTCCTCCGGATCGGTCACCGAGTTCTCCATCGGTGCGGGCAGTCCGCCGGCGATGGCCTGCTCGGCCGCGTCGTGGTCGAAGGCGAGCAGTGCCTTGCCGACGGCGGTGCAGGAGGCGGGCATCCGCGAGCCGATCCGGGTGGGCGTACGGGCGCGGCGGTGGCCGTGCAGCTTGTTGACGTACATGACGTCCGTGCGGTGCAGCACGGCCAGGTGCACGGTCTCCTGGGTGAGGACGTACAGCTCGGTGAGGAAGGGCAGCAGCCGTTCCTGAAGCATCAGCGGGGTCGGGCCGTAGACGCGGCGGCCGATGTCGAAGAGCTGGGGTCCCAGCCGGTAGCTGCTGCCCACTCGCTCGACGACGTCGTTGCGCTGAAGAATGCCGAGCAGCCGGAACGCGGTCGACTTGGTCAGCCGGGTGCGGCGGGCGAGTTCGCTGACGCCGACCTCGCGGTCCTCCTCGGCCAGCGACATCAGCAGGGTGAGTGCCTTGTCCACGGCGGTCTGCTGCTCACGGGAGGTGTCCGCCCCCGTCGGGCCGGTGTCATCGGTGATCGGGGTACGGTCGAGCATGTTCGCCTCCGCGCATTCCTGGGCGACCACTTCAGTGGACGTGCGTCCACCGTAGAGGACCGTCGCGCGTGTGTGAACAGTCAAGCCCGGGCAAAACCGAAATCTCGGTGCCTCGTACATCACAGTCGGGCCGTACGAGCCACCGTGACCGGCATGCCCCGATGCGCCAAGTCCGAGACCCGGACGTCACGGCTTGACGATCACCTTCCCGGTGACCTCGCCGGCGATCACGGCCCGGAAGCCGTCATGGATGGCGGACAGCGGGATCTCCCGGTCGATCCGGGGCCGTATCCCGGCGCTCTCCATGAACCGCAGCAGCGAGACGAACTCCTGACGGGTTCCGCCCGTGGAGCCCAGCACCCGCTGCTGGAGGTAGAAGATCCGGTTCAGGTCGGCCGGCGGATTGGCCCCGCTGGTCGCCCCGGCGACCACGACCGTGCCGCCCGGACGCAGCGACCGCAGCGAATGCGGCCAGGTTGCCTCCCCGACGGTCTCCACGACCACGTCGACCTTCTCCGGCAGCCTCTCCCCCGTCGCCAACGCCAGGTGCGCGCCCATCTCCAGGGCTGCCGTGCGCTTGTGTTCCGACCGGCTGGTCGCGATCACCCTGGCCCCGGCGGCGCGGGCCAGGGTGATCGCCGCCGAGGCCACCCCGCCGCCCGCGCCCTGCACCAGCACCCGGTCACCCGGCCGTATCCGGGCCTGGGTGAACAGCATCCGGTACGCCGTCAGCCAGGCGACCGGCAGACATGCGGCCTGGGCGAAGGACAGCGACGCCGGCTTGGGGATGAGGTTGCGGCGCGGCACGCACAGCAGTTCGGCGAATGCCCCGTCGTGCCGCTCCGACAGCAGCGCCCGTCCGGGGTCGAGGGTCTCGTCGCCTCCGCCCGCCCGCGGATCGCCGATCACCGGGTGGATCACGACCTCGTTGCCGTCCTCGTCGTACCCCGCCGCGTCGCAGCCCAGCACCATCGGCAGCCGTTCGGCGGGGTGACCGACACCGCGCAGCGTCCAGATGTCGTGGTGGTTCAGCGCCGCCGCGACGACCTTGACCACGGTCCAGCCGGGCGGTGCCACCGGCGCGGGCACCTCGCGCAGTTCGAGCCCGCTCAGCGGGTCGGCGGGGTCCTGGCGTACGGCGACGGCGGCGAGCATCGGTCCTCCGGGCGTGAGGGGGTACGAGACGGCGTGCGACAGCGCACGGCGGTCACGGTCTGCGGCTGCGGCCCTTCGGGGCAAGTGGCTGTGCCATGACGCGGCACACCGAAGCCGCCCCGTATCCACGGTTCCGCAGACCGGAAGCATCGCGTCGGAACGTGACGCGGGCGTGTTCCACAGGGCGGCACAGCACGTGGCATTACCCGGTCCCGAGGCGGTCTGCTGTGAAATGCCCGAACGGACCGCCGAGCCGTCCGGCCCTCACCCGTACTCCCCGAACACACCTGAAGGGACGGCCCGTCATGCAACTCAGCGGACTGGGATACTTCGGACTCCGAACCCGGCGCGTCAACGAGTGGCGTACCTTCGCCGAGGATGTGCTCGGCCTGTCGGCGCAGACCACCGAGGACGGGCTGCGGCTGCGCGCCGACGACCGCGCCTGGCGGATCGCCCTGCACGAGGCCGACTGCGAGGAGTTCGGCTACGTCGGCTGGGAAGTTCCGGGACCCGCCGAACTCGCCGCGGCAGCCGACGAGTTGACGGCGGCCGGCGTCGATGTCAACTATGCGGACGAGCAGACGCTCCGCGAGCGGGACGTTCTGGGGCTCTTCCACATCGAGGACCCCAACGGCGTACGCGTGGAGATCTTCTACGGTGCCCGCACCGCGACCACTCCGTTCGTCTCACCGACCGGCGCCCGCTTCGTCACGGGTGAACAGGGCCTGGGCCACGTGGTGTTCTCCGTCGAGGACTACGCGGCGACACTGCGGTTCTACACCGAGCTGCTCGGCTTCCGGCTCTCCGACTTCTGCGACCTCGGCCGCAAGCGGATCGCGTTCCTGCACACCAACCCCCGCCACCACTCGCTGGCGTTCGCCGGGCTGGTCATCGATCCCGAACGCAAGCCGCGCAAGGACGTGGAGCCGGGCGAGCTCTTCCACTTCATGCTGGAGGCCGACGCACTGGACACGGTCGGGTACGCGTACGACCGCTGCCTGGACGGTGCGGCGCCGCTGGCCCTGACGATCGGACGGCACAGCAACGACCGGATGCTGTCCTTCTACGCGGTCACACCGTCCGGCTTCGAAGTGGAGTACGGGTACGGCGCCATCACCGTCGACGACCCCTGGACCGCGACCCGGGTCGACGGCACCAGCCTGTGGGGGCACCACCGTACGGCGCGCCCCGCCACCCCGGCCGGCCAGGAAGGAACGAAGGCATGAGCCACCTCCACCGCACCCCCGCCCCGGCGGTCGACGTCACCGAGTACTTCGACATCGACAACGGTCTCGTCGACCGCGGGATCTTCGGCGACAGCGCCCTCTACCAGCAGGAGCTGCGCCGCGTCTTCGCACCGAGCTGGCTCTTCCTCGCCCACGCCTCGCAGTTCCGCAAGCCGGGCGACTTCTTCACCACGTACATGGGCGAGGACCCGGTCATCGTGACCATGGACAAGGACCGGCGGATCCGCGCCTTCCTCAACGCCTGCCGTCACCGCGGCATGCGGGTCTGCCGGGCGGACGCCGGCGCGACCAAGGCGTTCACGTGCAGCTACCACGGCTGGGCGTACGACACCTCCGGCAAACTGATCAACGTCCCCAACCGCGAGGGATATCCGGAGAGCTTCGACGAGAACCGCTGGGGTCTGACGGAGGTCGCCCAGCTGGACACGTACCGGGGGCTGGTCTTCGCGACCTGGAATCCGGACGCCCCCGCGCTCACCGAGGCGCTCGGCGGGATGACCTGGTACATGGACGCCATGCTGGACCGTGACCCGGAGGGCACGGAGGTCGTCGGCGGTGTCCACAAGTGGGTCCTGGAGGGCAACTGGAAGCTCGCCGCCGAGCAGTTCTCCTCCGACTGGTACCACGTGAACATCTCGCACGCCTCCGCGCTGATGGTCATGTCGCCCAGCGGCAAGGGCCCCAAGGCCGGGATCGCCCAGACCCCGGGACGCCAGTACACCGACCCGAACGGTCACGGTGCCGGCTTCCCGACCCACCCCAAGAGCCGTTTCGACGACCGGGTGGTGCACCAGTACTACGACTACGACCGGCTGCGCGAGCGCCTGGGCGACGCCCGTGCCGAGGGTCCGATGACGACCGGGCACGCCAACATCTTCCCCAACTTCTCGTATCTGCCGGTCAACGGCAGCATCCGGGTCTGGCACCCGAAGGGGCCGGACAAGATGGAGGTCTGGGCCTGGACCGTCGTCGACAAGTCGATGCCCGACGAGGTCAAGAACGCCCAGCGCCTGTACAACCTGCGCACCTTCGGGCCGACCGGCATCTTCGAGCAGGACGACGGCGAGAACTGGAGCGAGTGCCAGGCCACCGCGCACGGTTTCATGGCCGGCGGCATGACCCTCAACTACCAGATGGGCATCGGTATGAGCGCCGAGGACGGCGTCCACCCCGGTACCACCGGACACCTGTACTCCGACGGGGCCGCGCGAGGCTTCTACACCCGCTGGCGCGACCTGATGAACACCCCCGCCTGGCACGAGAAGGCAGCTGACGAACGATGACCACCGCCGAAACCACCGACACCGCTCACACCGCCGTACTCGTCGCCGATGCCGGCGGCATCGAGGAGGGCGAAGCCCTCCGGGTGCCCGCCGAACGGACCGGGCACCACGACGCCATCTCCGTCTTCCACGACGACGGGAAGTACTACGCCCTCGACGACACCTGCTCGCACGGCCAGGCGTCCCTCGCCGACGGCTGGATCGAGAACGGTGAGGTCGAGTGCCCCCTGCACAGCGCCCGCTTCTGCCTCAGGTCCGGTGAGCCGCAGTGCATGCCCGCCACCCTCGCGGCCCGGACCCACCGGGTCGAGGTCGTCGACGGCGCGATCTGGCTGCACCCCGGCCAGGAGCCGACGTCATGACGAGGATCGCCGTGGTCGGCGCCGGGATCTCCGCCGTGTCGGCCTGCGACGCCCTGCGCGGCGGCGGCTTCGACGGCGAGATCGTCCTGCTGAGCGGCGAGGACGGGCTGCCCTACGACCGTCCTCCGCTGAGCAAGGACGTCCTGACCGGTGCCGTGACCGCACAGCACGGCATCGCCCTGCGACCGGCCGACTGGTACGAGAAACAGCGCGTCGAACTCCGGACGGGCGCCGTCGTCACCGCCCTGCGCCCCGACGAGGGCGTGCTGGAACTGGCCGACGGAACGGAACTGACCGCCGACCGCATCGTGCTGGCCACCGGCGGCACCGCCCGAACCCTCCCGGTACCCGGTGCCGAAGACCCGGCCGTGCACACCCTGCGCACCTGGGAGGAGGCGCAGCGGCTGCGGGCCCGGCTCATGCCGGGCGCCAGGATCGCCGTCATCGGGGCCGGGCTCATCGGCGCCGAGACCGCGGCGGTCGCCACCGCGCTGGGCTGCTCCGTCACCTTGATCGACCCGGTGCCGGTGCCGCTGACCGCCGTCGTCGGCCCGGACGTCGCCGGGGCACTGCACAAGCGGCACCGCGCCGAGGGCATCGAAGTCATCACCGGCGGTGTGGAGCGCATCGACCGCGCGCCCGGCGCCGAGGAGGTCACCGTCACCGTGGGCGGGCGCCCCGAGCCCGTCACCGCCGACACCGTGGTCGTCGGCATCGGCATCCGCCCGGCGACCGCGCTGGCCGAGGCCGCGGGGCTCACCGTCGACAACGGCATCGTCGTCGACGCGGCGCAGCGCACCTCGCACCCGCGGGTGTACGCGATCGGGGACGTCGCCCGGCGGGACGGTGACCCGGTGCGGCACGAACACTGGGATGCCGCCCAGAGCGGCGGCCGGGCCGCCGCCGCCGGACTGCTCGGAGCGGCCCCGCCCGACCGGGGCGCCTCGTGGTTCTGGTCCGACCGGTACGGCAGCCGGCTGGAAGGGGTCGGTTCGATGGCCGACGCCGAGGAGACGGTCGTACGGGGTGATGTCGCCTCGGGTTCCTTCACGGTGCTCGGGCTGCGCGGATCGGTGGTGATCGCGGCCGCCGCGATCGACCGGCCCAAGGACATCAAGGCCGCCCAGCGGCTGATCGCCCGTGCGGTGCCCGTCTCCGCGGACCGGCTCGCCGACCCGGCCACCGAGCTGCGCGCCCTGCTGCGCGGCTGAACCGGCCCCGCCCCGTACCCCTGCGCCCTTCTCCCCCGGCCCCGTCATGGTGTGTGCCGCCCACCGGCACACCCGCTCCCCGCACCCGCCGCCGTGCGATGGGATGGCCGACACAGCGCGGCACGCAAGGAGGATCCATGAGCATCCACACCACGGAATCCGCCGCCGCCCCCGCGGGCGGGCCGGCCCTGGACGATCTGCTGCTCCACTTCGAGGTACAGCGCTTCTACACCCTCGAAGCCCATCTGCTCGACCAGCACCGGTACGCCGACTGGCTGGAACTGCTCGCCGACGACCTGCACTACTGGGCGCCCGTACGCACCAACCGGCTGCGCCGCCAGCAGTCGCTCGCCGACGGCACCCCGGGCGAGGTGGCGATCTTCGACGAGACGAAGGACAGCCTCGCCTGGCGCATCCGGCGCTTCGACTCCGGCATGGCCTGGTCCGAGGACCCGCCGTCGCGCACCCGGCACCTGGTCACCAACGTGGCGGTGCGCCCCGGCGACGAGGACGGCACGTACATCGCCGAGTCCGCCTTCCTGGTCTACCGCAACCGGCTGGAACGCGAGGTCGATCTGTACGCGGGTGGACGCACCGACCTGCTGCGCCGGGCCGCGGACGGTTCGTTGAAGGTTGTGCGCCGCCACATCCTGCTCGACCAGAACGTGCTGCTCGCCAAGAACATCAGCACCTTCCTCTGACACATCGGCGCCTCGCTGACACATCGGCGCCCGGCTCCGACAGGCGCGCCCGATCCTCCGCCCCCGTACACCGAAATCCCCCGCACCCCCTGGAGTTCCCCGTGACCTCTGCCCGCGACAACGACGCCGCACAGCCCGAGATCGTCACCCACACCGTTCAGACTTCGCTGGGCCCGATCTCGGTCAGCGAGGCGGGCGAAGGCCCGGTGCTCGTGATGCTGCACGGCGGCGGACCGGGGGCCGACGGCCTGGCCAACTACCGGCACAACCTTGCCGCGCTCGCCCCGCACCACCGGGTCGTCCTGCCCGACCAGCCGGGCTTCGGCGGCAGCTACCGCCCGACCGAGAACGATCTCGACGCCCGTTCCATCACCGAGATCACCGTCGACGCCGTCCTGCAGGCCCTGGACGCCCTCGGCATCGAGAGCTTCCATCTGCTGGGCAACAGCCTCGGCGGCGCAGCCGCGATCGCCCTCGCCCTCGCGGCCCCCGAGCGGGTCGAGAAGCTGGTGCTGATGGCACCCGGCGGCGGTTGGCTGCCCTTCGGCCCCACCCCCACCGAGGGGCAGAAGGCGATGTTCCGGTATTACAACGGCGAAGGCCCGACGGTGAAGAAGATGCGGGACTTCGTCCGCGTCATGACGGCCGAGCCCAAGCGGTGGGAGGACACCGTCCAGGCCCGCTACGAGGCATCTCTGGACCCGAGCCACATCGAGTTCTACCACCGCTACAACGCGGCGTTCGGCAAGCGGCACGGCATGGACCCGCTCTGGCGCGACGTACACCGGATCAAGGCCCCGACCCTGCTGTTGTGGGGCCGCGACGACCGGACCATAACCCTGGACGGCGCGCAGCTCATGCTCAAGCAGATCCGAGATGTCCAGCTTCATGTCTTCGGCGGCTGCGGCCACTGGGTGCAGCTGGAGCGGCAGGCCGAGTTCGAGCGTCTCGTCACCGACTTCCTCCAGGAGCGCTGAGTCATGGCCGAGTCCGTACCGAACACCGCGACCGCCCCGACCGCGGGCTGGCTCGACGGAGACGTCGCGCTGATCACGGGTGGCGCGAGCGGCCTGGGCCGCGCCATCACGCTGCGCTACCTCGCCGAAGGCGCGTCGGTCGTCGTCCTGGACCGGGACGCCGCGCAGCTCGCGGCCCTGGTCGAGGCCGCGGGCGGGCACGCGGACCGCGTACTGACCGTCACCGGTGACGTACGCTCGACAGAGGATCTGCACGGAGCGGTCGCGGGGGCCGTCGAGCGGTTCGGCAGGCTGGACGTCCTGGTGCCCAATGCCGGGATCTGGGACTACCACCGCAGCCTCACCCGGCTCTCGGGCGGGGAGCTGGCCGAGGCGTTCGACGAGATCTTCTCCGTCAATGTCAAGGGCTATCTGCTCGCCGTGGAAGCGGCCTGGCGGGAGCTGGTCAGGACCAGAGGCAGCATCATCATGACGCTCTCCAATTCCTCCTTCCATACCAACGGCGGGGGCCCGGTCTACACCGCGAGCAAGCACGCCTGTCTCGGCCTGGTCCGCGAGTTCGCCTATGAACTCGCCCCCAAGGTCCGGGTCAATGGCGTCGCCTGCGGCGGTATGCGCACCCAGCTGCGCGGTCCGGAGAGCCTGGGGCTGGAGGAGCGCAGGATCGAGGACTCGTTCGCCCGCGCCGAGGCCGCCGGCGCCCGTCCGCAGGTGCCGCTGTACGAGGCGAGCGTGGAGCCGGAGGACTTCACCGGGACCTACGTCCTGCTGGCTTCCCGCCGCAACAGCGGCAACATCACCGGTGCCGTGGTGCCCGTCGACGGCGGTATCGCCGTTCGCGGATTCCGCAGCGCGGCCGGTGGCACCGACCTCTGAGCCGAGCTCCGAGGCGACACCACCTGTCTCCCCCATCCACGCCCACCTGCCGACAGCCACCGAAGGAGCCGCTCGGGTCATGGTCGACATCAGTCCCGCTGCCGCCGTGCAGCGCAGAGCCCGGTACGACGCAGCCGCCACTGCCCTCGTCTACGAGGGCAGGACCATCACTGCGGGCACCCTCGCCACCACGGTGAGCCGACTGGCCGCGGGCCTCGCGGCACGGGGATTGCGACGTGGCGACCGGGTGGCATATCTGGGGCTCAACAGCGCCACCCTGTTCGAGGCGCTGCTGGCCGCCGGCCATCTCGGCGCGGTGTTCGTGCCGGTCAACCACCGCCTCGCGGCCGACGAGGTGCGGCACATCCTCGCCGACTCCGGCGTCCATACACTGATCGTCGAGGAGAACCACCGCGCGCTGGCCGAGTCGATCCTCGCCGAGATTCCGGTACGTCGGCCCGTCCTCGTCGACACGGACCCCTCGTGCCCGGCCGCACCCGCTCCACCCGCCGTATGGACACTGCTGTCGGAGCTGCTGTCGGCCGACGCGAAGCGGCCGGCCGCGGTGCCGCTGAGCGACGACGACCTGGCCGCTCTGATGTACACGTCGGGAACGACCGGCCGTCCCAAGGGCGTCATGCTCACGCACGGCAATCTGTGGTGGAACGCGGTCAACGTCGACTCCATGGTCGACACCCGCCCCGATGACGTGAACCTGGCCGTCGCCCCGCTGTTCCACATCGGCGGGCTGAACGCCCTCACGTTGCGCACCCTGACCCGTGGCGGCACCGTCGTCGTGCGCCGCGCCTTCGACCCCGCGCAGTGCCTGGCCGACCTGGTGGAGCACCGGGTGACCAGCATCTTCGCAGTGCCTGCCATGTTCGCGGCGCTCGCCCGCGTACCGGGGTTCACCGAGGCGGACCTTTCCGCGCTGCGTGCCGTCATCGTGGCGGGCGCGGCCGTACCGCCGCGGCTCATCGAGGACTACGCGCACACCCACAGGGTCCTGCTCCAGCAGGCGTGGGGCCTCACCGAGACCGCCCCGTTCGCCACCTACCTCCCGGCAGCGCTCACCCTGGAGAAGACCGGTTCGGCAGGGCTTCCCATGCCGTACACGGAGGTGTGCCTGATGGATCCGGAACGGGGCGGTGTCATCGAGCAGCCGGACGTGCGCGGTGAGATCTGCGTCCGCGGGCCCAATGTCGTCAGCGGTTACTGGAACAACCAGACCGCCACCCAGGAGGCCTTCGACGATGCGGGCTGGTTCCACAGCGGCGATGTCGGCTACCGGGACAGGGACGGCCACTACTTCATCGTCGACCGCCTCAAGGACATGATCATCAGCGGTGGGGAGAACATCTACCCCGCCGAGGTCGAGCGGGTACTCAGTGCCTTTCCCGGAATCCTTGAGGTCGCGGTCGTGGGGATACCCGACCCCAAATGGGGAGAGACCGTCGTCGCGGTCCTGGTCTGCGAGGCGGGAGTCGAGCCGTTGCTGGACGAGGTACGTGACTTCGCAAGCCGTCAGCTCGCCCGGTACAAGCTGCCCACCCGTCTGGTGGTCGCCCCGGAACTTCCCCGCAACGCGGGCGGCAAGCTGCTCAAGGGCAGGGTGCGCGACGTCGTCGTCAAGCAGGTCACGGTGGTTTCGGACTAAGGGCTGTCCCGTAAGTGGCGTTGTCCGCCCACTCCCCCTCGTACCCCCGTCGTCGCGGAAGGCCGCCGATGTCCCCCCACACCACGAGTCACGGCCCACAGCCTGTCCCCGCTCTCCCCGGCGCTGTCGGCGCGTGGACCCTGCGACCCGCACCGGCCGCCCCCGTGGAAGGCGGCCTCACTCTCCCTGCCCCCGCTGCCGGCACCGCCCGTGCGTACACGGCGCTGCGCGGCGGGTGCGCTCCCGCGTTCCAGGTGGAGATCCAGCGGGTGCTGAGCCACCCGCTGCGCGGCTGTTACCCGGTGGGTGCCCATGACCTGCTCCTCGCTGTCATTCCGCTCGCCCCGCAGCCCGAGCCGGATGCCGTTGCCCTGCTCGATGCGCTCACCCAGGCCCTCTTCGGCGCCGATCCGCGCTGCCGCCGCGTCATGGCGGCCCCGGACGTCGCGGATGTTCCCGCCTTGGAGCGGTACACAGCCGGGCGCTTCCGTACGGTCGCCGAGGCCGATCTGCACGAACGCACCGTGACTCTGATGGTGGTGGAACCTCCGCAGGTCATGGAGGTCTCCACCGCCTTGGACGACATGCCGCACTGAACCACCGCGCGCACCGAACTGCCGCGCGCCGGACCTTTTTCGTTCAGTCCCCGGCCGCCGCCTGCCCGTTCGCCGACTCCTCCGCGATCCGCTCGTGGTGGCGGATGACCTCCGCCACGATGAAGTTCAGCAGTTTCTCCGCGAAGGCCGGATCCAGATGGGCGCTCTGGGCCAGTTGCCTCAGGCGGGCGATCTGCCGGCTCTCGCGGGCCGGGTCGGCCGGGGGCAGGTGGTGGGCGGCCTTGAGGTGGCCGACCTGCTGGGTGCACTTGAAGCGCTCGGCGAGCATATGGACAACAGCGGCGTCAATGTTGTCGATGCTCTCGCGCAGCCGGTTCAGTTCCGCGCTCACGGACTCGTCGATGTCCTTCGTGGTCATGGTCAGCGAGCTTACGGCCTCACCCACGATTGGCAGCGGGAGAAGGAGCGGGGCCGGGTGCGGAGGCACCCCCGGTTGTGCCCGTCCGGACGGGCACAACCGGGGGTGCTCAGGGCTGATGCGGTGGGGCCGGTCGGGGCGTCAGAGCGTGGCCGCCGCGGAGGCGATGTTGGCGGCGAACGTCGAGACCTCGCTGTACACACCCGGGTAGCCGGGCCGGGCGCAGCCCTGGCCCCAGCTGACGATGCCGACCTGGATCCAGGCGCCGGTGTTGTCCTTGCGGAACATGGGGCCGCCGGAGTCGCCCTGGCAGGTGTCCACGCCGCCCGTGTCGATCAGCCCGGCACAGATCTCCTCGCCGGGGACGAGGTCGCTGCCGTACGCGCCCTGACAGTCGGCGTCGGAGACGAACGGCACGGTGGCCTTCAGCAGATACCGCTGCTGGCTTCCGCCCTCGGTGGCGGCGCCCCAGCCGGCGACGGTGAAGGTGCCGTTGTTGTACGTGGTGTTGGTGGCGATCTTCAGGGTGGGCAGATCGATGGGTTTGGCGAGCTTGATCAGTGCCCAGTCCTTGCCCTTGCCGTTGTAGCCGGGGGCCTGGAGGACCTTGGTGGACTTGACCTTGATCGCGCTGGAGGACTGGAGGTCGACGACGCCCGCGGTGGCGGTGATGGAGGTGTTGTTGCCCGAACCGTTCACACAGTGCGCGGCGGTGAGGACGATGTCCTTGGCGTAGAGAGCGCCGCCACAGCCCATCGACAGCCGGACCATGAACGGGAATTCACCCTGGGCGGCGCGGGTTCCGCCGACAACCGGGTTGGGGGCCGCGGACGCTCCGGCGGGCTGGAGGCTGACGGCCGCGAGGACCACGGCGGCTATGACGGAGCATCTCTTCACGGCGCGCAGAAGCTGCTTCAACGGAGTGCCTTCCTTCGTGGGGGGGGTCTTGTGGGGGGTTGTACGTGGGGGTGCGTGCCCTCGCTCGGGGTCCTGGCCACGGGCAGCGAAGCCCGATTGGTCATGCTCCCGACAAAGACATGGTCGGATTATCGGGAAACAATCACGGCCCCCACAAGGTGAACTTTTCGGCCAAGATCACCCACATCGCTGCGGCTACAGTGGAAACCGGTCGAGCGTCGCGGATGGGGGCGTGAACGTGAGGGACAGCAGCCGGGACAACAGCCAGGACCACGGGCGGGACCACGGCCGGGGCGGCGGAAGTCCGGTCGTCCACGGCTTCCCTCATCTCGACACCGTCCGGTCCGCGATCACGGCGCTGTACCGGAGGCTGTCGTACGACGGTGTCCGCGGTTACGCCACGAGCCTCGCCCCCGCCGACGCCGCCTTCTGCGACCAGGACGATCTGTACCTCGGCGCCCAGCGGGTGGCGCGGGCCATGGTCCAGCATCTGCATCTGCCGGACGCCCGCATGATCGTCGCCTTCCGGACGATGGAACACGCCGCCGGTGTCGAACTCGACGCGGGTTCCGAGTACTTCATCGAACTCAACGACCGCTTCCGCACCCATCGCAGGGACATCGGCGCCGCGCTCTCGCACGAGGTCATGCATGTGCTGCTGCACCGCCTCGGCCTGGAGTTCCCCGGCACGCGCGACAACGAGATCCTCACGGACACCGCGACGACGTACCTGGGCGCGGGCTGGCTGCTGCTGGACGCCTTCCGTGAGGACGCCGTCTCCAGCCAGAAGCTCGGCTATCTCACCCCGGAGGAGTTCGGATACGTCCTCGCCAAGCGGGCGTTCGCCTTCGACGAGGACCCCTCCCCGTGGTTCACGAGTCCGCAGGCGTACACGGCGTACACGAAGGGACGTGACCAGGCCCTCCGCGACTCCCGGCAGCCACCCCTCGCGGCGGCCGGCTGGGCGGGCCGTCACCGCTACGCCAAGGACCGGCGGTATGCCGCGGACCATCCGGGCGCGGAGGCGGCCCCGGGCTCCGACGCCCCGTACGCCTTCGAGAACGGCCCGAAAGGACTCCGGGTCTCCTTCGCCTACCCCACCTGCCACCAGCGCATCCGCGTTCCGGTGCGCGGCCGGGTACGGGCCCGGTGCGGGCTGTGCCGGACGGTCCTGGACTGCAGCACCTGACAGCCTGTCGGCGCGGCGGCCAGGGGGCGTCCGGCAGGCATCGTCGCCCCCTACCTCGCCCCGTACACCGGCTGCGCCGGCTCCGCCTCCGACAGCAGCTTCCGCGCCGCTTCCCCCGCATCCGCCGGGTCCCACCGCGCCCCCCGGTCCGCCGTGGGACCCGGACGCCAGCCCTCCATGACCGTGATCCGGCCGGCCTCCGCCTCGAAGACCCGCCCGGTCACCCCGTCGCACGCGGCCGAGCCGAGCCACACCACCAGCGGGGACACGTTCTCGGGCGCCATCGCGTCGAACTCCCCTTCCCCCGGCGCCGCCATCGTCTCCGCGAACGTCCGCTCGGTCATCCGGGTCCGGGCCGCCGGGGCGATCACGTTGACCTGGACCCCGTACCGCCCCATCTCCGCGGCCGCGACGAGCGTCAGACCCACAATGCCCGCCTTCGCGGCGGAGTAATTGCCCTGTCCCACGCTCCCGAGCAGCCCCGCACCAGAGCTCGTGTTGACCACCCGGGCCACCGGCGTGCGACCCGCCTTCGCCTCGGCCCGCCAGTGCGCGGCCGCGTGCCTCAGTGGCAGGAAATGGCCCTTCAGATGGACCCTCATCACCGCGTCCCAGTCGTCCTCATCCAGATTCACCAGCATCCGGTCGCGCAGGAATCCGGCGTTGTTGACCAGTGTGTCCAGCCTTCCGAAGTTCTCCAGCGCGGCGGTGACCAGCGACGCCGCCCCCTCCGTGGTGGCGATGTCGCCCCCGTGGGCGACCGCTTCGCCGCCCGTCGCCACGATCTCGTCGGCCACCTGCCGGGCCGGACCGGCCGAGCCCCCGTCGCCGTCCGGGCCGACACCGAGGTCGTTGACCACGACCTTCGCCCCCTCGGCGGCGAAGGCGAGCGCGTGGGCGCGGCCGAGCCCGCGCCCGGCACCCGTCACGATCACCACACGGCCCGCGCAGAGCCCCGTGCCGTGTCCGTCACTGCTTGAGGTCATCACACATCTCCTTGTTGGCGATGCGGGGGCAGGCTGCTACCTTCCACACCTAACAAATGTTTGGTGGAAAGGTAGCTGATTCGCCCATGGGTGTCTCCACCGCAAGTCCGGACAAGGGCATCTGCCTCGTCACGGTCGACTACCCGCCCGTCAACGCCCTGCCCGTGCAGGGCTGGTACGACCTCGCCGATGCCCTCCGTGCGGCGGGCCGTGATCCCGGGGTCCGCTGTGTCGTGCTGGCCGCCGCCGGGCGTGGATTCAACGCGGGCGTCGACATCAAGGAGCTGCAGCGCGACACGGGACATGACGCCCTGATCGGCGCCAACCGCGGCTGCTACGAGGCGTTTTCCGCCGTGTACGAGTGCGAGGTCCCGGTCGTCGCCGCGGTGAACGGCTTCTGCCTCGGCGGTGGCATCGGCCTCGTCGGCAACGCGGACGTGATCGTGGCGAGCGACGACGCGACGTTCGGCCTGCCCGAGCTGGACCGGGGGGCGCTCGGCGCCGCCACCCATCTCGCCCGGCTCGTGCCGCAGCACCTGATGCGCGCGCTGTACTACACCTCGCGCACCGTCACGGCCGCCGAGCTGCACGCCCACGGTTCGGTCTGGAAGGTCGTCCCGCGCGCCGGACTCCAGGACGCGGCACTGGAACTGGCGGGCGAGATCGCCCGTAAGGACGGGTATCTGACCCGGCTCGCCAAGGCCGCCATCAACGGCATCGACCCGGTCGACGTCCGCCGCAGCTACCGCTTCGAGCAGGGCTTCACCTTCGAGGCCAACCTCAGCGGAGCCGCCGACCGCGTCCGTAACACCTTCGGCAAGGAGGCATGACGGTGACCGACAAGACCATGACGGCCGACGAGGTCGTCTCCCGGCTCAGCAGCGGTATGACGATCGGCATCGGCGGCTGGGGCTCGCGCCGCAAGCCGATGGCACTGGTCCGGGCGCTGCTCCGTTCCCCGATCACCGATCTCACCGTGGTCGCGTACGGCGGCCCCGACGTCGGGCTGCTCGCCGCCGCCGGCAAGATCCGCAAGTTGGTCGCGGCCTTCGTCACACTCGACTCGATCCCGCTCGAACCCCACTTCAGGGCGGCCCGCCAGCGCGGCGCGTTCGAACTGACGGAGGTCGACGAGGCCATGTTCATGTGGGGGCTGCACGCCGCCGCGAACCGGCTGCCGTTCCTCCCCGTCCGCGCCGGTATCGGTTCGGACGTGATGCGGGTCAACCCGGGCCTGCGTACGGTCAGTTCGCCGTACGCGGACGGCGAGGAGTTCGTCGCGATGCCCGCCCTGCGGATGGACGCGGCGCTGGTCCACATGAACCGCGCCGACCGGCTCGGCAACGGCCAGTACCTGGGCCCCGACCCGTACTTCGACGACCTGTTCTGCGAAGCCGCCGACACTGCGTACGTATCCTGCGAACGCCTCGTGGAGACTGCCGAGTTGACCGAGAAGGCCGCCCCGCAGACCCTCCTCGTCAAGCGGCACTCCGTCACCGGCGTCGTCGAGACCCCGAACGGCGCGCACTTCACCTCCTGCGTCCCCGACCACCCGCGCGACGAGGCGTTCCAGAAGGCCTACGCCACCGCGGCCGCCGCCCCCGACACCTGGGCGGCCTTCAGCGACCGCTTCCTGCCCGCACAGGGCGACGAGAAGAGCTACCAGTTGGCCGTCCAGGCCTGGCACGAGGAGCAGAAGTGAGCAACCGGACCGTGTCCCGGGCCGAGTACTGCGTCGTCGCCTGCGCCGATGCCTGGCGCGGCAACGGGGAGGTGCTCGCCAGCCCGATGGGGCTCATCCCGTCCATCGGCGCCCGGCTCGCCAAGCGCACCTTCTCACCCGATCTGCTGCTCACCGACGGCGAGGCGCTGATCGTCGGCCCGGACGGCACGACGGAGGGCTGGCTGCCGTACCGCCAGCACCTCACCATGGTCACCGGCGGCAGGCGTCACGTGATGATGGGGGCGAGCCAGATCGACCGGTTCGGCAACCAGAACATCTCCTGCATCGGCGACTGGGAACAGCCCGCCCGCCAGCTCCTGGGCGTACGCGGCGCCCCGGTCAACACCCTGAACAACCCGGTCAGTTACTGGGTTCCCAAGCACTCCACCCGGGTCTTCGTCGAGCACGTCGACATGATCTGCGGGGTCGGTTACGACAGCGCCGCGGCGGCCGGTCCGTCGGCGACCCGCTACCACCGGATCCCGCGCGTCGTCACCGATCTCGGCGTCCTCGACTTCGCGACCCCGGACCGTTCGATGCGCCTCGCCTCGGTGCACCCGGGCGTCACCGCCGACGAGATCCGCGAGGCCACCGGCTTCGCACTCACGATCGCGGACGACGTCCCGTACACCCGGGAACCGACCGCCGAGGAGCTGGGCCTGATCCGCGAGGTCATCGACCCGAACAGCACCCGGAACCGCGAGGTCAGGATCTGATGCGGACCGCACTCACGGAACTCGTCGGCGTCCGTCACCCCATCGTCCAGACCGGCATGGGCTGGGTCGCGGGCCCCCGCCTGGTCTCCGCAACGGCCCGCGCCGGCGCGCTCGGCATCCTGGCCTCCGCGACAATGACCACGGAGCAGCTGCGGGCAGCCGTGCGGGAGGTCAAGTCCCGTACGGACGAACCGTTCGGCGTCAATCTGCGCGCCGACGCCGGGGATGCGCGCGAACGGGTACGGATCATCGTCGACGAGGGCGTGAAGGTGGCGTCCTTCGCGCTGGCCCCTTCGAAGGAGCTCATCGCCGAGCTGAAGGACGCGGGTGTGGTGGTGATCCCGTCGGCAGGTGCCCGGCGCCATGCCGAGAAGGTCGCGGCGTGGGGCGCGGACGCGGTGATCGTGCAGGGCGGCGAGGGCGGCGGGCACACGGGTGATGTGGCAACCTCCGTGCTGCTGCCCCAGGTTGTCGACGCGGTGGATATTCCGGTGATCGCGGCGGGAGGCTTCCACGACGGCCGGGGCCTGGTCGCCGCTCTGGCATACGGGGCGGCGGGCATCGCGATGGGTACGCGGTTTCTGCTGACGTCGGACTCGACCGTGCCGGACACGGTGAAGGCCCGCTACCTGGCGGCGGGCGTCAAGGACATCACGGTCACCACGGCGGTGGACGGGCTCCCGCACCGGATGCTGCGTACGGAGATGGTCGCCGCGCTGGAGAACGCGGGCCGGGCCCGGGCATTGGCCCAGGCGGTGCGCAGGGCGGCGGGATTCAAGCGGATCTCCGGGATCGGCTGGTCCCGGATGGTGCGCGACGGTCTCGCGATGAAACACGGCAGGGACCTGTCCTGGAGCCAGGTCCTGCTGGCCGCCAACACCCCGATGCTTCTGAAGGCGTCCATGGTCGACGGCCGCACGGATCTGGGCGTGATGGCATCGGGCCAGGTGGCGGGCCTGATCAAGGACCTGCCCAGCTGTGCGGAGCTGGTGGAGCGGGTGATGGAGGAGGCCTGTGCGGCGCTGGGCACGGTGTCGGGCGCGTTGAGCCCGCCCGACGCATAGCGACCTCGCCCACGATTGTCAGTGGGAGAAGGAGCGGTGTCTGGGGCCTTCGAATCCAAGGCGGAGGAGGGAGTCGACGCGGAGCGTCGGGGACTGACGACAACGCCGGAGGCGGAGGTCCCAGACACCGCGACGCCACTGCCAATCGTGGGCGAGGTCGTAAGGAGCACGCAGCGGTGACCGGACGAATCCGGTCACCGCACGTCGTCCGTATCGCTACGCGGCCCTGCGGCCACGCCCCGCCGCTGCGCCACCGCGTCCGGCCCCGGCACCGGAACGCCCGGCCCCGGCACCGCGCGCCTCGCCATTGCCACGGCGGGTACCGGCACCGGAACCGGCGCCACGGGCGGAGGAACCCCCCGTACTCCGGCCTTCACCGCCGCCGCCCTGCTGGGCACCACCGCGCCGGCCCCGCCCTCGGCTGCCCGAGCGGAAGCCCGGGCCACCGGCCGCGGCCCCGCCGGACCGCGTGCGCGGCTTCGGCGGCGCAGGCTGCGGGACCTCGATGACGATCGCGATGCCGGACGGCTCACGGGCCCCGGTGATCCGGGTGAGTTCCTCGTCGCCGGACTTGATCCGGGTGGTCCGCGGAGCGATGCCCGCATCGGCCATCAGCCGGGTCATCTCCCGCTTCTCCTCGGGCAGCACCAGGGTGACGACACTGCCGGACTCCCCGGCACGCGCCGTGCGTCCGCCGCGGTGGAGGTAGTCCTTGTGGTCGGTCGGCGGGTCCACGTTCACCACCAGGTCGAGGTCGTCGACATGGATGCCGCGCGCCGCCACATTCGTCGCGACGAGCGCGGTGACCTGGCCGTTCTTGAACTGGTCCAGCGTCCGGTTGCGCTGCGGCTGCGAACGCCCGCCGTGCAGGGCGGCAGCCCGTACACCGCTGGCGAGCAGCCGCTTGGCGAAGCGGTCGGCGGCACGCTTGGTGTCCACGAACATGATCACCCGGCCGTCGCGGGCGGCGATCCTGGTGGCGACCGCCTTCTTGTCGGTCTCGTCGGCCACGTGCAGCACATGGTGCTCCATGGTGGTGACCGCGCCCGCGGACGGGTCGACCGAGTGCACGACGGGGTCGGTCAGGAACATCTTGACCAGCCGGTCGATGTTCTTGTCGAGCGTCGCGGAGAAGAGCATCCGCTGACCGTCCGGCTCGACCTGCTTGAGCAGGGCGACGACCTGCGGCATGAAGCCCATGTCGGCCATCTGGTCGGCCTCGTCGAGGACGGTGATGGCGACCTGGTCGAGGCGGCAGTCGCCGCGCTCGATGAGGTCCTTCAGCCGGCCGGGCGTGGCGACGAGCACCTCGGCGCCGCGGCGCAGCGTGGCGGACTGCCTGGTGATCGACATGCCGCCGACGACGGTGGCCAGTCGCAGGTGCACGGACGTCGCATACGGCGTCAGCGCGTCGGTGACCTGCTGGGCGAGCTCACGGGTCGGGACGAGGACCAGTGCGAGCGGGGCGCGCGGCTCGGCGCGCCGTCCGCCGGTGCGGGCCAGCAGGGCGAGGCCGAAGGCGAGGGTCTTGCCGGAGCCGGTGCGGCCGCGGCCGAGGATGTCCCGGCCGGCGAGCGAGTTCGGCAGGGTGGCGCCCTGGATCGGGAACGGATCGGTGACGCCCTGCGCGGCAAGGGTCTTCAGCAGGGCGGCGGGCATGTCCAGCTCGGCGAACGCCTCGACTGCGGGCAGTGCGGGGGTCATGGTTTCGGGCAGGGCGAATTCGCCCTGCGGCGGCGTGGCCCTGCGACGGGGCGACGCCTTGCCGGATCCCTTGCCGGAACCCTTGGCGGTTGCCTTTGCCGGGGCCGCGCCGCGCCCCCTCGACGGGCGGTTGCGGGCGGGTCGGTCCTGGCGTTCGGAGCGGGTCATACGGAATTGCCCTCCTGGGGGATTCCTGAGGATTGCTTGGGATTCCTGGGAACTGCGGGGGACTTGCTGGGGGGGGAGCGCTGCGGGACGGCGCGCTTCGTCGCCATGTCCCCGGGACAGCACAAGCCGGGACCCGCACCTTCACGGTGCGGGCCCCGGCTGCGAGGTACGCGTCCGGCAATCAGGCCGGGACGATGTTCTCCGCCTGCGGGCCCTTCTGGCCCTGCGTGACGTCGAAGGAGACCTTCTGGCCCTCCTGGAGCTCACGGAAGCCCGAGGTGGCGATGTTGGAGTAGTGGGCGAAGACGTCGGCGCCGCCGCCGTCCTGCTCGATGAAGCCGAAGCCCTTTTCCGAGTTGAACCACTTCACGGTTCCAGTAGCCATGTCATTCTCCTAAAAGAGGTGCAGTGCCGGAAATCCGCACTTTACGAATTCCAAGTCGCCGCATTGAGCCCCATCCGGAGAAAGCCGGAAAACAATAATGCGCCTGAGGAAGCATTCCCGTCAGGCGCACATAAAGTTCATGGGTACCAAAACTGCAACTGGGCAACCGTAGCACGTCCTGCCGACCGGTGGTGGAACACGCCACGCCGCCGGCCGGCAGATTTTTGCCCGGTGCCCTTGGGACAACCGGCCCGGAGCGAGCTCGGAACTCTGCCGGAACTTCTCCCGGAGCCCTGCCGGAACGGTTCGGTGACCTGGTCAGGGGCCGGGGCGGAGGTCAGAGCCGTTCGATGATCGTCACGTTCGCCTGGCCGCCGCCCTCACACATGGTCTGCAGCCCGTAGCGGCCGCCGGTGCGCTCCAGCTCGTGCAGCAGCGTCGTCATCAATTTTGTACCGGTTGCGCCGAGCGGGTGACCCAGGGCGATCGCGCCGCCGTTGACGTTGACCTTGTCGGGGTCGGCTCCGGTCTCTTTCAACCAGGCCAGGACGACCGGGGCGAATGCCTCGTTGATCTCGACCAAATCAATGTCGTCGATGGTCATTCCGGTCTTTTTGAGCGCGTACGCCGTGGCCGGGATCGGCGCCGAAAGCATGCGGATCGGGTCCTCGCCGCGCACCGACAGGTGGTGGATGCGGGCGCGCGGGGTGAGACCGTGCTCGGCCACGGCGCGCTCGGAGGCGATGAGCATGGCGGCGGCCCCGTCGGAGACCTGCGAGGAGCAGGCGGCGGTGATGGTGCCGCCGTCCAGGACCGGTTTGAGGCCCGCCATCTTCTCCAGGGTGGTGTCGCGGCGCGGCCCCTCGTCGGTGGTGACGTCACCGTAGGCGACGGTCTCCCGCGCGAAGCGGCCCTCGTCGATGGCGCGGATCGCACGCCGGTGGGAGCGGAGGGCGAACTCCTCCATGTCCGTGCGGCTGATGCCCCACTTCTCGGCGATCAGCTGGGCGCCGTGGAACTGGTTGACCGGTGCGTCGCCGTACCGGGCGCGCCAGCCCTCGCTGCCGGCGTACGGGCCTCCCGTCAGGCCGAGGGGCTCGGCGGCCTGGCGGGAGGCGAAAGCGATCGGGATCTGCGTCATGTTCTGGGTGCCGCCCGCGACGACGAGGTCCTGGGTGCCGGACAGGACGCCCTGGGCGGCGAAGTGCACGGCCTGCTGGGAGGAGCCGCACTGGCGGTCGACGGTGACGCCGGGGACCTCCTCGGGCAGACCGGCCGCCAGCCAGCAGGTCCGGGCGATGTCACCGGCCTGCGGTCCGACGGTGTCGAGGCAGCCGAAGACCACGTCCTCGACGGCCGCCGGGTCGATTCCGGTCCGCTCGACGAGGGCCTTGATGACATGGGCGCCGAGGTCGGCGGGGTGGACCGAGCCGAGCCCTCCCTTGCGCCGGCCGACCGGAGTGCGTACCGCTTCGACGATGTATGCCTCGGCCATGACTTCTGCTCCTCAGTGAGCTCGGGTGGGGTCAGGTGTCGAGGGCGATGCCGTCCAGAACCATCGAGAGGTACTGGCGGGCGATCTCCTCGGGGCTGTGCTGTCCGCCCGGCCGGTACCAGGACGCCGCGACCCACACGGTGTCGCGGACGAAGCGGTAGGTGAGGCGGATGTCGAGGTCGGCGCGGAAGGTCTTGTCGGCGACACCGCGTTCCAGCGTGCCGAGCCAGGCCTTCTCGAACTTCCGCTGGGAGTCGACGAGGTACTGGAAGCGCGGCTGGGTTGCCAGGTGCTTGGACTCCTTCTGATAGATGGCGACGGCGGCGCGGTGCCGGTCGATCTCCCGGAAGGACTCGGTGACGAGGGCCTCGATGGTCTCCCGGGGTCCGAGTCCGGCGGCGAGCACCGCGTCGTACCTCTCCCAGAGTTCGGTGAGGAAGGCCGAGAGGATCTCGTCGATCATCGATTCCTTGGAATCGAAGTGGTAGTAGAGGCTGCCCGCGAGCATCCCGGCCGCGTCCGCGATCTTGCGGACGGTGGTGGCGTTGTATCCCTGCGCGGCGAACACCTCGGCGGCGGTGGCGAGCAGTTCGCGGCGACGCTCGGGTGAGGGGGTCGCCTGGGGCTTCTTCTTGGTAGGCACCCGCCCATTCTCCGTCCGGCCGTCCTCCCGTCAGGCATGCCTGTTGCTGACGGAGACGACCTCGCCCGTCATGTACGAGGAGTAGCCGCTGGCGAGGAAGACGATGACGTTGGCGATCTCCCACGGCTCGGCGTAGCGGCCGAATGCCTCCTTCTCGGTCAGTTCGTCGAGGAGTTCGGCGGAGGTGACCTTCACCAGGTGCGGGTGCATGGCGAGGCTGGGAGCGACGGCGTTGACGCGTACGCCGTACTCGGCGGCCTCGATCGCGGCGCACCGGGTGAGCGCCATGACGCCCGCCTTGGCCGCGGCGTAGTGGGCCTGGCCGCTCTGGGCGCGCCAGCCGACGACGGAGGCGTTGTTGACGACGATGCCGCCGCGGCCCGCCGCCTTGAGCGAGCGCAGGGCGGCCCGGGTGCAGCGGAAAGTGCCGTTCAGGGTGACATCGAGGACCTTGGTCCATTGCTCGTCGGTCATCTCGGTGAGTTCGGCGGTGCCGCCGAGGCCGGCGTTGTTGACGACGATGTCGAGGCCGCCGTGGACCTGCTCGGCGAGCGCGAAGAGTGCCTGGACCTGGGTCTCGTCGGTGACGTCGCAGGGCAGTGACGAGACATGGTCCGCGCCGAACTCCTCGGCGAACGCCTGCTCGGTCTCCTTCAGCCGGCGGGCGTGTGCGTCGCCGATGACGATGCGGGCACCCTCCTCGAGGAATTTACGGGCGGTGGCGCCGCCGATTCCGGCGCCCGCGGCTGCGGTGACGACGGCGGTGCGGCCGGCCAGCAGACCGTGTCCGGGTACGTACTGCGGTGCGCTCATGCCCGCGCCTCCTCGGTCTCGGCCCGCGGTTCCTCGACGGTGCTCATGCTCGTACGTTAACCTACCAAACACTTGTTAGGGAAGGATGAGCCGATGCCCGCTGTCCACGACACATCTGCCGGTGACCTCCAGTCCGATCCCGTGCTGTACGAACGCCGGGGCCCGGTCGCGTACGTGACTTTGAACCGCCCGCGCTACCGCAACGCCCAGAACTCGGCGATGACCTACGCCCTGGACGACGCGTTCTACCGGGCCGCCGAGGACTCCGAGGTCAAGGTGGTCGTACTGGCGGGCGCCGGGGAGCACTTCTCCGCGGGCCACGACATCGGCACGCCCGGACGCGATGCGCATCTGCCCTTCGAACGCAGGGCCGGTCTGTGGTGGGACCACTCCGACAAGACCGGCGCGGAGAGCCGCTTCGCCCGTGAGTCGGAGGTCTATCTCGGCATGTGCAGACGCTGGCGCGAGCTGCCGAAGCCGGTTGTCGCCTCCGTCCAGGGGGCATGTGTGGCCGGCGGGCTGATGCTCGCCTGGATCTGCGATCTGATCGTGGCGAGCGAGGACGCCTTCTTCGCCGATCCGGTGGTGCGGATGGGCATCCCCGGCGTCGAGTACTTCGCACACCCCTGGGTGATGCCGCCCCGGATCGCGAAGGAGTTCCTGTTCACCGGCGACCGGATGAGCGCCCGCCGGGCGTACGAGGTCGGCATGGTGAACAAGGTGGTGGAACGCGGCGAACTCGCCGAACGGACCCATGAACTGGCGTTGCGGATCGCCGGAATGCCACGGCTGGGGCTGGCGCTCACCAAGCGGGCGGTCAACCAGGCCGAGGACCTTCAGGGGCTGCACACCGGCATGGACTCGGCCTTCGGGCTGCACCACCTCGCCCATGCGCACAACGCGGAGACGGCGGCCGACCCGCTCGGCGGCATGGACATCGCCTCGATGAAGAAGGCGGGCGCCTGATGGATCTGTCGTGCACGGCCGAGGAGGAGGCGTTCCGGGCCGAGGCGCGGCAGTGGCTGCGGGCCAACGTACCCGCCGAGCCACTGCCGTCGCTGGAGACCGCCGAGGGCTTCGCCGCGCACCGGGAGTGGGAGGCACGGCTGCACGCGGACCGCTGGTCGGTCGTCTCCTGGCCGGCCGAGTACGGCGGCCGGGGTGCCGACATCTTCCGGTGGCTGATGTTCGAGGAGGAGTACTACGCGGCGGGCGGCCCCGGCAGGGTCTCGCAGAACGGCATCAGCCTTCTCGCCCCGACTCTCTTCGACCACGCCACGGACGAGCAGCGGGCCCGGGTGCTGCCGTCGATGGCGAGCGGCGAGGTGATCTGGGCGCAGGCCTGGTCCGAGCCGGAGTCGGGCTCGGACCTCGCGTCGCTGCGCTCGCGAGCGGTACGCACGGACGGCGGCTGGCTGCTCTCGGGACAGAAGACCTGGTCCTCGCGGGCCGCGTTCGCGGACCGGGCGTTCGGCATCTTCCGTACGGATCCCGAGGCCGCGAAGCCGCACCACGGGCTGACGTATCTGATGTTCGACCTGTCGGCGCCGGGGGTGTCGGTCCGGCCGATCGGGCGCCTCGACGGCAAGCCCGCCTTCGCCGAACTGTTCCTGGACGAGGTGTTCGTACCGGACGAGGACATCATCGGGGAGCCCGGACAGGGCTGGCGTATCGCCATGTCGACAACGGGCAACGAGCGTGGACTGACGCTCCGCTCCCCCGGCCGCTTCCTGGCCGCCGCGGACCGGCTGGCCGAGCTGTGGCGCACCCACGGCGACCCCTGCGACACGGCGCTGCGGGACCGGGTGGCGGACGCGGCGATCGGAGCGCGCGCGTATCAGCTCTTCACCTGCACCAATGCCTCGCGCTTCGCGGCGGGGGCGGACATCGGCGCGGAGTCCAGCCTGAACAAGGTGTTCTGGTCCGAGTACGACATCGCGCTGCACGAGACGGCGCTCGATCTGCTGGGGCCGGACGCGGAGCTGGCGGAGTCCGAGTGGGCCGAGGGGTACGTCTTCTCCCTCGCGGGCCCCATCTACGCCGGTACGAACGAGATCCAGCGCGACATCATCGCCGAGCGGCTGCTCGGCCTGCCGAAGGGACGGCGCTGATGCGTTTCCTCCTCGACGACGAGCAGCGGGAGTTCGCCCGCTCGCTGGACACGATGCTGACCGCTTCGGACACTCCTGCGGTGGTACGCGCCTGGGCCGCCGGTGACCATGGACCGGGCCGGAACCTGTGGGCGCGGCTGGCGCAGGCGGGGGTGTTCGCCCTCGCGGTACCGGAGGCGTACGAGGGTGTCGGGCCCCTGCCGGTCGAACTCGCGGTCGCCTTCATCGAGTTGGGGCGGCATGCGGTGCCGGGGCCGGTGGTGGAGACGGTCGCGGCCGGGGTGCTGCTGGAAGGTGTGGGCGGCGCGGTGGCCAAGGAGTGGCTGCCGCGACTGGCGTCCGGTGCGGCATCGGCGACGCTCCGGACGGACGAATACGGGCCCTATGCGCTGGACGCGGATGCCGTGGACGCCGTGTTCACGGTGACCGGTGACGAGCTGTGGCTCTCGCCCGGACCCGGCGCGCTCAGCGTGTCGTCCGACCCGGCCCGACGGCTGTGGCGCCGCGAACCGGGCGGAGAGCTGCTCGCGTCCGGGCCCAGGGTGGCGGAGTCGGCGGCGCGGGCCGCCCGGTGGGCGGCGTTCGCGACGGCGGCGCAGGCGCTCGGCACGGGCGAGGCACTGCTGCGGGCCACGGTCGGGTATGTGAAGCAGCGCACCCAGTTCGGTACGGCCATCGGCTCCTTCCAGGCGGTCAAGCACCGGCTCGCGGACACCCTGATCGGGCTGGAGTTCGCCCGCCCGCTGCTGTACGGGGCAGCCCTCGCCCTCGCCGAGGACGCGCCGGGCTCCGGTGCCGAGGTGGCGGCGGCCAAGGTGGCGGCGGGCGAGGCCGCGTACGCGGCGGCACGGACGGCACTGCAGTTGCACGGTGCGGTGGGGTACACGCAGGAGCTGGACCTGTCGCTGTGGCTGCGCAAGGCACGCCCCCTGCGGAATGCGTGGGGAACGCCGGGGGCGTGCCGGGCGCTGGTGCTGGCAGGAACAAGCCCGCTCGGCGCCTCAGCCACCGTCCACCTGGGCTCACGGTAGGCGTACAGCACAGGCCGGCGGCCGTGTCACGGGACGGACACAGCCACCGGCGCGGGGATGGTCGAAGGAGGGTCGGACGGCAGCGGTTTCGCCGCCCCTGCGGGTGCGACGGTGGCCGGCCCTGTGCCTGGCCGGGTGCGCTATTCCTGCGCGGGGCGGCCGAGCTGGCGCACGGTCCATCCGGCCATGCGCCAGCTGTCGGCGTGGAGGAGGTTGCGGAGGTCCACAAGGACCGGGCTGGCGACCAGGGTTGCGAGGGCCTTGGGGTCGGCGTCGCGGAACTGCGGCCATTCGGTGGCGAGCACGATCAGCTCGGCACCCATGGCGGAATCGTTCAGGTCTTCGGTGTAGTCGAGTTCGGGGCTGCGCCGCAGTGCGGCGGTGACGGCGTGGGGGTCATGGACGGTGACGGCCGCGCCACGCTGGTGCATGAGGGTGGCGATGGCCAGAGCCGGGGATTCGCGTACGTCATCGGTGCCGGCCTTGAAAGAGGCGCCCCAAACGGTGATGCGGACGCCGTCGACCGGTCGGCCGAGGGTCTTCTCGATGAGCGCCAGTGTGGCGGCGGGACGAGACTCGTTGACCTGCTCGGCGGACCGTAGCAGGGTGGCGGCGTCGAGGGCGCCGAGGGCCTGAGCGGAGGCGGTGAAGGCGCGCACGTCCTTGGGCAGGCAGCCGCCGCCGTAGCCGGGCCCGGCGTTGAGGCCGCCGCGACCGATGCGTGGATCGACACCGATGGCTTCGGTGAGCTGATGGACATCAGCACCGGCGGCAGCGCACATGTCAGCGACGCCGTTGATGAAGGAGATTTTCATGCCGAGGTAGGCGTTGGCGGCGCCCTTGATGAGTTCGGCGGTGGTGGGGTCGGTGACAAAAAGCGGGACCTGGTCGCGGAGGAGGGGTGCGTAGACCTGCCGTACGACGTCTTCGGCGTGTGGGGAGGGCACGCCGACGACGATGCGGTCGGGGCGCAAGGTGTCTTCGATGGCGTGACCTTCGCGGAGGAACTCCGGGTTCCAGACGACCTCGACGTCTTCCCCTGCGGGCGAGAGCCGGTCCAGGAGCGCTGCGAGGTCGCGGGTGGTGCCGACGGTAACCGTGGACTTGCCGACGATGACGGTGGGGCGGTTCAGGTACGGGGCGAGGGCGCGCGCGGCGCCGAAGACCTGGCCGGTGTCATAGCTACGGCCGTCGGCGTCGATCGGCGTGCCGACCGCGAGGAAGTGAACGTCGGCGAAGGCGGCAGCCTCGGCAAGGTCGGTGGTGAATCGAAGCTGTCCGGACGCGGTGTGGGTGGCCAGAAGTTCGGGCAGGCCCTCCTCGTAGATGGGGCACTCACCGGCGTTCAACCGGTCGATCTTCGACTGGTCGAGGTCCACGCCGATAACTTCGTGGCCGATCTCGGCCATCGCCGCAGCGTGCGGGATGCCCAGATGACCGCAGCCGATGACGGATACGCGCATGGCACCGACGCCCCTTTCCTTCTTGCCGCCCGGTTGGTCCGGGTCGGTCGCGGCGCCACGCTAGCGCCCGCAACCGGCCCGGACCTCATCGTGCAGGTGAATCAACCAGCATGGATTTTCAGCAGGTTGACGAGTTCCGGCAGAGCATGGGCAGCTGTGGCGCGGCACACCCGGTCCCCATCCTGTGGCCCTTCCAGCAGGTATGGCATGAACGTGCCGTCGTGCCAGAAGCCCTCGGGGTCCAAATAGACGATCTCCATGCCGCGCTCACGGGCCCGGGCCTGGACCTTCCGGCGGTCGGCATGCAGCCCGATGACAAGGAGAGCCTTGGCACCGTCGATGAACTCCACGTCGGGTACGGCCTGGTCGTAGCGGCGCATGAAGCACTCGTCGAGGCCGGCGCGGGCGGCCAGGACGTCGAAGTTGTTGGTGATGACCGGCCCGACGAGGTGGCCGGTGTCCTGGAGTTCCTTCAGCGCCCACATGGCCGGGGTCGGCTCGGCAAGGAAGCAGGCACGGAACATTTCGACGAACTCCGCTGTCTTCTCCTCCGGCTCGGTCAGCACCTCCCGCAGCAGCGGGTCGTCGGCCGGGGAGAGGGTGAAGCGGTGCTCGCGCGGCTCGTGGCCTTGGCGGTCGGTGACCCGGTAGATCTCATGAAGCCGATGCAGCGGTGGGATGCCTGCTTCAACGGAGATGCCGCAGCCGATCTCTACCTGGAAGGGCAGGAAGTCGGCCAGGACGGACAGGTCGGGAATCACAGTGGGCTTGCCGGCCCGATCCTTGGTGCGGATGCCGGTGGAGAGCACGCTCCACGGGAGTTGCGGGACCGAGGGCGGAGGTGAGTAGGTGGCTGAGGTGATCTGGACATCGACGGTCCGGTAGTTCGGTGGGAGGGTGCGCCCGGCTGCGGCATCCTGCGGGTGTGTGTCGTACGGGGTGATCCGGCACTTCAGGTCGCGGCGCATCCACAGCCCTCCGCCGGGGCACTCCTTCCAGCCACCGACCGCGAGCGAGGCCCGGAGGCTGTCGTGGTGGGTGGCAATCTCCTCGGCCGGTGCGGTCGCGGAGTGGTAGAGGTACAGGTCTGTCAGCCCGATTGCCGGGGCAGCTGTAGTCGGCACGAGGCCGTACCGATAGCGGTAGTGGATGATGCGTCGGCGCGCATCGTCCCTGGTGGACCAGCCGGACTGCCGGGCGGTCGCTTGCTCCTGAGTTCGGCGCCAGACGCCCTCCTCAATGTAGCGGGGCCGGTCGGCATCGCCGAAGTGTGTCTTCCACACCCACTGCTGATCGGGGTCGAGCTGGTCGATGACGATGTACGGGATGTCCATGGTGTTCCTCCCTGTGGCGTGGTCCACCTCCAGGCAGGGCTGGCGGACCCGTCGTGTTGTGCGACGCGTACTGCTGTGAGTGCCGTCCCGACGGTGCTCCGAGCCGCTGGCCTGCCGGGCGGCTCTGCACTGCGGGTGGACAGGCGTGCGCGGGTCGCTCCACCGGCGCGGCACGTCGAAGCCTGGCTGCTCTGGCATGCCTACGCGGGGATGAAGCCGGCCGCACACCGGAGCGTTCTAAATGCGGGGCTCGCAGGTCTCCGGCCTGGATATCGGCGTAGGCCGTTCGACCGACAGCAGGTGGGCCGCTTGGTGCCGCAAGGCCCAGGAAGGGCCGGCGAGACCGAGCAGTGCGAGAACGGCCAGGGCCACGCTGCTGGCGGAGTCGCTACGTTCTGCGGCGACTCGGCGGCCCATGCGGTGTTGGCCGGATCGCGTCACGGCGAGTCTCCGAGCGAGCGCTCACGCTTGGCGAGGATGCGCTCGGTCTGGGCATTCAGCCTCTCCATGTCGGCCGACGTCAGGATCAGCACCGACTCACTGCTGCTGCCGTCTTCGTGGTGCACTCGGATGGCCAGTGAGCCCTGGCTGGCGCGTTGGTCGTAGACCGCGTCGCGGGGCAGCAGAGTGGCATGGGTGACTTTGGCAGGCACGGGCCGCAGGGTCGTGCCGTCGGCGGGCGTGGACCATACTTCGCCTCCGCTCGGTGGGCGGAGGTGGTAGGTGTTCGCGCCGTCGCGGGGGAGGAGCACGACAACGCCGACGCGGCCCCCTTTGGCGGTGTCGGCAGCGAGGTCGCCGAGCTGGGGGTAGAAGGGGGCCGCCGTGCCTAACCCGGCCCCCTGCGACGGCAAATGGGGAGTTGGTCGTCCTGTCATGCCTCGAAGCTAGAGATGAGGCAGCGGGCGAATATGAACCGGAGGAATACGACCTCTATCCATCCAGGTGGAAGCGGGCGGACATGCGCCGCAACTTCTCGCGCGTGACGGCCCGTTCGGCATAGACGATGCTGCGCAGTGTCGAGCGTGCGATGGGATGGTTGCGGACAAGTTGTGGCGCGATCCGCTCCGCGGTCTCCAGCTCGCCGAGCGCCTTGTCCCGGTTTCCGTCCCATAGCCAGGCGCGCGCAACGTCCATGTGGTGGTGGCCCTGGCGGGAGTTGGGCAGCGCGCCGACCAGCTCCGGGCTGGTGCGCCGGTTTATCTCCAGGGCCTTGCTCTGCTGACCCATCTCCAGGGCCACACTGATTGCGTGGATCTGCACGTTCCCGGCCGAGAAGGTCAGCGAGTGCCGGTCGTAGACCGGCGCCCCCGTATAGATGTCCATCTGCGCGGCGGCGTCCTTCGCGTGTCCGATCCGGTCCTCGGCCTCGATACTCCGCCCGGCCCGTGCTGCTGATACGGCGGCGCGTAGCTGAAGCGTTCCCCAGGCGCGTACGGCCAATGGATCACCGTGCTCGTACGCCTGTTGCACCGTCCCGATCGCCTTGTCCGAGAGCGTCAACGCATCGGCCCAGTCGGCGGTGGCCCACATGTCCCACACCCGCATCCAATCCGCGACCGCCGGCAACACCGGATCCCCGGACAGACGGGCAGACCAGGCGGCTCGCTCGCAGGCCATCGCGACCAGTTCCGGGTGGCCGAGCGCGTGGGCGGCGGTGTGCGCGAACTTGCAGCACACCGCGTAGACCGCGTACGCCTCTTCCCGCTCGTGACCGTCGGAGACCTCTGCCAGAGCCCGGGCTTCGCGAAAGAGATCCGGCAACACACGGAGGATGGCGGTGTTGGACGCTGTGTCCCGCAGCCGGTGCAGGCGCGTTACCTCCCGCCACAGTTGCGGCGCGGGCCTCGGCACCCCGTCGAACACGGGAGTGAGGTCGTACCGGCGCAACTCCCGCAGGATCGACGAAGCCGCGACCTGCCACTGGTTGTCGTCGGGGGAGCTCGCGTACGGGCGGCCGATCAGGTCGTTCGGGTGGATGTGCAGCTCGGCGGCCACCTGGTTGAGCAGCCCGACCCGGTCCAGCTCGATCAGACCGCGCTCCATCTTCGACACCCAGCCCTGAGACTTACCGAGAGCAGCGGCCAGGTCCGCCTGCGGCATCCCGAGCCGCAGCCTTGCCCTCCGTGCACGACGACCGATCTCCTCGGCTTCCTCCAGCATCAGGGCACCTCCCAGGCGCCGGACGAACCACGGTGCGCTGGGCGTTACCGGTTCGTCCGTACAGAGTTCGTCCACAGCACGGTACCGACCTGGACGGTGGCCGGGTCACTCCGTAGCGAAAATGGGGCGGCTGGGGGTGGCAAATGCTGGCGGACACCCTGATCGGGCTGGAGTTCGCCCGCCCGCTGCTGTACGGGGCGGCCCTCGCCCTCGCCAAGGACGCGCCGGGCTCCGGTGCCGAGGTGGCGGCGGCCAAGGTGGCGGCAGGCAAGGCCGGGTACGCGGCGGCACGGACGGCACTGCAGTTGCACGGCGCGGTGGGGTACACGCAGGAGCTGGACCTGTCGCTGTGGCTGCGCAAGGCACGCCCCCTGCGGGATGCGTGGGGAACGCCGGCGGCATGCCGGGCGCTGGTTCTCGCCGACGGGCCGGCCGCGTCTGCCGCCCGGCCCCGTGTGTGTTGTGTGTGCAGGAGGTTTCGCTCATTGACTGCTCCCCTCCCTGAAGGAAGGGGATTCCCTCCTTCGGGGCTGAGTGGGGATTTCTAGCTCACGCTGCCTGGCCAGGCAGCGCCTGGTCAGGTCTTCCACGATCAGCACCAGCCGGGTCCAGACCAGCCCGGACAAGCATCACACCTGCGGAGTTCTTGTCCCTCGGGGA